>JBCEBZ010000121.1:0-22641 GCA_039206675.1 Rhodococcus sp. (in: high G+C Gram-positive bacteria) | reverse complement strand
AACCCCACACCCGACCCCCACACACCCACCCCACCCAACCGCACACCCGGATCCGCGGCTGCGGCCGTGAGGATTCCGGCGAATCCCTCGGCGTCCACCGGCCCGTGCACGTCGACGACCCACGTGCCGCCCCGGTCCTCCACCTCCACGTCCAGGTCGTCGCCCCCGCAGTGCCACGTCTGCGTGACGGCGAAGGCACTCTCCCCGATGCGCTCGACGCCGAAGGGTTCGCGTATTCCGCCGGTCACCGACCACGAGTCCGCCGCACCGTCTTCGGTGGCGAGGAACCGGTGCCTGCGGGATCTGCGCAGTTGCAGGCCGACGTTCCGGGTCAGTGCGTCGAACGTGAGATCCGGTGCGAGGGTGAGCCGGATGGGCACGGTGGAGCCGTGCGCCCGGTGTCCGACCACCACGTCGCCGACGCCGGTGCGGCTGTGGGCGTATACCGCCAGCGCGGCGAGCAGGACCGCTGCCGGGCCGCCGCCGCTGCGGCGCGCGAGCCGCACGAGGGCGCCGTCGGCGGGAAGAGTGACGCGGCGCCGGTTCTCGCCTTCAGGAACCGGGCCGGGTGGAAACTGTTGTCGCGGCGCTCCGGCCAGCAACTGCTCCCAGTAGCGCCGGTCGTCCGCCCACGCGCCGCTTTCGCGGTAGCGGGCGTCGGATGTCAGCGGCACGGTGGGCGGCGCGAACGGCCGGGTGTCCGGCGGCGCGGTCGGGGCCGCCTCCCCCGACTCGTAGGCCTCGGCGGTGCGGCGGACGATCGCCGCCATGCCCGGCTCGTCGTTGACCAGGCGGTGGTAGCGCTGGAACCAGCCGTATCGGCCGTGCGGCAGCCGGAATAGGACGTGCACGTACAGCGGCCCGGTGGCGGGGTCCATCTGCCGGGTCAGTTCCCGGTCGATCCATGTCGCGGCGAGCGGGCCGGGGCCGGTGACGTCGAGGACGTCCGGACCGGTCACCGCGGCTCCGGCTACCTGACCGGGCTCGGGTCCGTCGAGTACGAAAGTGCTGTGCAGGCCGCGGCATTCGGACAGCGTCCGGTTCAGTGCGCGGCAGAACCGGTCTTCGTCGAGCGGTCCCTCGAGTTCGAGGTACTGGCCGAACGTGTCGCCGGGGAGGTGGGCGCGGACTACCGCGAGCTGGTCGTAGGTGAGGGGCAGCACCTCACCGGTACTCATGGAATCCCCGACCGGTCTTGCGCCCCAGGTGGCCGGCCTCGACCAGGGCGACGAGCGTGGCGGGCGGGCGGTAGTGGTCGTCGCCGGTCGACTCGCGCAGCGCGGTCATCGTGTCGCAGACGTTGTCCAGGCCGATCAGGTCGGCGGTCCGAAGCGGTCCCATCGGGTGGCCGAGACAGCCTTCGAACAACCGATCGGCGGTCTCCGCGTCGGCGATCCCGTCGCCGACGGCGGCTGCCGCCTCGGCGATGCAGAGCATGAGGACCCGGTTCAGCAGGAATCCGGGTCCGTCTCCGACGACGATGCCGGTCTTTCCCAGTGAGGTGAGCAGTGCCAGCGCACGGTCCAGCGTCTGCGGCGACGTCCGCGGCCCTCGCACCACCTCGACGGTGTCCTTGAGCGGTGCGGGGTTCATGAAATGTAGCCCGACCACCTGTTCCGGCCTGGTGGTGCTCGCGGCGAGCCGGTCGACGGGGATGCCCGACGTGCACGACGCGAGGAGGGTGCCGGGCGCGCACACCCGATCGAGTTCGGCGAAGATCTTCTCCTTGAGGTCGATTCGCTCGGGGACGCATTCGATGACGATGACGGCGTCGCGCAGATCGGACAGCTGCCCGGTCCAGTGGATTCGCGCGGCGACCTCGGCGGGTTTCGGACCGTCGGCCCGGCCGAGGAGTATCGCCAGCCGCAGTGAGTCACGCATCCGGGACCGGGCCTGTTCGACGGCCTGCTGGTCGGGGTCGACGACGGTCACGTCGTGGCCGGCCCGAGCGAGGCTTTCGGCCACCCCGGCACCCATGGTCCCGGCCCCCACCACGCCGAGTCTCATCGCATTGTCGCTCATCGCGCTGCCTCCGAGGTGAAACCGGTTGTAGAGCCCGAGGTGAAGCCGGTGTCGTCCTGATGCACGTAGTCCATCGCCACCTCCTGGGCGGGCAGGTCGGGACGGGCCGCAAGTCCGGCGTGCAGCCGCCGGAGGTCGGTGAGCATCGCCCCGGCCGTGCTCGAGTCGAACAGGTCGGTGGCGTAGTCGAGTTGGAGGGTGAGCGCCGACGGGCCGCCGGTCCACGACAGCCGGAGTTCGACGTGCGACGGGCCTGCCGGGGCGTCGCCCTCTCCGCGTTCCCCGTCGCAGCGCACCGGGAAGTGCTGCGCCGCCGCGTCGGCCGCGCGGCGGTCCGAGGACAGCTCCCGGCGCACGGTCGCCACCAGTTCCGGGTAGGTGGGGTCCGCGGACAGGTCCACGGACAGCAGCCGCGGCGTCGCCCCCGGCTGCGCGACCGCGGCCACCGCCACCTCGTCCTGCGCGCAGTACCAGGCGAGCAGTGTGAGCCAGGCGGCGAGCAGTTCCGGGAGGTCCGGTGTCCCGTCGAGCGGGGCGGTTGCCCGCGCGGTCGCGTAGGACGGTGCCGGGGTGTGCCGGGGCCGGTCGGCCGGGACCAGTGGCGGCGCGGCCGGAGGCGGCACGGGCACCGGCGCAGTCGAAGAGTCGGTAAGGAACACGGAAATCGTCTGCGTGCGAGGCGATCCCACGATACCTTCCAGGATGCGGACGTACTCGTCGCACAGCGCGGCGGCGGTCCGCTCGGTGAACAGTTCCGTACTGAACTCGAGTCCCGCCGCCATGTCGTCCTCGCCGCCCCGTTCCGTGGTGACGAGGGTGAGGTCGAACTTGGCCGTGCCGGACGGCACCCCGCCGAACGCGATGGCGGCGGGGTCGTCCTGGTCGAACAGCGTCTCGGTGAGGCCGTGCTGCGACTGCAGCGCCGGCAGTTCCTGGTGGACGTGGCAGACGTCGAACAGTGGTGTCCGGCTCAGGTCCCGGTCGCCGGTGAGCGCGGTGACGACGCGGTCGAACGGGATCTCCTGGTGTTCGAGGGCACCGAGTACGACATCGCGCACCCGTGCGCACAGTTCCGAGATGCTCGGTTCCCCGGACAGGTCGGCGCGCAGGGCCACCGTGCTGTTGAAGTACCCGATCATGCCGGACAGTTCCGGCCGGTTGCGTCCGGTCGTCGGTGTCCCGACCACGAGGTCGCGCTGGCGGCTGCGGCTCGCCATGAGGAGGTAGAACGCGGAGAGCAGCACCACGAACAGCGACACGGACTCCCGCCGCGCCACGTCCCGCAGGCTCCGTGTCAGTGTGTCGGAGACGGTGAACGTGTGGAACGCCCCGGTGAAGTTCTTCCGCTCCGGGCGCGGGAAATCGGTGGGCAGCCTCAGCAGCGGGACGTCGACGAGTACTCGTTTCCAGTATTCGAGTTCGGAGTCGAGCGCGGCGCTTGCGATCAGTTCCCGCTGCCACAGGGCGTAGTCCCAGTACTGGACGGGTAGCGGCGCGAGGTCTGCGGGGCGACCGGCGCGGCGGGCCGCGTACAGGGCGGGCAGTTCCTGCTCGAAGATCCTCGGCGAACCCCCGTCGTTGACGGAGTGGTGGGTGGTGACCTGCAGGACGTGCTCGTCCGGGCCGAGTCTGATGAGCAGCGCCCGCACGAGCGGGTCGGTGGCCAGATCGAACGGCGCCGCCGCCGCCTCGGATACGAGCGCCCGGGCGGCGGCTACCGGATCGTGTTCCCCGGACACGTCGGCGGTGCGGAAGAAGTCGCCGAGGGAGTCGCGGATCCGCAGTTCCGGCTCCCCGTCGACCTCGACGTAGTTGGACAGCAGCACGCGGTGCCGCGCGGCGAGGTCGTCCCACATTCCGCGGACGGCGGATTCGTCGATCGGACCGTGCAGGTCGCTGACCATCGGGAGGTTGTAGATGGTGGTGGCGGCGTCGAGCTGATGATGGAACCACATGCGTATCTGACCGAACGACATCACGTGCCGCCCCCGCGGTGTGATCGGCGGCAGCCCACCGGCCGCGGATGTGCCGTCCGCGAGGAGCGCGGCGAAGTCCGCCACCTTCGGCCGCTCGTAGAGGTCGATGAGTTTGGGCCGGACCCCGTACCGGTCCGACACCCGGTCGACGAGTTGCATGCCGATGAGCGAGTTTCCGCCGAGGTCGAAGTAGTCGTCTTCGGCGTCGACGTCCCGCTCGGTGTGGAGCAGCTCGCGCAGCGTCGTCTGCAGCCAGTCGAGGCTGTCCTCCGGTGCCGCGGTCACCGGCTGCGGACTCGGTTCCGCCGACGCACCGTCAGGTGTGCCGGCCCAGTCGGGCCGGCCCGGAAGGTCGAACCAGCACCGCGAACCACGCAGCGGGTGACCGGGAAGACGCACCCGCCAGGCGGACTCGTCGCGCGCGTCGACGGCCGCCCAGTCGAGGTCGATGCCACGCTCGTACAACCCGGCGAGGAGGTGGGTGACCGCCGCGACCGTGTCCGGCGCACGCAGTATGTCGGCGTCCCGGCTGCCGCGGAGCGCGTCGGCGAGCAGTGCGCCGAGGCGCCCCGCGGGGCTCGGCTCGACGAAGACGACCGGTCCGTCCGCGAGCATCCCCTTCGCGACGGCGACGAGCCGGTCCGTGTCGAAGGCGGGGTTCGCGGCCGCGGCGGCGATGTCGGCGGCGTCCACCGTCGACAGTGGATCCCGCAGGTACCGGGCGGCGTAGCGGGACACCCCGCCGCTGAGAACGGCGTCGACGGTGACGCCGGCGGCGCGGAGTTCCCGGTGGACGGCGATCTGCCCGGCGAGGAGGTCCGCCTCGCCGCCGGTGGCGGGAAGCTCCGGCGGCAGGTCGCGGCCGCGCAGCGCGGCAGGCATCCGGTCGGGCGACAGCAGCAACGCCACGGCGGGACGCGGCCGGGTGGCCGGTGCGGAGTCGTCGCGGGCGCCGAGTTCGGCGGCGCGCACGGCGAGCGACCGCGAGAGTTCGGCAATGCTGCGTGCCTGCACCGCAACCCGGTGGCCGTGGTGCGGGCGGCCGCGGTTGAGGGTGAAGACGACGTCGTCGAGTTCGTACGCGCGCACGGCCGAGGCCAGTTCGGCGCACAGGGTGGCCAGCGCGCCCACACTCTTCGCCGACACCCCGACCAGTCGAGTCGTGCCGTCGTGGGGGCGGACGCCGGCGGCACGCTCCGGCGGCTGTTCCACCACGCAGTGCGCGTTGATGCCGCCGAGACTGAACGAACTCACCCCCGCCCGCCGCGGCCGGGTCACGTCGCTCCACGTCCGGGCCCCGGTGACCACCTCGATGCCGATGCCGGCCAGATCGACTCCGCCGGTCGGGTGTTCGAAGTGCAGCGACGGGTACAGCTCGCCGTGCTCGACGGCCAGGATCGCCTTCACGAGGCCGGACACCCCGGCCGCGTGGTCGAGGTGCCCGATGTTGGTCTTCACCGAACCGATCGGCAGGACGCCCGGCCGGTCCCCGAACGCGGCCGCGATGCCTTCGAGTTCGACGGCGTCGCCCAGCGGAGTTCCCGAACCGTGCGCCTCCAGGTACCCGGCGTCGTCCGGGGTGAGACCCGCGCTCCGCCAGGCCCGGGAGATGACGGCCACCTGCGCCCGGGCGCTCGGGGAGCTGATGGTCGCGGACGAATGGCCGCTGGACACCGTTGCGGTGCCCCGGATCACGGCGTGGACCGGGAGCCGGTCGGCGCGGGCTCGCGCCATCGTGGTGAGGAGGAGCGCCGCTCCCCCCTCCCCGACCGCGGTGCCGTCCGCGCCGGCGTCGAACGCGCGGCAGCGGCCGCCCGGTGACATCAGTTCCGCGGAGCCCTCCGCCATGTCCGCGCGGATACCGTTCACCCGCAGGCTCACTCCGCCGGCGATGGCGAAGTCGGCGTCACCCGAGCGCAACTCGCGGCAGCCGTGGTGCACCGCGAGGAGCGACCCGTTGCATCCCGAATCGACGGCGTAGCACGGTCCGGTGAGGCCGAGGTGGTACGCGATCCGGGCGGGGACGGCGAACGGGACATTGCCCAGGGTGCTCAGCACACCCGGTTCCGCCCACATCGCCGGATACGTCGACGCGGCGGCACTGAACACCACCGCCGTCGCGCTGTCCCGGAAATCGTTCACCGAGTAACCGGCGTCCTCGACCGCCTGGTACGCGAGGACCAGTGCGAGCCGCTGCTGCGGATCGATCAGCGACGCTTCCCGTTTCGACAGCGTGAAGTAGGAGTAGTCGAACGTGGAGATGTCTTCGACGAACCCCATCGGGTGGTAGTGGGACGGGGGCCCCAGCCCGGTCGCCTCGGCCCGGGACCGCGACAGCGGACGCACCGAGTCCCGGCCCGCCGCGAGATTGGCGCGGAACTCCGCCAGGTTCGCGGCCTCGGGGTAGCGCGCGGCGATACCGACCACGGCGATGTCGTCGTCGCCCGGTGTGGGATGTCGCACTGTCACGGTTGCCTCCTCCCGGCTGGGTCAGAACTCGTAGGTGGCGGGCGCGGACGCCTCGCTGTCGGTGGGATGGGAGAGCGCCTCGGCCTGCGCCGCCACGGTGACGAGGTCGAACAACTGGCCCACCCGCAGGACTCCGGGCCACTGTTCGTCGAGACGCCGCTGCAGTTCCACGACGCGGTGGGAGTTGCCGCCGACGTCGAAGAATCCGTCTTCGGGACCGAAGTCGTCGTGCCCCAGCACGGCCGCCCACTGTTCGGCCACCGACCGTTGCAGCGCCGTCCAGCGTGGCCGCGCCGCCGGCTCCGCCTCGGACACGAGTGCGCGCAGCGCGTTCTCGTCCACCTCGCCGCCCGCCGTTCGCGGGACGGCCCCGAGTGCGACGAACCGGGTGGGCACCGAGCGGGCGTCGAGCCGTCCGGCGCTGAACTCCCGCAGGTCTTCCGCCATCGGCAGCACGGCCGCCGCGGCCGCGGGCACCCAGAAGGCGGTGACACCGGTCGCCGTCGTGAGGACCACGGCCTCACGGACCGCGGGGTGACTCGCCACGACGTCCGCGACCGACCGTGCCGGCGATCCGGCGGTGTCGACGGTCAGCAGTCGTCCCGACCGGGTCCATCGGGCGAGCGCGCCCGTCCGGACCATCCGCGCGCCCGGGGCCCCGAACGGGTGCGCCACGAAGGTAGCGGCCGCCGCGCGTGCCGAGGTGTGGTGCTCCCGCGTGTCGGCGACGTACGTCGCGCCGGTCACGCCCTCGGGGGCGAGCTGCAGCCGGGGGTCGAGCACGAACGTCCCGGCCGCCGCGCTCCAGTCGCGGATCCGGGCGCGCTCGTCCGGGGCCAGCAGGTCGACGGCGCCGACGGGGACGCTCGGATCCGCGACGAACGCGGCGAGGACCCGGGTGAACCGCTCGGCGAGGGCCCGCACGGTCGCCTCGTCGAAGATGTCGGTGGTGTAGGTGAATCCGGCCGTCATCCCTTCCGGTGTTCCGCACTCGTCGTACCGCTCCCGCATCGTCAGGTGCAGATCGAACAGGGAGACCTCGACGTCGGGTTCGAGGACTTCTGCTACGAGGTGCGGGAGGGCGAGATCGGGGTGCTCGGTGTTCCGGAACTCGAGCAACACCTGGAACAGCGGTGAATGGGACTGGGAGCGGGGCGGGTTCAGCGCCTCCACCACCCGCTCGAACGGGACGTCGGCGTGGGCGTAGGCCGCGAGGTCGGTCTCGCGGACCCGCTCGAGCAGATTCTCGAACGTCCCCGCCACGTGGGTCCGCAGCACGAGCGTGTTGACGAACATGCCGACCACGTCGTCGAGGACGGCCTCGCCGCGGCCGGCGACCGGTGACCCGATCACCACGTCACCGGAACTGCCCGAGCGGGACAGCAGCACGGCGAGGGCCGTGTGCACGATCATGAACACGGTGCACCGCCGGGTTCGCGCCAGTGCCACCGCGTCGCGGTGCAGGTCGGCGCCGATCGTGAACGTCACCCGGTCCCCGGCGGCCGACCGCCGTGGCGGGCGGTCACGGTCGGTCGGCAACTCGGTCACGGCCGGCGCACCGGCGAGTGTGGACCGCCAGTAGTCGAGTTGCCGGGACAGCAGGGAGTGCGCGTCGTCCTGCGAGCCGAGGAGTTCCCGCTGCCACACGGCGTAGTCGGGGTACTGCACCGGCAACGGCTCCCATCCGGGTGCGCAGCCCTCGGACCGCGCGGTGTAGGCGGTCAGCACGTCGCGGGCGAGCGGAACCATCGAGAACCCGTCGGCCGCGATGTGGTGCACCACGACGACGAGGACGTGCTGCCGGTCGCCGGGTGCGAACAGCCGGGCCCGCATCGGCACTTCGGCGGCGACGTCGAATCCCGCGGACACGAGTTCCGAGATCTGTTCGGGTACCGGATCTTCGGATGTCGACACGGTGAGCTGCGCGACGTGGCCTGCACCGACGATCACCTGGGTGGGTCCGGTGTCGCCGTAGGGGTACCGGGTGCGGAGCGATTCGTGCCGCTCCACGACGTCGGCGAGGGCGGCGGTCAGCGCGTCGACGTCGAGGTCGCCCGACAGGCGGACGATCATCGCGACGTTGTACGCGGGCGAGGACGGGTCGAACTGATTGAGGAGCCACATCCGGTGCTGCGCCCACGACAGCGGCACCGGGTCGGGGCGCCGGGGCACGGCCACCGCGGGCCGGGCCTCCCCGCCCGCGGTCTCGCGGGCGATCCGCGCCGCGAGCGCCCGCACGGTCGGGGCCTCGAACACGTCCCGCACACCGACGTCCGATCCCAGCGCGGAGTTGATGCGCGCGACCACCTGCGTCGCGGTCAGCGAGTTGCCACCGGACGCGAAGAAGTCGTCGTCGGCTCCGACGACGCCGGTCCCGAGGACGTCGGCGAACACGTCGGCCACCGCGGATTCGAACGGGGTGCCGGGCGCGCGGAAGACGCGGGGGGCGAATTCGGGTTCGGGCAGTGCGTGCCGGTCCACCTTGCCGTTGGCGCCGAGCGGAAGCCGGTCGAGGACCGTCACCGAGGCGGGCACCATGAACGGGGCGAGCACCGATCCGGCGAACTGCAGCACCTCGGTCGTGTCGAGATCCGCACCGTCCTCGGCCGTGACGTACCCGGCGAGGACCGCCTCGGCGGCAGGCGTCCGGCGCACCACGACCACCGCCTGCGCGACACCGGGACAGCGGGTGAGCGCCGCCTCCACCTCCCCCGGCTCGACCCGCTGGCCACGCAGCTTGACTTGGAAGTCGTTGCGGCCCAGATATTCCAGCCGCCCGTCCTTCGTCCACCGCATCAGATCCCCGGTGCGGTACATCCGCGAGCCCGGGTGGTCGAACGGGTTGGCCACGAATGCGGCGGCGGTCGCCCCGGCCCGCCGGTGGTAGCCGCGTGCCAGACCGTCCCCCAGCACGTACAGCTCACCCACCACACCGACAGGCACCGGACGCAACCACTCGTCGAGGACGAGTTCGCGCACGCCGCGCATCGGGTGGCCGATCCGCACGGGATCACCGGGGGCCATCGGGTCTCCGATGTTCGACATCACCGTCGTCTCCGTCGGGCCGTAGCCGACGAGCAGGGTGCGCCCGGCCGCCCAGCGGGCCAGCAACTCCGGCGGGCAGCGCTCGCCGCCGACGACGAGGGCCCGCAGCAGCCGCAGACCTCGCGGGTCGATCGTGGCCAGGACCGCCGGGGTGGTGAATGCGTGCGTGATCCGTTCTGCCGCCAGCAGTTCCGTCAGCGCGGCGCCGCCGTACACGTGCGGTGCCGCGATCACCAGTCGCGCGCCCGCGCCGAACGCCATGAGGTATTCGAGCATCGTCGCGTCGAACCCGGGCGACGCGAGATTCAGCACCCGGGACGCGTTCGTCGTCGCATACCGGGTGCGCTGATCGATCGTGAAGTTCTGCAACCCCGCGTGGGAAATCACGACGCCCTTCGGCGCGCCCGTCGACCCGGACGTGTACATCAGGTACGCCGGGTGGCCCGGTCGCAGCGGCACGACCCGGTCTTCGTCGGTGATCGGATGGGACTCCCATCTCCGCGTCGGACCCGGGTAGTCGAGGAGCAGCCACTCCACGCCGTCCGGCATCCGGTCGCGCTGTTCGGCGACGGTGAGCCCGACCACGGCGCCGCAGTCGGCGAGGATGTCGGTGATCCTCGCGGACGGCAGGCTCGGATCCACCGGCACGAACGACGCACCCGATTTCGCCACCGCCCACACCGCCACCACCAGTTCCACGGATCGGACGAGCCCGATCGCCACGTGGTCCTCCGGCCCGATTCCGCGGCGGATCAGCACCCACGCCAGGCGGTTCGACCAGTCGTCGAGTTCGCGATACGACATCACCGCGTTGCCGTACGACAGCGCGACGGCGTGCGGGTCCCGGGCGGCCGCGGCGGAGAGGATCTCCGGGAGCAGCCGGGTAGTGCCGGTGGGCCGCCCGCGCACCGGCACGAGAGCCTCCCGTTCGCCGGGGGACAGCAGATCGAACCGGGCCAGCGGACCGTCCGGGTCGGCGACCACCGCGTCGAGGAGCCGCACGTAGCGGTCGGCGAACTTCCGGACGGTCGCGGCGTCGAAGATGTCGGTGGCATAGGTGAATCCGGCACTGATCCCGGCGGGTTCCCCGTCCTCCCCGAACCGTTCGGCCAGGGTCAGCTGCAGGTCGAATGTGGAGACGGAGACACCGAGGTCGATCTCGTGCACGTCCAGGTCCGGCAGGATCGGGGTGGGCCGTTCGACGTCCTGGAATTCGAACAGCACCTGGAACAGCGGCGCGTGGGCGGTGGTGCGCGGGAGCGCGAGCGCCTCGACGACCCGCTCGAACGGCACCTCCGCGTGCGCGAACGCCTCCAGGTCGCGGTCCCGCACGGCGGCGAGCACCGCGGCGAACGAGTCGGCGCCGTGAACCGGGGTGCGCAGTGCGAGGGTGTTGACGAACATCCCGACCACGTCGTCGAGGACGGCCTCGCCGCGTCCCGCCACCGCGGATCCGATCATCACGTCGGCGGTGCTCCCCAGGCGGGACACCAGGACCGCGAACGCCGCGTGGGTCACCATGAACACCGTCGCGTCGTGCTCCCGCGCCAGGGCGACCACCTTCCGGTGCAGGCGGTTCCCGATGTCGAACGACTCCCGCGCGCCGGCGAGCGTCCGGTGTTCGGGACGTGGGCGATCCATCGGCAGGTCCGTCACGATCGGTGCGTCGGCGAGTGCGGAACGCCAGTACCCGAGCTGGCGGGACATCAGCGAGCCCGGATCGTCCTCCGCGCCGAGCAGCGTCCGCTGCCAGACGCTGTAGTCGGAGTACTGCACCGGGAGCGGCACCCAATCCGGCGCGTGTCCCCGCACCCGCGCGGTGTACGCGGACGTCACGTCCCGGGCGAGCGGTCCCAGCGACAACGCGTCCGCCGCGATGTGATGAACCACCAGGGCCAGGGCGTGATCACGCGGACCGAGCTCGAACAGGTGCGCCCGCAACGGAACCTGCGCGGTCACCTCGAAGCCCGCGGACAGTGCCGCGGCCAGCCGGTCCCGGAGTTCGCCGTCCCCCGGCACCGGGACCGCGCGGAGGCGGCGCACCGCGTCCGCCGCCGGAATCACCGACTGCACGGGCGTGTCACCCCGCATCGGGAAGATCGTCCGCAACGCCTCGTGCCGGTCCACGACGTCCCTGAGCGCCGCATGCAGTGCGTCGACGTCGAGGGGGCCGCGCAACCGGAAGGCCGCCGCGATGTTGTAGGCGGGCGACGTCGTGTCGAACTGGTCGAGGAACCACATCCGCGTCTGCGCCAGCGACACCGGCGCCGCCGTGGACCGGTCGGTGGCCACCAGCGGCGGCCTTCTCGCCGAGTCCGCCCGGGACACACGGGCGGCCAGCGACCGCACCGTCCGCGCCTCGAAGACGTCGCGCACTCCCACGGCCGCACCGAGCACACCCTGGATCCGCGCCACGACCTTCGCCGCGACCAGCGAGTTGCCGCCGAGTGCGAAGAAGTCGTCGTCGACCCCGACCGCGGGCACCCCGAGCAGCGCCGCGAACACGACCGCGATCGCCTCCTCGGCGGGCGTGCCCGGTGCCACGAACTCGGCACCGGAATCGGTGGCGGGCGCCGGAAGTGCCGCCCGGTCCAGTTTCCCGTTGACGGTGAGCGGCAGCCGCGCGAGGACGGTCACCGACACCGGGACCATGTACGACGGCAGCGCGGTGGCCGCGAACTCCCGCACGGTCACCGGGTCGACGGCCGCACCCGCCTCGGGCACCACGTACGCGGCCGGCGCCGGGCCGGTCACCGGATCCTCGTGCAGCGTCACCACCGCCTGCGCGACGCCCGCGCAGCGGCCCAGCACCCACTCGACTTCGCCGAGTTCCACCCGGAATCCGCGGATCTCGACCTGGAGGTCGTCGCGTCCGAGGTAGTCGAGACCGCCGTCCCGCCGCCACCGCACCACGTCCCCGGTCCGGTACATCCGGTCCCCCGACGCATCCGCGACGAAGCGGGCTGCGGTGAGCCCGGCACGGCCGAGGTAGCCGCGTGCCACCTGCGGTCCCGCCACGTACAGTTCACCGGCCACCCCGACCGGCACCGGATGCAGCCGCGCATCCAGCACCGACACCCGGAACCCGGGAATCGCCCGACCGATCGCGCTCGTCCACGCGGCGGCGGCGAGCCCGCGATCGAGCGGGAGGTGGGTGACGTGCACCGTCGTCTCGGTGATGCCGTACATGTTCACGAGCACGGGTGCGTCTTCGCCGCGGCGCGAGTACCAGCGTTCCAGCTGCCCGAAGTCGAGCGCCTCGCCGCCGAGCACGACGTAGCGCAGCGACGCCGCGCCGGAGTCGCCGTCCGCATCGGTGGCGTCGATCAGCTGGGAGAACGCCGTCGGCGTCTGGCTCAGCACCGTCACCCGCTCGCGGCGCAGCAGCGCGAGGAACGCGGCGGGTGTGCGGGCGGTGTCGAGGTCGACGACGACGAGGGTGCCGCCGTGCAGCAGCGCGCCCCACAACTCCCACACCGAGAAGTCGAACGCCGGGGAGTGGAACATCGTCCACACGTCGGTGTCGCCGAACCGGAACAGGTCCCGGGTGCCGGTGAAGAGGGAGACGACGTTGCGGTGCGACACCGCAACGCCTTTCGGTCGTCCTGTCGATCCCGACGTGTAGACGACGTAGGCCAGTGAGTCCGGATCGGCCGGTGCCCGTTCCGTGTCGGTCAGCGGGTCCGCGGATCGGCCGCCGAGTTCGGCGTCCGGCGAATCGAGAAGCAGCACCGGAACGTCCGGCCCGGGCAGCGCGGCCGCGGTGTCGCGGGTCGCGAGCACGCACACCGGCCGGGCGTCGGCGACGACGAGCGCCGACCGCTCACCGGGGTGATCCGCGTCCACGGGCACATAGGCGGCCCCGGTCTTGACCACCGCCACGAGTGCGACGACGAGCGCCGCCGTCCGCGGCATCGCGACGGCGACCGTCGACTCCGGGCCCACCCCCAGCGAGAGGAGGTGCCGGGCAAGGCGGTTCGACCGGGCGTCGAGGTCGCCGTACGTCATGCGCTCACCGCCCGACACGACGGCGGTGGCGCCGGGGCTCCGTGCGGCCCGGTCGGCGAACAACGCGCCGAGCGTCGTCTCACCGGCGGTGTCCGCGTGCCGGGTCGACCAGTCCCGCAGCAGGGCGCGTTCGGCCGGGCCGGACAGGTCGATGTCCCCGACCACGACGGACGGATCCGCGACACCCGCCGCGGCGGTCCGCACGAACCGCTGGGCGAGCCCGTCCACGGTGGCGGCGTCGAACAGGTCCGTCGCGTACGCGAAGCGGGCCGACGTGTCCGACACCGTCACCCGCAGATCGAGGTCGCCGAGTTCCCCACCGGTGTCCGAGAATTCGAGCAGCACCTGGAAGAGCGGTGCGTGGGACGTGGACCGCGGCAGGTCGAGGGCCGCGGCGACGTCGCCGACCGGGACGCCGCCGTGGGCGCTCGCCCGTGCGGCGGCGTCCCGGACCGCGTCGACGACGTCGCCGAACCGATCGGCGCCCCGCACCCGGGTCCGCGACACCACCACGTCGGTGTCCGCCCGCATTCCGAGGACGACGTCGCCGGTGCGCGCCGATCGTGCGAGCACCAGCGCGAGCACCGCGTGCGTGACGGTGGCGGTGTCCGTGTGGTGCGCCTCGGCCAGCGCTGCGAGCGCGCGCCGCAGTTCCGGGTCGAGCGCGATGTCCACGGCGGCGCTGCGGTGGGACGGCCGTGCGGGCCGCGGACGGTCGGTGGGCAGATCCAGCAGCGGCGGCGCGCCGGCCAGGGTGCGCGTCCAGAAGTCGAGCCGGGCCGTCTCCTCGTGGACGGTGCCGACGGGGGCGTCCGCGCCGGCCGCGAGGAAGTCTCCGAGCAGTGCCACGAACCGCCGGTGATGGGCGCCGACCTCGCCGGCGTCGTACCGGTGGGGGTTGGCCAGGAAATGGACGAACGTCCGGACCGGGGCGCCGCTCTGGTACACGTTGACGAGCAGGTCTTCGACCGGGCCGGACGTGACGATGTGGTACTCGCCGACGAGCGGCCCGAGGGCGAGTTCCTGATGGAAGAGCATCACGTTGACCATCGGTCCCGACAACGACTCCGCGGCAGCGGCCCCCGCGTCGCGCCGGATGTCGCCGAACCCGAAACGCTGGTGCCGCAGCGCACCCATCAGGTCCAGTTGCACCCGCTCGACCAGGTGCCCCACGGTGTCCTCGGGGCGGACCCGCACGGGAAGCGGCACGACGCCCGCGACCATTCCGCCGGACCGCCGCAGGATCGCGGTGGTGCGCGCCGACACCGGGATCTTCACGAGCACGTCCGGGCGTCCCGTCATCCTCGACAGGTAGCAGGCGAACGCGGCGATGATGGCGGCGGTTCCGTGGGTGCCCGCGTCGCCGAGTGCTCGCTCCGCGGCGTCCGGGAGAGGACCGGCGGCGTCGGTGCTCGTGGCAACCGCGGGCCCCGTCCGCCGGGCGAGGGTCGATCCGGGTCCGAGACCGCCGATCCGATCGGCCCAGAACTGCCGGTCCGCGGCGAAGCGGCTCGACGACCGGTACTGCTGATCGGCGTCGTACAGATGCCGGGGGTCCGCGGCCTCACCGGGTGCCGGTTCCCGGCCGGACACCTCCGCGGAGTACCGGGCCGCGATGCGGTTGAGCAGCGTCATCGCACCGTAGCCGTCCAGGGCCACGTGGTGAATCTTGCTGTACCACAAGTAGTGCTCGTCACCGACCCGGAGGATCGACGATTCGACGAGCCGGTCGCGGGTCGGATCGAGCGGGGTCTCGCAGTCGGCTCGCATCCACCGGCGGGCGGCGGCCACCGGTTCGGCGTCGCCGCGGAAGTCCACCAGCCCGATCGACCGGTCCGCAGCGGGGTCGACCATCTGGAACGGTTGACCGTCCCTGTCGATCAACCGGAGAAACGGCGATCCGAATTCGTCCGCCGTCGCGACGGTGGCCGCCCGCAGGACGTCGACGTTCAGGTCGCCGTGGACTTCGACGTACTGGGCGATGCACAGCGGCACGTCGGGAGCCAGTTGCTGGGCCAGCCAGGTCTCGTATTGGGCCGAGGACAACGGGAACGGTGTTCCGGCGCTGCCCACGGCCCCGGTATGGTGCTCACGCAACGCCACCACCTCCGCTGGGCAGTAGCCGGCGCAACGCCGCCTCGTCCACCTTGCTGCTCGGGGCGAGCGGTAGCGCGCCGAGCGCGACGAAGCGGTCGGGCACGGCCTGCGCGACGAGCCGTTCGGCGCAGTGCGCGATCAGGTCGCGGGGTGTCGGCAGCAGGGTCGCCGTCGCCGCGGGCACCCAGAACGCGGTCAATGCGGTCTCCCCGTAGTCGTCGGCGGTCGCGAGGACCACCGCCTGGTGGATGGCGGGGTGACTCTCCAGCGCGGCCTCCACCGCGTGCCTCTCGACGCGGGCGCCCCGCACCTTCACCTGCCCGTCGAACCGGCCGCAGAATTCGATGTCGCCGTGCGGATCGACGCGCGCGAGGTCGCCGGTGTGATACATCCGGGCGCCCGGGCGCTCCGCGAAGGGGTCGGCGACGAACCGGGCCGCGGTGGCGCCCGGGCGGGACGCGTAACCCTCGGAGATCTGCGGACCGCCGACGTACAGGTCCCCGACCGCCCCGTACGGCACCTCCACCAGTTTCGCGTCGAGGACGTATGCGGTGCTCGCGCCCAGCGGTCTGCCGATCGGCGCGATCGAGGCGGGGACGTCGCGCACCGGATGGGCGAGGCAGCTGACGGTCGTCTCGGTCGGACCGTACTCGTTGCTCAGCGGAACCCCCGGCAGCACCGCCCGGTGCTGGGCGACGAGCACACCCGGAAGGGCTTCTCCCGCAAGCGTCACCAACCGCAGGCGCTCGCGCAGCGGAGTGAGGTGCGGCAGCAGCAGCCGGTAGAAGGACGGGGTCGCCACCAGGTGGGTGGCCCGCCACGTCCGGGCGAGCGCGGCGACCGCCTCGGCGTCCATCAGTTCGTGTGCGGCCGGGAGCACACTGGTGCCGCCGGTGCACAGCGCCCAGAGGGTCTTCAGCAGGGACCCGTCCCACGTGAGGCGGAACGCGGAGAACGTGACCAGGTCGCCGTCGTCGTAGTCGTAGTCCCGGCCGTCGACCATGCTCGCGACGTTGGCGCGACTCGCGACCACGGCCTTGGGGGTGCCGGTGGATCCGGACGTGGTGATCACGTAGGCGGCGGTGGCCGCGGGCACGTCCCCGGGAAGCTCGGCAGGCGGTTCGCCTTCGGGCGCGGGACCCGAGTCCCGGTCGTGCAGTGCCGGAACCCGCCCGCCCGCACTGCGGGCCAGCGCCTCGACCGCTTCCGGTGGCGTCTTCGGATCCGCGGACCCGAAGACGACGGCACCGCAGTCGATGTCGCCGAGGAGTGCGCGGAGCTGCCCCACCGGATGTCCCGGCTCGATCACGCACCACGCCGCGCCCAGCCGCAGCGCCGCGATCATCCCCACGACCGTCTCGACGCTCTGCCGCTGGTGGATCAGCACCACCTGGCCCGGCCGCACGCCCAGGGCCGCGAGCCGGCGCGCCAATGCCTCACTCGCCGAGTCGAGTTCGCGGTACGTCAGCGACCGGTCACCGACCACGATCGCGATCCGGCCGGGAACCCGCCGGCACTGGCGGAGGATCCCGGACGTCACTCCGCCGCTCGCGACCACGTCCGTCATGGCGTCACGTCTCCCGAGACGACCGTGACGTGATCGGCGGCGGGTGCCGCCGCACTGCGGACGTCGTTGCACAGCAGCAGCATCCGATTCGGATTCGGGTCGACGACGTCGAAGCCCGCGAATCGCAGCGTCACCAGCATCACCCGGTTGACGTCGGTCGGCACGAACTCGGCGAGCGCTCGCCTGCCGTGGGCGCGGGCCCGCTCCACGACGTGCCGGATCAGCGCCGTCCCGACGCCACGCGACATCACCCGGCACGACATGAGCAGCAGTTGCAGGACCGAATCGTCGCCGCGGATCTCCGAGACCGCGAGACCGATCGTGCCGTACCCGCCGAACCGGTCGCCGAGCGACGCGACCAGCACCTCGTGATCGTCGGAGGCGCAGAGCCTGCGCAGTTCGTCGATGCCGAAAGTGCGGCCCGTCGTGTTGAGTTGATGGGACCGCACGGTCAGTTCGTGCGCCCGCTCGAGGTCGTCCTCGTCCGCCCGGCGAACCGTCATGACCAGTTCGAGCGAGGCCAGGAACTCGGTGTTCGAACCGTGAAACTCCTGTTCGCTCACCTGCCGGATCCGTTCCGCACGGTACAGCGACCTCCGCTGCCTCGCCTCCGCGGTGACGGCGGGCGGCGTCAACTCGGGAAGGTCGGGGAACGACGCGATCAGCTCGGCGGGATAGCACCGCACCGGGGGCAGCGCCTCGGACACCTCGGCGCGTTCGACGGGGTCGTTGTCGACGAAGGCGATGGTGTCGAGGCCCAGGTTCAGGGTCTCCGCGATGCGGCGCACGGCCTCCGACTTCGGGCCCCACCCGACGTCGATGGCGCAGAACAGCTCCTCGATGCCGTGCATCCGCAGGTGCGCGGCCGCGGGTTCGAATTCGCCGCGGCTCGCCACGGCGTGCAGGATTCCGCGCCGATCGAGCACGTCCAGGGCGCGGAGCGCGTCCGCGGTCGGCACGGCAGCGTCCTGCTCGAGGACGACTCCGTCCCAGATGGTGTCGTCGAGATCCCAGACCACGCACTTGACCGTCTGTGCCATCGCGATCACATCCCGCGACCGGGTCGGTCCGGCAGGCGTCGGAGCAGCGCGCTGCTCCACGCCGCGACCGGGCTGCTGTTCATGATCACGCAGTAGTCGCCGGGCGCCTGCGCGGCCGCGGCGCGCTCGAGGTTCGCCACCACGTCGACGGAGCCGAGGTGTCCGTACCGGGCGAGGTTGTCGCGGCAGACGGGATCGATCGCGACGTCGAGCGCCTCCTGCCAGAACGCGAACGCGCCGAGCGACAGGTTCTGCATGAGGAACATGCCGATCCCGTCCTGCTGCAGCCCGTTCCGGGCCAGCAGCTCCGCGTTGATCTCCGTGAACCGCTTCCGGCTCTCGACCGCCAGGCGAAACGAGTACGTGGGTTCGTCGGCGCATTCCTCGACCCAGTCGGCTTCGCGGACGTCGCGGTAGTCGATGTGGAAGAGGTCGGCGTATTTGCCGTCGCTGCGGATCATCTGGTCCACGAGTTCGTACCGCCCGGTCCCCGACGCCGTCAGCAGGACCGCGGCCGCGCCGTCGCCGAGGAGCGTCATCGGCGACCGGTACCGCGACCGGGTGGGTGTCTTCGCCGCCGCGACGACGAGCACGTTCTGGCAGCGGGGATCGCCGCGGAGCATCGCCGACGCGAGCGTGAACGCCGCCGAGACGGACACGCACCCGAGGTCCCCCACGCCGGTCGTGAACGCCTGGGTGGCGCCGAGGCGGTGCTGCAGCCGGGTCGCCTCGGACGCGAGCAGATACTGCGGAACCCGGCCCTGGACGAGCAGCAGCGCGTCGAGTTGGGTCGCGTCGAGGCCGGACGTGCGCAGCGCCTCCTCCGCCGCGGCCTGCGCCAGATCCACCTCGGCGAGACCGATTCCGATCCGCACCGTGTCGATGCCGAGTGCCAGCGCGTGCTCGCGCTGCGCGATCGGCAGTTCGTCGAGTTCCGGCAGTCCCGCCACGGTCACCTCGTCGTCGGGGAACCACAGCGCGACCGACTCGATCGTGACCGGCGGGTCTGCCGTCATCGGACACCTCCCCCGAGGACGTAGTCACCGATCTGGAGTTCGGCGACCTCGGTCGAGCCCTCGATGATCTGCATGACCTTCGCGTCGCGGAAGAAGCGCCCCACCCTGCTGCCGGGGGCACAGCCCGCGGCACCGAGCACCTGGACCGCCTGCCCGCTCACCGATGCGGCGACGCGGGCGGCGGCGTACTTCGCGGCGATCGTCGTGAACAGCGCGCTCGGCTCGTGCGCATCGCGTTGCTCGGCGGCCCGTTCGCACAGCGCGCGGGCGCCGGCCGCGTCGACCCAGCTGCGTCCGAGGATCGCGCGGACCGAGTCGTGCTCGGACAACACGGCACTGCCCTGCACCCGGGTGGACGCGTGCGCGACAGCGTCGGCGAGGCACCCGCGCGCCATCCCGGCGCACCCCCACGCCACGGTGTACCGGCCGTGGTCGAGGGCCGTTCCGACGACGTGGGACAGTCCGAATCCCGGCGGTGCGATCAGGTGATCGGCGGGGACGACGACGCCGTCCAGCACGACATGCGCGATCCGGGCGCCGCGCATGCCCAGCTGCCCGGAGACCGGTTCGACGGTCACCCCCGGCGCGTCCGTTTCGACGAGCGCGGTGGTCAGCCCGGCCGGTGACCGGCCGAGGACGAGGAGTACGTCCGCCACCTCACCGAACGTGACCCACAGTTTCCGTCCGGTGATCCGGTGGTCCGCGCCGTGCTCTTCGAAACTGGTAGTCACAGAGGAGAGGTCGCTGCCTGCCCCGCTCTCGGTGGCGGCGAATCCGGCGAGGAGCTCGCCGGTCGCCAGGGCGGGTACCCACTGTGCCCGCTGTTCGGCGGTTCCCCACCGGTCGACGGCGGCGTTCACCATCCCCTGCACGGTCAGCAGCGAACGCAACGACGTGCAGACCGCCCCCAGTCTTTCTGCGACCGAGCCGAGTTCGGCGGCGTTCAGGCCCAGTCCCCGGCAGTCCGTCGTCCGGTCCAGCCCGAGGACACCCGCCTTCGCGGCGGCCTCGACGACCTCGACCGGCAGCCCGGTCTCGTCCCAGCTGCCTGCGTCGGTCTCGGCGGAGGCGACGAGTGTGTCGATTCCGATCACGGCGCGGCCCCGTCCGTCGCACGAAGCTGCTCGCCCCGCTTCCTCCGTATGAACCCCGCAACCCGGGCCGCGGTGCGGAAGTTGTCGAGGTCGAGATCCTCCACCTCGACCACGACGTCGTGGGAGCCTTCGATGTACGTGACGATCTCCAGTGCCCGCAACGAACTCACCAGTCCCAGGGTGAAGTAGTCGTCGTCGGGACCGAGTTCCGTCGACGTGATCGAGCTCAGGTACTGCCGTAGCTGCTCGACCAGCTCGTCATGGGACTCGGGCACAGGTGCATTTGCTGTGTCCATGGGCCTGGGATTCCCATTTGGACCAGCGTTCAATCATCGCGCTCTCAGGCGGCGAGCAGCCCCGGCAGTCCCCACTCCGCCGCGAGCAGTTCGTAGGAGCGCAACCGGTCGGTGTGATCGTGGGTGACGCTGGTGATCACCAGTTCGTCGGCGTCGGTGAGCCTTCGCAGGCTGTCGAGTTTGTCCGCGACGGTGGCCGGTGCCCCCACGAACTGGGTGATCAGCCGGTCCTCGACCAGAGCGCGTTCCGTGTCGCCCAGCGGTGCGGTGTGCGCGGGGTCGGGGTACGGGATCGCGCCGTGCCCACTGCGGATGCTGTGCGTCCAGTGCCCGAACGTCGACGCCAGTTCCCGCGCGGTCGCATCGTCCTCCGCCACGACCG
The DNA here is from genome assembly GCA_039206675.1 of Rhodococcus sp. (in: high G+C Gram-positive bacteria). Taxonomy (GTDB): domain Bacteria; phylum Actinomycetota; class Actinomycetes; order Mycobacteriales; family Mycobacteriaceae; genus Rhodococcus_F. The sequence goes on along the minus strand of JBCEBZ010000121.1, from coordinate 1,629 downwards.
TGTCGGCGGAGACGACGACGTACGGCTCCGGCAGGCTCGGTGACGGGCGGAACGCTGCGCGATAGGCCTCGACCGCTTCGATCGTCGTCGACGGGCTCACGTGATAGTTCGCTCCGAACGGCAGCCCCAGCCGGCCTGCCAGTTCGGCGCTCGGTCCCGCGCTGCTGCCGAACACCCACACGTCGACGTCCGCGCCCTCACCGGGACTCGCGTGCAGCTCGATCCCGTCCGGGGTGCGGTACGTGCCGCCGAGCAGCGCCAGGATGTCGTCGACCTGCTGGTCGAATGCGGGCGACAGTGCGCCGGGCTGCTGCAGGACCGATTGCGCCGCCGTGAGCCGCGGGGACAGCAGCAGACCGGACGGGTCGAACGGAGCCGGGATCACCACGCCGTCGCGGATCTCGGTCTCGCGGCGGGGCGGGGCGGGCTGGTTGTTGCGTTCGGCAACCGCTTTCAACGCCTCGGCCCGCCGCTGGCCCGACCGTCCGAGCCCGAGGTCGAGGCGACCCGGATACAGCGCGTCGACGGTGCCGAACGCCTCGACGACGGCGGCCGCGGTGGTGTGGCCCAGCTGCACCGCGGCGGCGCCGACCCGGAGCGTGCTGGTCGCCGCGGCCAGGATCCCGACGAGCACGGCCGGCGAGGAACTGGCGACACCGACGAAGTGGTGCTCGGCAACCCAGTACCGCTTGTATCCCCACCTTTCGGCGTGCTGGGCGAGGTCGACGGTGTTCCGCAGCGCCGTGCGTGCGGTGGCCCCCTCGCTGACGGGCGACAGATCGAGGACGGACAGCGGAGTGGTCATGAGGGCACTTTCTGGAGAGAGCGGGGATGGACAGCGCGGTGGCTGCGCGGGGCACCGAGTCCGAGGTGCTGCCGCAACGTGGGGGTGGTGTAGCCGGTGCGCAGAACGCCACGGTCCTGGAGCAGCGGCACCACGGTGTCGACGAACTCGTCGAGCCCGGCGGGGGTGGCCTGGGAGTCGAGAACGAATCCGTCCGCCGCCTCCCCGTCGACCCACCGGATGATCCGGTCCGCGACGGCGGTGGCGGTGCCCTCGAACGTCGCGGTGAACAGGACCTTCACCGCACCGGCGGGCCTGCCTGCGTCGACCGTCCGGCGCGCGAGGTCGGCATAGACGGCGCGAGCGGACTCGAACGTGCCGAGCGGAGCGAGAAACACGTCACCGTGCCGGGCGGCGAGATCCCGCTCGGCGGGGCCGTCGCCCGAGACGATCACCACGGGCTGCGCCTGCGGACTCCTCGGCACGGTGAACCGTCCGCCGATGCGGAAGTCCCTCCCCCGGTGATAGAACGCGCCCGCGGTCGGATCCGACACGAACCGCCCCGCGCCGCGGTCGACGGTCACGACGCCCTCGGCCCAGGAATCCCACAGCGTGCGGGCGGTGTCGACGAACTCGGCGGCCCGCTCGTCGGCCGTGGCCACCGTGTTCCACGCCGCCCGGCCCCCGGACAGGTGATCGAGCGAGGCGAACCGGCGGGCCACGTCGAACGGTTCGGCGGAGGTCGTGTCCAGCGTCGCCGCGAGCCCCACCGCGTCGGTGAATCCGGCCAGCGCATTCGCCGCGGTGACACCGTCGGCGAGGACGAAGTCGAACCGTCCCCGCTC
>JBCEBZ010000120.1:0-5893 GCA_039206675.1 Rhodococcus sp. (in: high G+C Gram-positive bacteria) | reverse complement strand
GATTGTGCTGTACTGCAACGTGTCCGGCAGCGCCCATCAACTTGCCTGCGGTTGGCGCGGCGAAGCTCGAACGCCGTTTATGTGACGTGGAACACAGTCATATTTGCGGAAGCAGTCTGGCGCTCGGGACATTCGGTTGCGACCCTGAGTCGAGACCCAAGCTTCCAGGCCTAATTTCGGGTATGGGTGTAGGTATTTCGGCCAATGTGCAGGTGTCGAAATCGGTCCAAGGTAGATGGTGCGCGTCGTCGACGTGGCAATCGAAAATATCTGCATGTGAGAGAAGAGTTGTCATGGCACGGATCGCCGAGAACCTGGGCTCGAGTCTGCTGAATACGTTGCGGGTCGGAGTGGTTGGCACTGTTTTGTACGCCGGGCTCATCATGGGCGTGGTTGTGGTGGCGGTGTGGAAGTTCCCGATGCCCGGCGTGTAGGCCCGCGGGCAGGTCACGGAGTGCGGTCGGCGAGGATCTGCTCACGCAGGATGTCGGCGTGCCCCGCATGTTGCGCCAGTTCCCGCAGGACCTGCAGATACAGCGCCCATACGGTGCGCTCACCGCGGCCGTCGACGATGTCGTCGAGCGCCAGAGGGGACATCGTCCGCCGGGACAGGTCGCAACGTTCGGCGTGCGCGTCCAGCACGGACGCGACTGTATCGGCTCGGGTGAGGGTGAACGACCGGTCCGGGGTGCTCGCGATGCCGATCTCCCGGTACGAACGACCGGTCACCGCCTGGTCGAACCACACACCCTCGACGTAGGTGACGTGCTTGACCAATCCGAGCACCGTCGTCTTCGACGGCACCAGCCGCCGGCGCGCCTGCTCGTCATCCAGGTCGCTCAGGGCATTGCGCAGCGCGGCCCGGTATCCGTCGAGTAGTTCGTCCAACCGGCCCCGGAGATCGGCTGTCCACGCGTCGCGCTGTGGTTCGGGCGATCCCATGCAGGCATCGTAATCACACCGAGCGATCTGTGTGATCGATCTGCTGTCGTGAATCCGACTGCGCAGCAAGCTTTGCGATATCCGCGGCGTAGACGGTCATCCAATGCGGATGCAGCCGGTAGTAGACCACGTCGTCGTCCCAGTCGAAGAAGTCTTCGCCGTAGAAGTCTTTGAGGTATGCGAGGATGTCCGGCCAGTCCGAGGCCGGCTCCCCGTGCTGTGGGTTGAGGATCTCCACCGTGCCGTGCGTGAACACGCCCAGGTCCTCGCCGCGCAGGTGCGCGGCACTGACGGCGGGCCGGGCCGCGAGGTGGCGGGCCTTGGCGGCGCCGCGCGCCGTGCCGAAGTGCCACTTCCCGTGCAGGAAGTGCCCGTCCACACCGCTGATCCGCGGTTCGCCCGTGGCCGTGACGGTGGACAGCGCGAGCGTGCACATGCCGGTGACGACTTGGGTGAGTTGCTCCGCGGTCAGTGTGCTGTCGGAATCGATGATCGACCGCAGATGTGCGGTGGAGCGGGACAGCGAGGCGTCGAGGAGCCGCTGGAGTGCATCGAGCTCTTCCGGTGTTTCGCGCATGGAGGTCCTTGTCTGTCGACGGTGGAACCATGCTCGCACCGAGACCCTGACATCTTGTGTCAGGAATTATGCGCGATCCTGAGCCTTCATGATCGCTGCCGCGGTGGACGCGATCGTCCGGTCGTCGTCGCCGGTCAGCCGGGTGAGGGCCTTCCGCGCGGCGGTGCCGGGAATCTCGGCGAGGGCCTGCGTGACCCGCAACCGCGTGGGCGCGTCGTCGACGGTGTCGAGCGTGTCCTGCATGGCCCCGACGATGTCGGCGGCCGACGGAGCGAGGGTCGTCAGCAAACCCAGCACCTCGGCGGCCTCGACGTCGAGCCGCCCGGTGACGACCATGTCGAGGAGGACGGGTATCGAGTCGCTGTTCCCGCGAGAGCCGAGCGCCAGGGCCGCGTATCCACGGACCGTGGCGTCCGAGTCGACGAGAGCCCGTCGCAGATGTCCGACGGCCTCCTCGGTGTGGATTGCCGCGATCGCGGTAGTGGCGCGACGCCGGACGTCGACACTGTCCGCGTCCAGGCCGTCGGCGAGATCCGCGAGTCCCTGGCCGGCCATCCTTGCCAACGACCACTGCAGCGCTCCGGCCACACTGGGGTCGTCCTCCGACAGGACGGCCTCGACCAGCGCGTCGACGGGCAGCGACGTCTTTCCGTTCGCAGACAGAATCGCCTGCTGACGGCGTGCCCCGGACTCCGATTCGAGCGCCCGCAACAGGGTGACGAGTCGCAGGACGTCCTCCCACTCCGCCGGCGAGGCGGCGTCGACGCGTTCGAGCCTGCCGAGCAGTTCCTCCTCGGCGGCGATCCGACGCCGGGTGTGCCGAATGAGGTCTCCCACCAGATCGGCGGGTCCGAAATCGGGCTCGTCCAGGGCGCGCTTGGCCTCGTTCAACGACAGCCCCAACGTCCTCAGGCTCTCGACGTGGAAGATCCGGCGGATGTCGTCGGCGGAGTACTCGCGGTAGCCACCCGACGTGCGGCCGGTGGGTTCGACCAGTCCCAGCCTGTCGTAGTGGCGCAACATCCGCGTGCTGACACCGCACCGCCGCGAGACCTCGCCGATCAACATTCCATCTCCTCCTGCTACGTGCCGGGGCCGGCGACCGCGACGCGTTTCGCCATCTCGGCCGAGAGGGCGAATCCGCTGTCGGGGTCGTCGCAGAGTTGCCGGGTCGCATCCGCATGCGCACGAATGTGTGGTTCGGGACTCGTCCCGGCAGTGTCGAGGACCGGCAGGACCGTGTCCCCGAGTTCCACGAATGCACGGCTCAAACTGAGCTGCAGGTGATGGTCGCCGCGTCCGAGTTCGGTCAGCAGTTCGGCCGCGAGCGCGGCCACGTCGCCGGGCGGCACCAGCACCACGGCCGCCCGCCATGCGCTGCGCGCGACCTCGTCGTGCCCGTCGTGCAGCAGCGCCGCCACCGCGGGCCAGGCGAGCGGATCCCCGATCTTGGACAGGGTGTGCAGCGACTGACTGCGGGCCTGTGCGGAGCCCGACCCGAGTTCGTGGACCAGTCTCGGCACCGTCACCTCGGCCGGCAGGCGGCACAATGCCCAGGTCAGCATGTCGCGGACGAAGAAATCCGGTTCGACGGCACACCGCTCGACGAGAGCGTCCGCCAATCGGGGATCCGGGTGCGTACCCGCGGCGAGCGCCGCCCGCAGGCGAGCCGACGGGTCGGCCGCAGCCAGAGCGTCGACGAGGTGAGCATTCGGCCCACCGTGGTTGGTTGTGTTCACGACAACCACCTCCTTCGTCGACCATTCGAGTCCTTGTCACTGTGTCAGGGTCAAGCGCCGGTGTCCGGGAGCGGCATGCCGGTGAGAGAAGATCGAGCCATGATCCTCCCGAAGGTCCGAGACCCTCGCTTCGTGACGATCCGCCGCGGTGGAACCCTCACCGACGCGGACCACCAGCTCCTCGCCCTGTGGGCGGCAACGTGCGCGGAGCACGTCCTGAACCTGTTCGAGGCGGTTCGGCCCGAGGACCCACGACCGCGTGCGGCGATCGAGAATGCCCGCGCGTGGGTGCGTGGGGAAGTCAAGATGATGGAGGCTCGCGCGGCGGGCGGCCACGCCATGGGTGCGGCCCGAGACCTGCGTGGAGCGGCACGGCACGCCGCCTACGCCGCGGGGCAGGCCGGGGCGGTCGCGCACGTCGCGGCCCACGAACTCGGTGCCGCCGCCTATGCGATCAAGGCCGCACGTGCCGCCGCGCCCGCCGGTGAGGACGACGCGGCCGGACGACGTGAGTGCCGGTGGCAGCGTGACCAACTCCCCGACGCGATCCGCGAACTCGTACTCGACGACCAGCGGTTGCGGAACGACATCTGCTGGTCGGTGTTCGACTGCTGAGCGCGTGTACCGGGCGTCAGCGCCCTCGGTGGCCGTTCAGCCAGGCCTGGATGTCGTCGCGGGCCGCCCGCGCCATCGGGGTCGGGTGGCCGGTGAATCCGTGGGGTGCTTCCGGGTAGATGCGGAGGTCGACGTCGACGGCGGAAGCGGACAGGCGGGCGGCCATGGCCAGGTTGTCGTGAAGCAGGATGTCGGCGTCCCCGACCACCATCAGGACCGGAGGCAGGTTGGTGAGGTCGGCAAAGATCGGGGAGAGGTCGGGATGAGTGCGGTCCGGCGCCGTGCCCGCGTAGGCGTCGAGGAAGTACTCGTCGGCGATCAGGCGTCCCGCCGGTGTCTGTGCACTGAGGTCGTAGGTTCCGAATTGCAGCACGGCGGAGTCGACGGCGGATATCCCGCGATCGCGCAGCCGGAGAAGCGTGGTCATCGCGAGCGTCGCGCCGGCCGAGAAGCCGCCGAGAGACAGTCTCGTCGTTCCGAAGCGGTCCTCGGCGTGCTCGGCGAGCCACAGCGCCGCGGTCTCGCAGTCGTCGGGTGCGGCCGGCCACGGGTGTTCGGGAGCGAGCCGGTAGTCCACGCTGACCACCGCGACGCCGAGCGCGTCCGCGAGTCGCCGGTTGCGGATGTCGCTGCCTGCGGCCGACCCCATGTAGAAGCCGCCACCGTGAATCTCCAGGAAGACAGCCGTCGCTGCCCGGCTCACCGGGGCGTGAATCCGGAGCGGCACCCGGCGACCGGCGAAAGCGACGACCTCCCGCACCGCCGGCGGTTGCGACTGCGCGGGGGCGGGCGTGTCGGCGCGGACGGCGTCGAGTTCCTTCCGGCTGCGCGGACCCCGGCCGGCCACGCGCGTCGCGTAGAAGGCGCGCGACTCGTCGACGAGCGACAGGAGGCGCGGATCGATCAGATGTGTCAGTCCGAAGTGCATCGAGACTCACAGTACGGACAGGATCCCCAGTGCGGATCGTGTGGTCCTCGCGGCGTGGCAGGGTGGGCCGATGGGCGATGCGCTGTATCCGGCGGTAGAGGCGTACGAGTCGGGGCTCCTCGACGTCTCGGATGATCACCGCGTGTATTGGGAGACCGTCGGGACTCCGACCGGGGTGCCCGTGGTGTACCTGCACGGCGGACCGGGCTCCGGGAGTACTGCGGGGGCGCGACGTTATTTCGACCCCAGCGCATTCCGTGCGGTGCTGTTCGACCAGCGCGGGTGTGGTCGCAGCAGGCCGCTGGCCGACGGTCCCGGATATGACCTGTCTGCGAACACGACCGGGCACCTGATCGCCGACATCGAGTGTCTGCGTGAGTATCTCGGGATCGAGCGGTGGATCGTCACCGGCGTCTCGTGGGGCGTCAGCCTGGGGCTGGCATACGCGCAGAAGCACCCGGAGCGGGTGATCGCGGCGGTGTTCGGTGCGATCACCACGGGTTCTCGCAGGGAGATCGACTGGATCACCCGTGCCATGGGGCGCGTGTTCCCGCAGCAATGGGAACAGTTCGTTGCGGCGGTGCCGCAGACCGAACGGGCGGGGAACCTCGCAGCCGCCTACGCGCGTCTGCTGGCCGACCCGGACCCGGAGGTGCGTCGGACGGCGGCGGTGAGGTGGTGCGCGTGGGAGGACACGCATGTTTCGCTGATGCCGGGGTGGCGTCCGAATACGCGCTACGACGATCCCGCATTCCGGAGTGTGTTCGCGCGGTTGGTGACGCACTACTGGTCGCACGACTGCTTCCTCGCCCCGAACGAGATCCTCGACGGGATGAGCGCGCTCGCCGGCATCCCGGCGGTCCTGATACACGGACGGTACGACGTGTCCGGCCCCTTGGACACCGCGTGGGAGATCGCGCAGGCCTGGCCCGGCAGCCGGCTGGTCGTGCTCGACGGCGCCGGGCACGGGGGAGAAGGATTCGCCGGCGCGGTGACGGCCGCCGTGGACAGTTTCAACGGCCGGTAAGGCCTTGCAATTGTTCCGCCGTGTGTGGAGAACTGAAATATGCTGCGTGAGGTGGACATTGTCGA
>JBCEBZ010000119.1:0-5895 GCA_039206675.1 Rhodococcus sp. (in: high G+C Gram-positive bacteria) | reverse complement strand
CGTCCTCGACCGGCTGGTCGGAAAAAGCCTTGTCACCGTGGACCGTTCGACCGAGCGACTCCGCTACTCCCAGCTGATGACGGTGCGGGAGTACGGGCAGGAGCTTCTCGATCTCGGCGGCGAGCGCGACGAGTTGTGCCGTCGGCATCTCGAGCACTATTCGGCACGCGCCCGCCGGTCGTCGCTCGACTGGTGCGGGCCAGGGCAATCCGGGATCCTCGCGGAACTGCGGGTCGACCACCCCAACCTCGTCGCCGCACTGGACTGGGCGCTGCACGACGACTCGCAGCGGGCCGCGGCCGCGGAACTGGCCGTCGCGCTGCGGTACCACTGGATCGCCGGCGGCAATCTGTCCGACGGCCGGAATCGGCTCGAGCGGATACTCCACCGGCTCACCGAACCCACCCGGGAGCGGGGCAACGTGCTGTGGGTGGCCGCGTGGACCGCGCTCATCCAGGGTGACCGCGACGCCGCCCGCGAGCACCTCGACGAATGCACGGCGATCGCGACGGCACTCGGCGACGACCGGTTACGCGCGAACGCCGACCACTGGGCCGGCAGCCATGCAATGTTCTCCGGCCGCCCCGGCGACGCCATCGGACTGTTCCGCGACTCCATCGCCGTTCAGCGGGCCGTCGGCGACACGGCGGCGGCGCTCACCGCGTCGTTCGAACTGGGCATGGCGCAGACGTACGACGGGCGCCTCGACGACGCTCTGGAGACGTGCCGCGACGTGATCGCGGTCGCCGACGCGCACGGCGAGAAGTGGAACAAGGCCTACGCCCTGTGGGTTTCGAGTGTCGCCTACTTTCACCTGGGCCGCGCCGACGAGGCCGTCGACGCCGCCCGGCAGGCGCTGCGGATCCAACGCGACTTCAAGGACAAGATCTGCACGGCCCTGTCGATCGAGGTGCTGTCGTGGGTGGCGGCGTCGAGCGGCGACGCGAGCGCGGCGGCGACACTGTGCGGCGCCGCGAAAGGGGTGTGGCATCGGCTCGGCACGTCCGTCGCGGCGTTCGGTCCCCAGATCACCGACGACTCACTGACGTCGGAGCGCGCCGCCTCCGGAACGGTCGGAGCGCGCGAGTTCGCCAGGCTCGCGGAACCCGCGGTCCGGCTCACCATCGACCAGGCCGTCGACCTCGCGCTCGGCACCCGGACCGAGGACGCGCCGGCGCCCGTCGCCGAGCCGTCGCCGCTCACCAAGCGGGAGCAGGAAATCGCCGAACTGCTCGCGCAGGGCCTCAGCAATCGGCAGATAGCCGAGGCCCTGGTGATCTCGCGGCGCACCGTCGACGGGCACGTCGAGCACATCTTCGACAAGCTCGCCGTCGGCTCCCGCACCCAGGTGGCGGCGTGGGTCGCGGCGCGGGCGCATCCTCCCGCCGTGGACAGCGGCCGATAACCGGGGTGTAACCGCCGGTGCCCGAAAGGTACTGCACAGTCGGGCATCTGGACGGGTCTATACTCCACGTCGTCGCCCACCGGCCGTGGGCAGGACCACGGGGAGGCAACGCATGACGTCGCAGCAGCAGGACACCGGGGCGGACTACCGCGGGCCGCTCGCACCGCCGCCCGCCAGCGGTCTGCCGCTCGCAGTCGTCGCGATTATCGCGTTCGTGCCGTTCGGCATCGTCGCGCTTCTGCGGTCGCTCACCGTCCACCAGTTGTGGGAGCGGGGCGAGTACGACCTGTCGGTGCGCGCCGCCGCCGACGCCCGCCAGTGGTCGATCCGCGCGATCGCACTCGGAGTCTCGATCGCGGTGTTCGCCGTCGGGGCCGCGCTGGTGCTGTCGAAGCCCTAGGGCGAAACGCCGGATGCGGGAGCCGCTTCCACCCGGGTCCGCGGACGCAACCAGTCCGGCAGCCACCGCGGCTGCGCGTCGGGCGCCTGGTCGAGCACTCCGCCCGCCGGATCGTCGATGAAGCCGTACCGCACGAGGTCCTCGCCGGGCCGGTAGATCTGGCGGAGGATCAGCGCGCAGATGACTCCGACGGCGAGGTCGCGGACCACCACCGCGGCGGTGAACCACTGCTCGGGGAGCCCCTTGTTCGACACGCCGAGGTAGTAGAACATCCGCGGCACCCACACGAGTGCGTCGATCGTCATCCAGGCCAGCAGGATCCGCCGGTGCGGGAACGCGAGCACGGCCAGCGGTACGAGCCACAACGAATACTGCGGGCTCCACACCTTGTTGGTGAGCAGGAAACCCGCGACCAGCAGGAAGCACAGTTGAGTGAGCCGCGGCCGGCGCGGCGCCGTCAGCGCGACGTACCCGATTCCGACGCACACGAGCGCGAACAACAGGAACGACACCGCGTTGAGCACGGTGGGCGCCTCACCCGCCGTCAGGATGCCGTCGAATCCGGTCCAGCCCGTGAACGAGGAGATGACGTTGTAGAGGGAGTCCGGGTCGGCGCCGCGCTCGGAATTGAGGCGGAAGAATTCGGCCCAGCCGCGCGGGAACAGCACGGCGATCGGCAGATTCACCGCGACCCACGCGCCGACCCCGGTCAGTGCCGTCACCGACCAGTCCCGCACCTTGCCGGTGCGCAGGCACAGCACCAGCAGAGGTCCGAGCAGGAGCAGCGGATACAGCTTGGCGGCGCCGCCGAGCCCGAGCAGGATCCCGGCGAGCACCGGCCGTTTCCGCGACCACGCCAGCAGCCCGCCCGCGGCGAAAGCCGTTGCGAGGGGATCGAAATTCGTGAACGCGTGCACGATCACGAGCGGGGACGCGGCGATCAGCGCGGCGTCCCAGATCCGGCGTCCGGCCAGCAGCGCGCTCGCCCAGACGGTGACCAGCCAGGCCAGTGCCAGACCGAGTGCGACAACGTTGAAGTAGATCGCGACCTGCAGGGCACCGGGCAGCCAGTGCACGGCGTCCCACGACTTCGCGATCGTCATCGCGCCGTACTGGTAGAGCCCGGAGATCACCGGGTATTCCATGTAGCGGCGCTGGATCTGGCCGTTGCCGGCGTCCTCTTCCCACCACTTCTTGTAGGGGAACGCGCCCTCGTTCAACTTTTCCGCCCCGTACAGGGGCACCGTGTCCGAGTAGCACATCGCGACGTACTGCCTGCTGCCGCTCCAGTCGAGTCCGAGCGCACCGTTCTCGCCGACGGGCGCCTGCTGGATGCACGGCGCCTTCGCGAACCAGCCGAGCGCGAGAAACACGATCGCCAGCAACAGGATGGCGCGCATCGGCGTGAAGAACCGGCTGCGCCCGACGACGGCGTGCCGCCCGACGGGACCACCGATCACGCCGGACAGATCGGCGGTCAGCGGGTCGGTGCGCCCGGGAAGGTCCCGCCAGTCCGCGGAACGCCGATCCTCCGCCAGCGGCGCGGGCGAGACGAATTCCGTCTCGCCCGCGACGGGGACGGCGTGCGCGTCACGGTTGTCGGCCACTCCGCGAGGCTACCGGTCGCCGTTAACGGGTCGGAACCTGTTGCTGGCCGTTGCCGGCGTTCGGCGGGGTCGTCGTCTCCGGTTCCGCCGGTACGGCGGGGGCCTGCGTGGTCTGCCGCGGTGCCAGACCCGGAATCGGGATGGTGATTCCGGGCAGGATCTCCACCGGCGACGGCGTCACGACCACCGGCGGCACGAGTTCCGTCGGCAACTGGAACGTGCTCGACGGCGGCGCCGACGTCTTGGTCGGTGCGGGCGCCGAATAGGCCGGGACACCCGACTGACCACCGATGGCACCCGGCTTCGGGAACTTCTCGACGTCGGTGCCCTCGAGGGCACCGTCCATCGTGTCCTTCCAGATGTCGGAAGGCAGACCGGAACCGTAGATCATGCCGCCGCCGCTGTTCTCCAGCGCCGTACCGTCCGTGGTGCCGACCCACACCGCCGTGGACAGCGACGGGGTGTACCCGACCATCCAGGCGTCCTTGTTCTGCCCGGTGTCGCCGAGCTGCGCGGTGCCCGTCTTCGCGGCCGACGGACGTCCGCCCGCCAGGTTGTGGCCCCGCGAGTACCCGGCGATGGGCTCCATCGCCGACGTCACGTTGTCGGCGACGTCCTTGTCGATGCGGTCCTCACCGGCGTCGCCGCCGCGGTCGAGCAGCACGGTTCCGTCCGCGCTCACGACCTTCTGCACGAAGTGCGGGGTGTGGTAGGTGCCCGACGCGGCCAGCGTGGCGTACGACGACGCCATGTCGATGACCCGCGACTGGTACTGGCCGAGCACGATGCCGTTGTTCGGACCGCTGCCGTCCGGCTCGGTCAGCGACGGCCCGACACCCGGGATCTCCTCCGGGATGCCCGCCTTGTGGGCCATGTCCGCGATCGCCTGCGGTCCGCCGTCGAGTTCGAGTTCCTGACGGTAGAAGCTGGTGTTCAGCGAACGCTTCAGCGCCTCGGCGATGGTGCAGGTGCCGCAACCCTCGCCCTCGACGTTGCTGATGGTGATGCCGTTGACGGTCAGCTCCGAGCTGTCGTACATCTGCGACAGCGGGATGCCCTGGTCGAGCGCCGCGGCGAGACCGAACACCTTGAACGACGAACCGGTCTGCAGGCCGGCGTTCGCGAAGTCGTACCCGCCGCCGTCCTCGCCGCCGTAGTACGCCCGCACCGCGCCGGTCTTCGGGTCGACCGACACGACACCGGTGCGCAGATTCTCCGGCTCACCCTCCATGTTCGAGCGGGCCGAATCCACGGCCGCCGCCTGGGCGACCGGGTCGATCGTGGTGGTGATCTCGAGACCCTCGGTGTTGAGCAGCTGCTCGCTGATCCCCGCCTCACCCAGCTCCCGCAGGACCTGGTTCTTGATCAGACCCTCCGGTCCGGAATCCTGGTTGCCGTTGTCGACCTGAGCGATCGGCACATACGGCGGATACTGCATCACCGACCGGGCCGACTGCTGCAGCGTCCCCGCCGACACCATGCCGTCCAGCACGTAGTTCCAGCGGGCCTGCGCACCTTCCGGGTTGGTCTCCGGGTCGAGCAGCGACGGCAGCTGGATCGACGACGCCAGCACGGCGCTCTCCTCGACCGTCAACTGGTCGACGGGCTTGTTGAAATACGCCTTCGACGCGGCCGCGATGCCGTACGCACCACGCCCGAAGTAGATGGTGTTCAGGTACGCGGCGAGGATGTCGTCCTTCGACCACTCACGGGCCATCTTCGACGAGATGACGAGTTCCTTCATCTTTCGCGTCAGCGAACGCTCGGAACCGACCATCGTCTTCTTCACGTACTGCTGCGTGATGGTCGAGCCACCACCGGCGCTGTCCTTGCCCAGGACGTTGTCGCGGGCGGCACGCGCGAAACCACCGATGGAGAAGCCCGGGTTCGAGTAGAAGTCCCGGTCCTCGGCAGCGAGCACCGCGTCACGGGTGTGCTTCGGGATCTGGTCGAGCGTCACCTCGGTGCGGTTGCCCTCCGGCGGCACCACCTTGCTCAGCACCGACGTGCCGTCGGACGCGTAGATCGTGGCCACCTGGTTGGTCTTGAGGTCGCCGGGACGCGGAACGTCCTGGACGACGTAGGCCGCCATGAACAGCAGGATCGGAACGATCAGGCCCAGCGCGACACACGCGTACGCCGTCCGTCGCACGATCTTCCACCGCGACTTCTTCACAGCCGTCTTCTTTCCACCCTTCGGCGGTTCGCCACCGCGGCCGCCACCGGTCTTGCGACCGTTCGGCGGCGGTCCCGGCGGGCGCCCACCGGGGCCCGACTGGTTACGCGCCACCGGGGGCGCGCCCGCGGGACGTCCGGGCGGAGGACCGGGACGGCGCGGCGGAGGACCCGGCGGCCGGCCACCGCCCTGCGGCGGCGGACCGCGGCGACGCGGCGGCGGGCCGGGGGGCCGGCCGCCCCCCCGCGGGGGGGGAGGAGGCCTCCTTCGCGGCGGCGAGCCGCCCGTTCGAGTCGGCGGCGGCCCA
>JBCEBZ010000118.1:0-22780 GCA_039206675.1 Rhodococcus sp. (in: high G+C Gram-positive bacteria) | reverse complement strand
CCAGGTGTGGTGCGGACCGTCTTTCATCCGGCCATTGTTAGCTATAGAGGACGAACGGCCCGAGCGGGCCTCACATCCTGGAGGCGGAGTCAGATTGTGCGAGTTCGCCCTCTTGACATCGACACCAACCCGGGTTGGACCACACGAGCACCCGACCCGTCCATCCGACTCTGGCTTGCCGAGTCAATGTCAGGATCCGCAACGGCGTCGTCAAGGGCGATGTAGCCTCCGTGGCGGGAGAGGCCGGAGAGGGTCAGCACGGCCTCGAATATGCTGCTGAGCATCAGGTTTAGGGCTCCCTCACGCAGTATTTCGCTTGCTTCTATTCTGGAACGACCTAGTCGGTCCTGTCATGTAGAGAAACGCACAGTTCGCTGCGAATCCTCCGCACCTACGGCGCGATCGGCGCCGCCGAGCTTGGCCGCGCCGTACGCCATCCGCGTGCCGAGGTGGTCAGGGCAACGACACCGCCCACCACCGAGCGAGCGCGGCGTTCAGGCCGGCGGCCTCGCGGTCTGAGGCGCCAGTCAATACAGCGGGTCGTGCCGGATGTCGCCGGCATCGACGCCCGCCGCCATCAACCGGTATTTGGTGGCACGGATCATGGAGGGTGAGCCGACGATTTCGATGTCGTGATCGGTCCAGTCCGCGTACTCGGCGACCACACGTCCGAGTTTGCCTGTGAGACAGTTGTGCATGCCCGCCGGGACCGTGGATGTTCCCGGAAACCACCACGGATTGTCGTCGTGTTCGGTGACGGGGATGACGATGAGCCACGGACATGTTCGAGACAGTGCCCACAGCAGGTCGAGATCGTACAGATCGTGGGGGTAGGTACCGCCGACGAACAGAACGGTCCGGGGAACGTCACCGAGGCGCGGTAGATCCATCAGTTGCGCTCGCAGCGGTGCGATCCCGGTTCCCTCCGCGATCATCAGCCGATCACGGCCGGGTCGTTCTCGGACGCCGAGGGCGCCGAGCGGGGATCCGAGCAGCCAGGTGTCGCCTATCCGGGTTTCGCCGACGATCCCGGGGCTGACCCAGCCACCCGATACTCGGCGGACGTGGAACTCGATGGTCCGGTCAGGGTTGGGTGGTGTGGCGAACGACAGATAACGCCACATTCTCGGTCGCCGGGGTACCTGCACGCTGACGTATTGGCCGGCGGAATAGGGTATCGGTTGGTCGAGTTGAAGGCGCACAATGGCGAGGTCGTCGAGCACTCGGCGGTGCTCGATCACCCTGCCGACCCAGGTAGGTGGTCCAGGCTCCGCGTTTGCGGCGTCCGTCATGGTCGTGATGATCAGTGCGATCGCGCTGCGCCACGCCTGCTCTGTGTCGTCGGTCCATCGTTCAGGTCCGGCGAGGTTGGCCAGTGCGGTGACGAGTGCCTCCCCTACGCCGCCGTAGTGTTCCTCGGAAATCTCGTACTTGCGATGATCGCATCCGAGTTGGGCGAGGAGTGGCAGGACCGTGTCCGGTCTGTCGAGGCGGTCGACGACGTACCCGATCGCCTGCATGAGGCGGTCACGCTGCATGGTCATTGCGGCCGGAAAGTGTTCGCGGATCTCAGGATGCGCGGCGAACAGGGCGGCGTAGAAGGACTGTGCGAATGCGCCTTCGCCCCCGGGAGTCGCTCCAATGGATTTGAAGCTGGAGCTGACCAATGAAGTCGTCAGGGGATCCACGACAATCGTTGCCTTTGTCTTGTTCGATGCTGAGAATGTGACGTTGTCGGAAGTGCGCTCTGTGGAGGAGAAGTGGGCGCCACCCGGTTCGGACGGCGCCCCCTTCGTGTCAGATCTGGTCGAGAACCTTGCTCGTCGCCGTGGTGTTCTTCAGAGCCTTCCAACCGATGATCGGCATCGCGACCGTGACGAGGACACCGAACACATAGGCAGGCAGCAGCCCGATGGTGGAGAAGATGTTCTGTTTACCGTGCTTGTTCGGGCCGAAACTCAGCGACCGGTTTTCGGTGAAGTTCGACGCGAAGTAGAACAGAACGTTCGCCCAGCCATCGGCGACGACGATCCACCCGAGACGTTCCGCAGTCTTGGCGGGCAATCCCGTGTGCGGCATGACCGACGCGGCCGCGATCACCATCATGCCGTTGAGGGCGGGCCCGGTGTGGGCGCGCGCCCATCCCTCGTCTGTTCCTGGCACGTCGAATTTGACGATCTTGCCGGGGCGGACTTCCCACCCACCGAGGAGCTTCGCCCACAGAACAAGTCCCGCAATCAACGTGGAGAAGATCATCAAGATTCCGTGACCGGCCATCTTCCTTTGCAGAGTTTCCATTATTCCCACCTCCATTTTCGCGGTTTCCGGGTACAGATGTACGAGGTCGGGGTGGCACCGAGGTCGGCCGAGCGATCCCGGTGCGGTGTATTCGAGCGAGTTCGGGAGGAGAGTTCCCGCAGGATGCGTCCGCAATCGCTCTCGAAGATCGCGGATCGGCGTGATGGCCGCGGTGCATGGCGATTACTCCGACGTGGCCATCGGGCACCTGGAAGCAGGCGGTCGGACGACGAAGTTGGGTCGTATCGTCAACACGTTGCCCGGTTGTCAGAGCCCGAAGGGGTGTGTTCTGCGCCGGCGTGCGGAGCTGGTGACCTTCTCGGTGCAGTACGCACGGAGATACTGCTTGGCGGGGAATTCGAGTTCGCTGCGCGTATCGACCACCGTCAGGACCCGGCGATAGAACATTTCCGGGGTGAGACCGAACTCGGGGAAGATGTGTTCGTCGCCGCCCCCGTAGTTGCACCACCGCAGGGTGTACTCGAGCAGGGCCTGATCGTAGGGATCCATGTCGTTCTCCGTCGGTTGCTGCCGCCCCACCGGCCTACTCCCCGATGACGGGGAGGATCAGCGAGATCCGCAGTTTCGAGTCGATTTCCTGGGAGAGGGCGAGGGACTGGTCCAACAGTGGAGCCAGGGCCTGCACCTTTCCGTCGGCGTCTGCGAGGGTGTGCACGATCTGCTCGGCCGGCACGGCAGCGGCGTTGGCCTGATCGGTGGCCGACGAGCCGGCGTCGATGATCCCGGCGAGCGGCGCGTCGGCGGATTTCAGTGCGTCACCGAGCGACGCGAGTTGAGTGCCGAGATCGCCGAGGGTCTGGTCGGCGCGGGTCAGGGAGTCGAGGACGCCCACCACCTCGGGCAGGCCCTGGTTGATGGCGGCGTTCGCGGGAGGGAGCTCTTTCGCTCCTGCCAACGCGTCGTTGGTGGTTTTGTCGACCGTTTGTGCTTGGACGACACCGTCTTTGAAGATATCGTTGGTGATGGCGAGGTCCCTGGTGACGATCAGGATGCCACACAGGAGCGCGATGGTGAAGGCTGCGGTAATTGCCCAGGAGAGCCGAAACATCGTCTGTCTTCTGCCTTTCACTCGCTGCGCCGGCCCGGGACCGGCCGGCGCGAGCGTTACGGGATGGGAGGTGCCTCGACGCCCAGGGGCGGGAGGTTGAGGGAGTTGACCGGGGGACCGATTACGGCGAGCAGCGGCCCCATTTCCTGGACGTGCCGGGCTTCTTCCTCCACGTTCGCCAGGGTCGCCGCGATCGCGGTGGCCTTCGGTCCGAGTGCGCCCAGGGTGCCTTCGATGGTGGTCAGCCCGGTGTTGATCGCCTCGAGTTGGGTGGTCACCGATCCGACGGCGGTCGACAGTCCCGCGACGGTGGGGCTGGCCTGGTTGGCCCGGCCGGTGACGTTCGCGACCAGATCGGGCAGCGGGCCCGCGATGGCGCTGACGTCGCCGGTGGAGGAGTTCAGTGTTTTCGCCTGCCCGGTCAGCTCGCCGGCCTTGTCGGTGAGGCCCTCGAGGTCAGTGGCCAGCGGGCCCAGGGTCTGGATGTCTCCGGCGAGCTGGGCGTGCTTGGGCACGAGGATCCCGGTGAGGGTGTCGAACTGGTCGGCGGAGTCGATGACCTCCAGGCTGAGCTGGGACGGCCGGCCGAGGGGATCGAGGACGTCGTCGATTCCGGGAAGGAACCCGTTGACGGCGCCCAGCAGCACCGCCGGTGCCACGCCCAGCCCGAGGACGACCCCGAGCCATGCCTTCTTGGTGATCACGTCAGTTGCCTCCCGGTGCAGGAATGATGGCGTCTTGTGCCGGTATCAGGGCCAGCTTGTTCGTCGTGCGGGTCAGTTCGCTGTTGAGCTGATTGACCAGGTCGATGGCGGTGGTGAGTTCGTTGTCGACGTCGGAGACGGTGGTGTTGGCGTCCGCGGAGATCTGGTGCAGTGATGCGGCCGATCCCTGCAGGGTGTTGGCGACGCCCTCGAGCTGCCCGGCGATCGCGGTGTCGCCTTGACCGGCGGCGAGCAATGCTCGCGCGTCCGGCAGCAGCGCCGCCAGGTGGTCGACATCAGTTGCGGTGGCGACGTTGAGCTGTGCCAGGACCCCGGCGAGTTCGTCGAGTTGTCTGCGGGCGGTGGCGGGTGCGGTCAGGTCGGCGCGCTGGGCGAAGTAGTCGTTGGTCGTCCGGAAGTTGTCCACGATGGTGCGGGCGCTGTCCTGAACGAGCTGACCTTTGTGGATGGCCATCAGGACCAGTGCGAACAGCACGAGTGCCATCACCGCCGCGAGGCGGCCCATCCATTCGGTGGCCACGGTGAATCCGTTTGGCGCCGTCGCCGCGGCCACCGCGCCCTTACGGTATGGCAGCGCCGATGCGGGAACATCGGAACGCTGGAGTCCGGCCAGGCCGCGGCGTGGATATGCCGCGCCTGGCAAGTCGGTGCCCTTCTTCATGTCACGTCCAAGTCAGTCGGTTGTCGGGTCAAAGGAATAGGGATCTCGCTCAGCCGGGCAGGGGCAGCATCTGGTTGATGGTCTGCGCCGCGGCAACCGACCCTTGCAGGTCGCTGACCAGGCCCTGCACGATGGCCAGCAGCTGGCGGCCTTGATCGCCGAAGGCGTCGGCGGACTCGACCAGCGGCAACACGGTGTTCTGGACCTCGCCGAGGATGCCCTGGATGTTGGTCAGTTGCTGGTTGGTCAGCTGCGCGCCCTCGGTGTTGGTGGCCAGCATCTGGGCGGCCGGGGAGATCGCCTCGTCCAGTTTGACCAGCAACGGGCCGAGCGCCGCGGTGGCGTCGAGGGCGGTCTGGGCGGTGTGGGTGAGCTCGGTGAGCTGCTGCAGCTGACCGGTGAGGCGGTCGTTGACGTCGACGATCGCCTGCGAGGCGGTGATGCTGGTTTCGTTGGCCTTCTGCTGGTTGTCGAGCCGGGTGTTGAGGTTGAACACCACGAACGCGAGCAGGCTGAGTACGCCTACCGCGACGACCGAGAGCACCAGCCGGGCCGGACCGCCGCGGCGTCCGAAGAAAATCACGGGTACATCCCTACTTTCCGGACAGATCGTTGGCGGATTCCTCCGCGGACATGCGGGCAGAGTGGACCTTCTCGGCCGTCGAGCGCGCGTCGGCGAGGATCGCATCCAAA
The DNA here is from genome assembly GCA_039206675.1 of Rhodococcus sp. (in: high G+C Gram-positive bacteria). GTDB lineage: Bacteria > Actinomycetota > Actinomycetes > Mycobacteriales > Mycobacteriaceae > Rhodococcus_F. The sequence goes on along the minus strand of JBCEBZ010000118.1, from coordinate 17,334 downwards.
GTCGCCCGGTCGGCGGCGACGGCGGCAGTCGCACCGTCGGCAGCCGGTTGCAGCGAATTGATGTGCGCGGTCAAGGTATCGAGGGAGGCCACCAGGTCGGTCACATTCGCCCCGGCCCGATCCAACGTCGCCTGGACATCCCCGCTGATCTGTCCGGTCAGGGTGTTCAGCTCCGCGGTCACCGCCGCGTCGGTGCTCAGCACACTCGCCAGCGAGGCCTGCATCTTCGCGAGCGAATCGAACGCGGCGAGGGTGACCTTCTCGTGCTCGACGATCTGGTCGAGGGCCGGGTTGTAGTTGCCCGCCGAGACCACCGCCTGATCGAGCCGGTACGGCGTCGCCGTCAGATCGTGGATCCGCGGATACAGGTAGAACGCACCGACCGGGATCAGCGCGGCCACCAGCAGCCCGCGGGCGATATTCATCTTCGCCGACGCCCGCCGCGGCGGCTCCGGTTCGGGCGCGTCGGCATTACCTATGTAGGGCAAAGCGAAGACGTCGGTGCGCTCGTCGAGGGCGTGAGCGTTCGGGCGCCCCCGGCCCGAGACGGCGGTCATGCGTCGACGACCGAGACCAACGCGATCGTGCGCAGCGCTGTCACGGTGTGGGTCAGCAGTCCCTTGACGACGAGCTTGTGCCGCAGGATCTGACCGAGGACGGACATACCGCGGCCGGTGAAGAAGCCCACCGGCACCAGACCACCGGCCTTCATCGGCAACTGCGAGACATCGAGAATCTGATCGACGGTCGCCATCACCGTCACCGCGGGCTTGCCGACGATGTCGTTGTACACGACGGCCTCGTCGCTGCCGAAGATGATGGTGCAGGCGGTCTCGGTGTCGGTGCTGTAGATGGCCACCGGCCGGGAGATGCGGCGCGCGAACTTCACGCGGGCAGGAAAGTTGTCGAGATTCTGCCCGAGCAGCATCCCGACGATACCGGCGACGCCATTGGCGTCCTGGCCGTCGTACAAGGTGACGGCGTAGCCTGTCTCGACGGTTGTCATGGGTCAAAGCCTTTCCAAGCAGGGTGATCGATCGAAGGGGTCGGTCCCGCGCGGGACTCACCGACGGTGGGTCCCGCGCGAGGGGCGAACTGGTGCGAGTGCGACGGTTGCAGAGGCTGTTACACGCCCCAGTCGGTGGGGATCTGTCCCCAGGTGCGCAGGAATGCGTTGAGGGCGCCGGCGTTCTCGATCGCGGCGGACATCGGGCCCTTGGCGAACTTGATCAGCCCCTTCATCAGAAGCTTTCCGCCCTCTTCCTCGCCGGCTGCCGCGGTCTGCCACGTCTCGAAGCTGCCGTTGATGACCAGCCACAGCTCACTTTGGTCGAACACGCGCGGCGACCAGGAGACGATCTTGCCTTCCTTGAATTCGAGGTGGCTGGCGACGTCGTCGCGGCCGGTCACGCCGAATTCCATCTTGTTGGTGAACGACGACGCGTCCTTGAATCCGGCGAGGACATCCGGGTTCGCGTTGACGGCCTCGCGTGCGGCGTCACACCATTCCTGCGAGAAGAACTTCAGCTTGTCGGTCATGTGATCTCATCTCCTTTGTGTTGCGCCAGCTCGTGGTCGAGCTGGTCAGGGTTGCAGTTCGAGGGGCGGGACGGTTTCCCGGGGCGAGGCGATCGGGTGCGGCCGACTCACATTCCTCGCTCCTCGGGTTCTATTTCGCTGTCAGGCAGCATTTTCGGTGTGGGTTCGGAAATTTCGGCCGTACGGTCGAAACTCGAATGGTGTCGTTGCCGGCGATGCCGTGAGGGCATGTGTTGTGATGGCACTCACATCTTGTGTCATTTGGTGTGGCTGGGTCTTGTCATTTCGCGCTCAGATTGTGCGACGATTCCGAACCCGTTTCGGACCTCCGGTTCGCCTTTCTCTCAACGGAAACGGGATGCGGGCGATAGCAGGGGCTCGAACACCGGCTGACTGCGCGTCAGGTGACGAGGTGCTGTAGCGGTGTAGATGCTCGCCATCCGGAAGACGCCCGCTCGAACGTGAACCGTTCAGGAAAACTTGAACGTTCGTCGTGCCACCGCCGCCGCCGCGGCCGTCCACAGCGTCAGCACGGCCAGGCTCGGCAATGCGAGACGACCGTCGTTCGCCTGCTGGAGACCGGTCACGAGGGCGCCGGCAGGGGTCACCCCGACCGCGGTCTGTACGGCGGCCGGGGCGTGGTCGGTCAGGCTCGACACCGAGCACAGACCCAGCTGCACGAACCAGAGAATATTCGCCAGTGCGAGAACGATATCTGCGCGCAGACTGCCGCCCAGCAGCAGTCCCAGCGCCGCGAAAGACGCGGTACCGACGACGATGACCGCGGAGGTGAGGATGAACTCCAGCGGGTTCGGAATCCAACCGAGGACGAGGGCGATGGTGCCGAGCAGCACCGTCTGCAGGCCGACCACGGCCACCACGGCGGCACTCTTGCCGGCGATCATCGCCCACCTCGGAATAGCGTTGGCGCCCAATCGCTTCAACGCACCGTAGCGGCGGTCGAAGCCGATCGCGATGGCCTGCCCGGTGAACCCGGTGGACATGATCGCCACCGCGAGGACGAGGGGGAACACGGTGTCGATGCGCGGCTCGGGGAGGTCGCCGATCGGCAGGACCGTCAGCCCGATCAGGAAGGTGACCGGCAGCAACATCGTCAACAGCTGTTGTTCACCGTTGCGGAGCAGCAGGGTCGCCTCGAGCCGGGCGAGGGCGGCGAGCATGACCGGTGCAGAGTTCCTGCGCGGAGCCGGAGCAAAGGTGCCGGCAGCGAACACCGGGACCGGACCGGAGGCGGTGGTGGTGGTCATCGGAAGCTCAACTCCCGCCCGGTGAGATCGAGGAAGTATTCCTCGAGGCTGCGTTGTTCGACCCGCATCTCGGTCATGAGCACGTTCATCGCCGTGCACCAGGTGGAGACGGTCGTCAGCAGTTGCGGACTCAGGTGTCCTTCGACCAGGTATGCGCCGGGGCTGATTTCGCTGATGCGGTGGGTGCCGGCGAGGGTGGCTTGCAGGGTGGTCAGGTCCAGGCCGGGTATCGCGGTGAACCGCAGTTGGTGTTCGGTGCCGCGGCGCACCAGCTCTTCCGGGCTGCCGGCGGCCACGATGCGGCCGTGGTCGAGGATGACGACGTCGTCGGCGAGTGCTTCGGCCTCGTCCATGTGATGGGTGGTGAGTACGACGGCGACACCGTCGCGGCGGAGGCTGTCGATCAACTCCCACACCAGGTGCCGTGCCTGGGGGTCGAGTCCGGCGGTCGGTTCGTCCAGGAAGACCAGTTCGGGCCGTCCGACGAGCGCACACGCCAGGGACAGGCGCTGCTGCTGGCCGCCGGAGAGACGCTTGTAGGGGGTGCGGGCGGCGTCGGCCAATCCGAGGGTGCGAAGCAGCCACTCCGGGTCGTGGGGATCGGCCGCGCAGGCCGCGACCACCCGGAGCATTTCACCGGCGCGGGCACCGGGATAGCCGCCGCCCTGCAGCATGACCCCGATACGGGGACGGAGGGCGTCACCGTCGATGCTCGGGTTCAGCCCGAGCACGGAGATCTCACCCTCGTCCGGAACCTTGAAGCCTTCGCACATCTCGATCGTGGTGGTCTTGCCGGCCCCGTTGGGGCCGAGCAGGGCCAGCACCCGAGCGGGAGCGAGTTGCAGGTCCACCCCGCCCACCGCGGTGGTGTCACCGAACCGTTTGACCACCCCCTTCAACTGGAGACAAGGCTGGTCAGTGCGGGGGCGGTAGGTGGTCATTGCTACTCCGAAGGGGCAGAGGGAAATTCGGGGAACCGGCTGGTCGACCCGGATCGGGGTGCAGGTCGACCAGCCGATGGGTCTAGAGGACGATGGTGACGACCTTTTCCTCGGTGTTGGCGAGGATGCCGGCGTAGCCGAGTTCACGGCCGATTCCGGAGGTCTTCATCCCGCCCCAGGGCAGGGCCGGGTCGATCGCAGCCCAGCCGTTGACCCAGACCGCACCGGCACGAACCTGCCGGGACAGGGTGTGTGCGCGGGAGACATCCTGGGTCCAGATGCTGGCGGCGAGCCCGTACCGGGTGTCGTTGGCCAGGCGGATAGCCTCCTCCGGATCGTCGAACGGAATAACCGTGCCGACCGGGCCGAAGATCTCTTCCCGTGCGATGGTCATGTCGTTGGTGGCGTCGGCGAAGATCGTGGGCCGCACGAAGTAGCCGGAGTGATCGGGCCGGGTGCCGCCGGCCGCAACGCGGGCGCCTTCCTTCTTGCCCTGCTCGATGTAGGACAGGACGGTGTCACGCTGCTTGGCGCTGACCAGTGCCCCGAGAGTGGTGGACGGGTCGAACGGGTCGCCGAGTACCTGCGCGTCCGCGGCTCCGCTGAGGGCCTCGACGACGTCGTTGTAGAGGGAGCGGTGCACGAACACCCGGGTGCCGGCCGCGCAGACCTCGCCCTGGTTGAAGAACAGGCCCATCGCGGTGCCCTGCACGGCCGACTCGACGTCGGCGTCGTCGAGGATGATTTGCGGAGACTTGCCACCGAGTTCGAGGGTGACGCGTTTGAACGTGGCGGCTGCCCGCTGCTGGATCAGCCGGCCGACCGTCGGGGACCCGGTGAAGCTGATCTTGTCGACGTCGGGGTGCTCGACGAGGGCGTTGCCGGTGACCGCGCCGTTGCCCGGCACGATGCTGACCACGCCGGCAGGCAGACCGGCCTCGTCGAGGATCTTGCCCAGGTGCAGGATCGAGAGCGGCGCCTCCTCCGGTGGCTTGACGACGACGGTGTTGCCGCAGGCCAGGGCGGGCGCGATCTTCCAGGCGGCGATCATCAGCGGGGTGTTCCAGGGGACGATTGCGCCGATGACACCGACCGGTTCCCGGACGGTGTAGGAGTGGGTGGGCTTGCCGAAGTAGCCGGCGGTCGGGATGACGCTGCCGGTGATCTTGTCGGCCCAGCCGGCGAAGTGCCGGAACGTGGCGGCGGCGTTGGGGACGTCCAGCATTTTGGGCTGGCCGACGGGTTTGCCGACGTCGAGGGCCTCGAGGGTGGCGAGGATCTCGATGTCGCGCTCGATCAGATCGGCGATCCGATTGAGGATCTGTCCGCGGACGACCCCGGGGGTTGCGCCCCACTGGCCACCGAGCTGGGCGCGGGCCGCGCGGACCGCGGTGTCGATGTCATCCGGGGTTCCGGCCGACACTTCGGCCAGGACCTGTTCGGTGGCGGGGTTGATGTTGGTGAAGACGCTACCGTCGGAGGCCGGCTGCCACCGGCCGTCTAGGAAGAGCTGGGTGGGTGTCCCGGCCGGCAGCGCCGCACCGACGCCGGGCAGGGTGTCTGCAGTGGTCATCGCAAAGTCCTTCTGAGTTGGTCGGGAAGCGGTGAATCGGGAACCGAACCGGCGGACCCGGTCGGCGAAGGTGGTCTCAGACATTCGCCGATTCGAGGGCTGTGTCCTCGGCGTCGGTCTGCCGCAGGGCCTTGATGCCGATGATGGCGAGCGCGCCGATGGCGAGGACGCCGAAGACGTACGCCGGGGCCAGCGCGAGAACACCGAAGATGTTGGTCTCACCGAGCCGGTTCGAGCCGAAGCTCAGCCCGCGGCTGGGGGCGAAGTTGCTGAAAAAGTAGAAGCAGACGTTGCCCCAGCCGTCGAGGACGATGATGTAGCCGAGCCGCTTTGCAGTCTTGAGGGGGAAGGCGAGCTTGGGCAACGCGAGGCCGATAGCGATCACCATCATGCCGTTGAGGGCGGGCCCGACGTGTGCCTTCGCCCAGCCTTCCGCCGTGCCGGGGATGTTGAAGTTGATGATGTACCCCGGGACGATCTCGAAGCCGCCGACGAGGTTCATCCACAGGAACAGCCCGAAGATCAGGGTGCTGAGGATCATCAGCACGCCATGTCCGTAGATCTTCCGTTCGAGCGATTTCATGATTTTCTCCGTGTAGTTCAGGTGTTGTGGGTGATCACGTCAGCGGCAGCCCGGAAGGGCACGGATCAGCGGTCGCCCAGGACGGGTTGGTGGTAGGTGCTGGCGAAGAACATCAGTGGGGAGCCGTCTTCGGACTCGCAGCGGGCCACCCGCGCCAGGAACAAGGTGTGGTCGTTGACCTCGATCGTGTCGAAGACCTTGCATTCGAACCGGGCGAGGCTGCCGAACAGGGTGGGGACGTTCTCACCGGTGACGAACTGCGGATGCCAGTCGCTCTCGCGCTTGCCGGCGAAGTAGCGGGAGTGCTCCTGCTGACTCTTGCTCAAGACGCTCACTCCGTACCAGCCGCTCTTGCTGATCAGCTCGTGCGCGTACCCCGGCTTGAGCGAGATCATCACGGTCGGCGGGTCCAGGCTGATCGAGGTGAAGCTGTTGATCGTCGCGCCGTGCACGCTGCCGGCCTCGTCCTGCATGGTCACCACGGCGATGCCGGTGGCGAACAGGGCAACGGAGCTGCGGAACGCGGTCGCGTCGGCGGCGACCTCCTCGGGCACGACGAGCTCTTCGGACGCGGGGGGAGCTTCGGCCGCGCGGGTCATCACTGTGCTCCCGTCTGTGCGAAAGGGCGAGCGGACTCCTCGGCTCCGGTCTCGTTCGCTTCGATCCAGGCGACCATGTTCTCCGGGCTGGAGAAGATGTCCCACTGCTTCTCGGGGTAGTTGAAGTTCTCGGTGAACCGGTCGGAGAGCTGCTGGTCGGTCAGAACCCGACCGAGGAACTCGACGAAGTGGTTGGGAAGCTCCTTCATGTTGGTGAGCATGAAGTTGGTCCAGCGGGTGGCACCGAGAACACGGGTGGCGCGGCGGGCGTCGACCCGCTCGCAGAACAGTTCGTCGTAGACCTCGTTGTCGACGATCTCCTCGCCGAGCACATGTGCGGCGTAAGAGGCCATGTTGCCGCCCTGACCGAGCACCGGGTCGACGGTGGCGTGCGCATCACCGAGCAACACCGCAAGCTTGCCGTTGTCGAGCTTGACGTGACCGTGCCGCACGGTGGGAGTGACCCCGCCCTGGAGGATGTCGAGGTGGCTGTTGGCGACGTCGAATTCGTTCTCGTCGAGCCGCTCGGCAGTGATCGGGTAGTGCTTCTTCAGCTTCTCGATCATCAGGTCGAGGAATGCCCGCGGGTCGTCCTCGTATTTGGTGTGGGCGAGAACCTCGAGGTCGCTGCCGATGTGGTTCTCGAACACCAGGGCGGTGGCGTCGCCGCTGAAGGTGACGGTGGGGATTTCGATCATCTCGCCGGCGCCGGGGGAGATGCAGAACGTCACCGCCTTCTTCTCCGCCTGTGCGATGCCCTTGAAGATGCCGACACACAACTGGCGTTGCGGTTCCGCGAACGGCGAGGACTGCTCGTCGCGGGCGAACAGCGTGCCCAGCCCACCCTTGCCGGTGCCGATCACGACCAGGTCGTACTCCTCGGACAGAGCGGTGAGGTCCTCGACGCCGATCGGCCGATACTCGATCTTGCCGCCGCGCGCTTCGAAGTCCTTCATCATCTGGGGCTGCAGGATGCGGTAGTCCACGGCGCGGCTCGGCTTGCCCAGGTCGCCGTAGAAGCGGATCGGCATGTTCGGGATGCCGACGTAGTAGTAGTGACCCTCGTAACCGTCGTTCGGCCAGTGGTTGATCCCGAGCGCATCTTCGCGGTCGATGGTCACGTAGTGGTGTGCCACCGTATTCAGCAGCCGGATGTTCGCGTATTCCTCGGGGCGGCGATCCGTGAAAATCGTTGCATCGATGCCCTTCTCGTTCAGGTACAGACCGAGGTGCAGGCCGGCGGTGCCGGCTCCGACGATGGCGATTCGCTTGCTCATGGAAGGTCTCCTCCTGCTGACGCGCCGAGACGCGTCGGTGTGTGTGACACGGGATTTCTGGGTGAGCCGACTGCGCGTGTAATGCGCTCGAGGGTGTCTGCACCCGACTTTCGTGGCCAGTTGTGACCCGCATCACGAGTATGTACACGATGGGGTGGACCAGTCATGCACTGGAGCGCACGGATAGTTGGAGAAATCCGCACATCGAGTTGGTCACGCGCGCAACCCAGGCCGGACGCCGAGCTCGGCATCCGCCTCTCGCGCGAATGTGCGACTCGTGGGAATCCTCTGCCCCTACCCACGTCGCGTCCATGCCCGATTCGTGCGGTCTCGGCCGCCGAGTGGTCGGTATCGTGCCTAGGAGGTGAGGTCACCTGCCAAGATCTGGTGTGGACCCGAAAGATTCGGGGTCCGACGGAGAAAAGCAGGCGGGCGCGTAGCCTGGGGCATTGGAGGCGAAAGGGACGATGCAGGAGTCGCCGCAGGTAACCAGTGAGGCAACTGGTGCACCGGAGGAGCGTGAGGTTCGCGCGTTCGAGGCCACGGACCCCGATCATGCGCAGGCGGCACTCGGGCGCACCTACTTTCCACACCGATTGGCCCAGCTCAGCACGGGTGGGCACATGGATATGTCGCTGCATCTGGTCGAACTCGGACCGCTGACGGTGGGCCGGCTGAGCTATGGCGTCGATGTCAGCCTCGACCTCGGCGAACTCGGCAACGCCTACAACATCGCGATCCCGCTGGCCGGACGTCATGACACAGAATCCGGTGGTCAGCGCCATATTTATACGCCTGGGCAGGCCTGCATCTACCTCCCGCACCGACCCACGCGGATCACGCGATGGAGCGCGGACGGCGTCCAGTACGGGATTAAATTCGACCGCGACTACCTCGAAGCGGAGCTGCAGGGGATTCTCGGGCGCCCGACGCGGGCGCCGGTGACGTTCGACCCCGTACTCGACCTCGGGAACCCGAAGGTCGGCAGCTGGCTGGCGTTGGTGAAAACCCTCGTCGCGGACCTGGACAAAGATCACAGCCTGCTCTACTCGCCGCTGGTCTCGCGTCCTCTGGTCGAGGCCCTGACCAGCGGTTTGTTGCTCTCGGCGAACCATGACTATCGGGAGTCTCTCGAAGCGAGGGTGCCGGCGGCGCGGCCGAGAACGGTCAAGGCGGCCGTAGACGCCATGCACGCACATCCCGAAGAGTCCTGGACCGTGCGCACCCTTGCCGAACTGGTCGGCGTCAGCGTGCGCACCCTCCAGGACGGATTCGCCCGATACGTCGGCGATGCCCCGATGGCGTACCTGCGCGGTATCCGCCTCGAACGCGCGCACGAAGACCTGGTCACGGCCGATCCGCGCTGCAACTCGGTCTCGGATATCGCCTACCGCTGGGGCTTTCGACACCTCGGGCGCTTCTCCGTCGAATACCGCAAACGATACGGCCAGCCCCCTTCAGCAACCCTGACCAAGTCCTGAGGACCACCGAAACCGACAGAGTGGCAAAGTCTTTGCGCGCAATGGATAGTTCCTGCGCTACGCGGATAATGTCGCGGCCCGATTCGGCTATCGTTGCTCTGACAGAGGGCAGTACATCGCCGGACGAGATTTCAAACACGTTGTTCCGGAATCGGTTTGCCACCCTCGTAGCACACCGGTGGGTCCGTCCGCCGAGTGAGTGACGACTGAAACTTCTCGCGCGGCTTCCACGCCCGCGCGACCACTGCGGAGTGAGGGCTGATCCGTGAGTTCGCTGTATTCGTTCAACGACCTTCCCGCACGAGACCATTTCGACGCATGGCGGGAGACGGTGTCCAATGCGTTCGTGCCCTTGGATGCCAAATCGCTCAACCCAGCCTCCTTCACCGGAGATCTGTTGTCCGAGGCCATCGGGTCGCTGCAGGTCTTCGAGGTGTCCGGAGGAGCGGTCGAGGTGCGTAGGACTCCCGAGGCGATCCGCCGGTCCGATCCCGGTTACCTGAAACTGGGCATGCAGATTCGTGGCTACTGTGTCCTCACGCAGGACGAGCGCGAAGCCGCACTGACCCCGGGCGACTTCAGCATCTACGACACCCGCCGTCCCTACCAGGTCTCGTTCGAACGAGACTTCGCGCAGCTGGTGGTGATGTTCCCACGCGAGTTGATTCACCTGCGACCGGATGCGATGAAGGACATGACCGCCCGCCGAGTCTCCGGTCGTCGGGGTGTCGGCGGACTGGTGTCGAAGTTCCTCGTCGGAATCGCCGAACAGCTACGCGGAGTCGAAGAACTCGCCGCCAATCAACAGTTGTCGAACGGGGTGCTCAACCTGCTCGCCGCAGCACTGTCCGAACAACTCGGTTGCGAGTCGAACGTGCCCCCGGAAACACACAAGGCAGCGCTGGTGCTGCAGATCAAATCGTTCGTCGACGCCCGCCTCTACGATCCCGAGCTGAGCTCGGCGATGATCGCCCGCGCCCACAACATCTCACCCCGATATCTGCAAAAAATCTTCGAAGGTGAAGGAACCACCGCTACCGAATGGATTCGCCGCCGGCGGCTCGAACACTGCCGCCGTGATCTCGTCGACCCCCGGAACAGCAGCACACCCATCGCGACGATTGCCGCCCAGTGGGGACTGCTCGACTCCTCGTACTTCTCCAAGCTGTTCAAAACCACCTACGGCATTTCCCCACGGGAATACCGTGCCAAGACCGCCCACGCAGCCGCCGGAGGCGTACCGGTCTGAGGCCGAACGACGCGAGTTCGCCTGCAAACCCGCCGCCACGCGCATACTGACAGTGGTCGAACCCGAACGGCGGCCGCAGGCGACCGGTACGCCGAGACCTGAAGTCATCGTTCTGGGGCGACCAGCTACCTGTCAGTGCATAGCGATGGTCGAGGGAAGATGCGTTACCTTCACGACGGCGCGGCCGGTGCCCGACAAAGCCCGGACACCGCGACAACGGTGCCTGGGTTGCATCCGATCCTGTGACCGCTGGTGAATGAGATGCCCTCGCAGCCGACCGATCCCGAGCCGACCCAGGCGAACGCGATCCCGACCCTCGAGGACGAGGTCGCCGAAGCGGGGTTCGAAGACGCGTGTGAAATAGGCCGCGGGGGCTTCGGAATCGTCTACCGCTGCCGCCAATCGGAGCTGCACCGCAGTGTGGCGGTCAAGGTGCTCTACACCGACGACACGGACACCGACCATCGCGCCCGGTTCTTACGCGAGCAACAAGCCATGGGCACCCTGTCCGGACACCCGAACATCGTCGACGTCCTGCAAACCGGGATGACCTCCCAAGGACGCCCCTATATCGTCATGCCGTACCACTCCGGCTCCTCCCTCGACGCCCGCCTTCGCGAACGCGGCCCCCTGTCGGTCCGCGAGACCCTCACCATCGGTGTCAAACTCGCCGGTGCCCTGCACCTCGCACACCGCGCCGGCATCCTGCACCGCGACGTCAAACCCGCCAACATATTGATCACCGCCTACGGGGAACCGCAGCTGACCGACTTCGGTATCGCCAGGGTCACCGGAGGATTCGAGACCACCGCCGGTACCGTCGCAGGATCACCGTCGTATACCGCCCCCGAAGTCCTCGAGGGGGAAACCCCCACCGTCACCTCGGACGTCTACAGCCTCGCGGTCACCCTCTACTGTCTGCTCACCGGCCACTCCCCGTTCGAGCGCAGGCCTGGCGAACGCATCGTGGCCCAGTTCCTGCGCATCACGGGTGAACCGATCCCAGACCTGCGCCCCAGCGGAGTCCCGGACCCGGTCTGCACTGTCCTCGAGCAGGCGATGTCCCGCGCCCCGGCGGGACGTCCCGATACCGTCGCGGAGTTCGCCCAACGGCTGGGCGATGCCCAACGACAACTCGGTCTTCCCACCGACGGCATGGCGCTCCCCGATGATCTCACCGGTTCGCGCGAACCCGTCCCGCTCAGTGCCCCGGCCGAGACCCCGGCACCACGGTCGCCCGGGGCCGGGGTGCCGCCGAGCGCCTCGACGAAATTCCGGCCCCCCACACCGCCCCGGTCCCTCGTTCCCCGGGCCCGGCTGCTCGATCTGATTCGGGCCGGGGAGCGTCGACGACTGGTCCTCATCCACGCTCCTGCCGGCTTCGGGAAGAGCACCCTCGCCGCTCAATGGCGCGAGAACCTGATCGCGGCGGGTGTCCGCGTGGCTTGGCTGAGTATCGATCACGACGACAACAACGTGGTCTGGTTTCTGGCCCATCTGACCGAGGCGATTCGCACCGTGCGTCCTGCCCTCGCTCACGAACTCGGCCAAGCCCTCGAAGAACACGGCGACGACGCCGAGCGGTACGTGCTCACCTCACTCGTCAACGAGATCCACGAGACCGGCGAACTGCTCGTGGTGATCATCGACGACTGGCACCGCATCACCGACCCGACCACTCTCGGGGCCCTCGACTTCCTTCTCACCCACAGCTGCCATCACCTGCAGATCGTGGTAACCAGTCGCAGTCAGTCCGGGCTACCGCTGAGCCGGCTGCGGGTCCGCGACGAACTGGTCGAAATCGACGCCACAGTTCTCCGCTTCGACGACGAGGAAGCCCGATCCTTCCTCGTTGACCTGGCCGGTCTCACTCTGGCTTCCGAGGACGTCGCCCGGTTGCGCGACTTCACCGACGGATGGGTGGCCGCGCTGCAACTGGCGTCACTGTCCCTGCGCGGGTGCGAGGACCCCACGGAGTTGATCGCTCACCTGTCCGGCCGGCACCGCGCGATCGGCGACTATCTCGTCGAGAACGTCCTCAATACCCTCGAACCGGACGTCCTCGACTTCCTACTGCGCACTTCGGTCACCGAACGACTGTGCGGGCCACTTGCCGCCCGGCTGGCCGGCATCTCGCGCGGCCAGGCCATGCTCGAACACGTCGAGGGACGCGATCTGTTTCTTCGCAGACTCGACGATGACGGCGATTGGTTTCGTTACCACCACCTCTTCGCCGACTTCCTGCGCCGCCGTCTCGAACGCGACCACCCCGGTCTTGTGGCCGACCTGCATTCCGCGGCCTCTCAATGGTTCGCCGAGCACAACATGCTTCGTGAGGCGGTCGACCATGCCCTCGCCGCTGATGACCCCGGTGCTGCGGCAGACCTCGTCGAGGCAGAGGGAATGCTGCTGATCGAACACTCGCAGATGGCCACGCTGCTGGGGCTGACCGCCAAACTCGCCTCCGAGACCGTGCGCGACCGCCCACGACTGCAGATCGCGGTGGCCTGGGCTCACGTCCTGCTGCACCACCCGCCGGAGCCTATCCAGGAAGCCCTCCGGAGCGCCGAATCCGCACTCCACCACACCGGCACCACCACGGGCGACACAGCCGAGCTGTCAGCCGAGGTATCCCTCGTCCAGGGTGTCAGTGAGTTGTTCGCCGACCACGTCGTCGGTCTGGACACACGCATCGCCGAATGCCTCGCCGGACCCGAGACGCTGCGCCCGTTCGTCGTTTCCGCGGCAGCCAACGTCGCCGCATTCCAGGCCATCTACACCTTCGACTTCGTCGCCGCCCGCCGCTGGCAGGAGTGGGCCACGCCGTACCACGAACGCACCACCGGGCCGTTCAGCGTGATGTACGGGGCATGCTTCACCGGCATCGCAGCCATGGAACAGCTCGACACCACCGCCGCGCAGGATGCCTTCCTCGCCGCCCAACAACTCGCCAGTCAGATCGGCGGTCGCTCCTCGCACGCCCTGCGGCTGGCTGGAGCGATCCTCGGCGACCTGCTGTACGAGCAGGGCCACCTCGACGAGGCCGAACACCTTCTCGACGAGAGCTACAAACTCGGCTCCGAGGGCGGGGTCGTCGACTTCATGCTCGCCACCTACGGCACCGGAGCCCGGATCAAGGCCCTGCGCGGCGACCGCACCGCCGCCGAGCAACGGTTACGGGAGGGCGCCGACATCGCCACGCACTTGTCGCTGCCGCGACTGGCAGCCCGAATCGAGAACGAACGCATCCGTGCGGGTCTGGTCACCGAATGTCGCACCGTTGTGCGCCCACCACCCACACGTCCGGCATCCGGCGGCATCGCGACGATCATCAGCGAACTCGATACCGACTCGACAATCCGGTTGCTACTCGTCGACCCCGACCTCGAACACGCCGATCAGGCCGTCACGCTCGCCACCGAATTACTCACCAGCGCGACGCGGTCTGCCCGACCACGAGCGGAACTTCGTGCGCGTCTGCTACTCGCGTGTGCCCTGCAGGCCGCCTGCCGGGTGGACGACGCCGTCACCGAACTCCTGCCCGCCATCGCCACGTGCGCCGAGCACGGACTTCTCCGCCCGCTGCTGGACGGAGGTCCGGGCATCGACGATGCGCTCGCCGCCTGTACGCATTTCGTGCACACGCACCCGTTCGCACCCGGCTGGTCAGCTGTTGCCAGCGCCTATCTCGACAGCCTGCCCCACGGAGCACGGTGATGTCGTAAATTCAGTTGCGGCCGAGGCGGGTCCGATTGAGAATCGGCCGGACCCCCTCTGCAATTGGGCAGGGGCCCGGCCGAAGATTGTCATGCGGACAGGACCGACTGCACTTCCTGGGTGTACATCGTCACACCACCGGTGGCGAAATTCGGCACGTCGTTAGCCGCGGCCGCCATCTCTTCCGAAGTCAACGCGTTGTGCAGCGTGTCCGCATCGGGGAAGCGCAGGCTCGCGACACCGTAATAGGGCGCCTTGTCTCCTTCCATCGAACTGCACTTACCCCAGGTGAACTCCGCCAATCCCGGGATCTTGCGCGCCAGCGGCATATGCGTGTCGCGGTAGTAGGCGTCGAAAGCATCCGGGTCGTCCGGGTGGCCGTAACAGACGACAACTTTCAGGCTCATGAAATTTCCCTTCCTTTGCGGTACCGCCAAGGGCGACGGACGATTCGGTCGCCCCTTGGCGACGCGGGTGAGAACGTCGTACGTGGCGACCGGGCCGCCATCCTGGTTGACGACGACTGCGCCCCAGCGGACTTCGCCGTAGTCGGCGGAGCCGTCGGCCGCGTTCAGCAACGGTGTCCCCTCGTCCGACACGGTGTACCAGCGTCGGCGGCGTAGCTTTCAGCAGCGCGCTCACCACAACTCCGTTCACCGTCCATTTGGTCGGTAATAAGAATTGCCGCAATCGCCGACACTTGTCAAGATCCGAACTCGAGCACTGATTGAAAGGACCACGAAAATCGGCGTGCCCACCTCGTCGGCACGGGGCCGTTGGCGGGCAGGCTAATTCCCCGTGCGCTCCAGTCCAATTACTTGTTCGCAAATTTCCTTGAGTGCCGACCGAAGATTCGGTTATTAATGGAATAGATGGACCGCGTCGAGGAATGCGCGTGCCTGAAGTGTTTCTGGTGGACGGAGCCCGTACCCCGCAGGGTCGGCATGGGGAGCGCTCGCAAGAGTGCGCCCGGACGACCTTGCGGGCCTTGTGGCGCTCGAGGCCATCCGCCGGGACGGCATGCCCGCCGACCGATCGACAACCGAACTGCGCTGTAAGGAGAGA
Organism: Rhodococcus sp. (in: high G+C Gram-positive bacteria); assembly: GCA_039206675.1. Lineage (GTDB taxonomy): Bacteria > Actinomycetota > Actinomycetes > Mycobacteriales > Mycobacteriaceae > Rhodococcus_F. The sequence continues at coordinate 2,042 of JBCEBZ010000118.1, read as the reverse complement.
CCTGTGCTTCTGGCTGACTATGCCGAGGCCATCTGCGAGCCCACCCCGTTCGATCATTGGCAGCACGCCATCTCTGAGGCATTCGTACCCCTCGAAGTCCGATCAACCGCACCGGACGGAACGGACCCGTTCTCCGGCACACTACGCAGCACCTCGCTGGGCGCAATGCAGCTCAGCGAGGTGGCCGGACGACAGGTCGCCGTGCGTCGCACGCCTGCCACGATCACACGGTCCGACCCCGGCATGATCAAGGTCGGAGTGCAGCTCGCCGGCGACGGAACGCTCGTCCAACACGACCGTGAGGCTCACCTGACCCCCGGCGACTTCGCAATCTACGACACCAGCACACCGTACGAGCTGCGTTTCACCCAGCACTTCAGCATGTTCGTACTCATGTTTCCCCGAGACCTCCTGCGCTTCACCTCCCAGGATCTCGATGCGGTGTCCGCACGCCGTATCCACGGCAGCGCCGGGATCGGCGCACTCGTCTCGACGCTCCTGACGAACCTGAACGCCCCCGACATCGACACGATGTCGGCATCACGCGTTCTTCAAGACGCCGTTCTCGACCTGCTCATCGCCGCGCTCCACGCGGAGGTCCCGCCGTTCGCAACACAGGAACCGGCGCTGCTGTCCGACGCTATGTCCTTCATCGAGGCCAATATCGACGACACGGCCCTCGACACCGCCGTCGTCGCCTCCCGCCACCACGTCTCTGCTCGGCACCTGCAGAGAACGTTCGCGGCGGCCGGGCACACCGTTGCCGGATGGATTCGCAACAGCCGACTCGAAAAGTGCCGTCACGATCTCGCCGACGTGCACCTGAATGGCGAAAGCATTGCCGCGATCTGCTCCCGCTACGGGCTCGTCAACTCCTCCCACTTCTCCAAACTCTTCAAGGAGACCTACGGAATGTCACCGCGTGCTTACCGTGAGCAGAAGACTCTGTCGGCGATCGGATGACCAACCCCACAGCCCACCGCGTAACCGCCGGTCAACGCGGTTCCACGTCGGATCGAGCCGGTGACACCCCCACCTGTCCCCAGAATACGGGCAAGCAGCACGGTCGACGTGCGACGCCCATCACCGAACGCACGACCGCGGCCACACGCTCGGAGAACACCCGACGGACCATACTCGAGCACGCGGCGACCCGCTTCCTCGACGGGGGATACCACGCCACCACGATCGCCGATGTCGGTACCAGCGCCGGACTGACGAGAGCAGCGGTCTCCGGGCACTACCGAACCAAAGATCAGCTCGCCCGAGCCATCGTCGACGAGGGGTTCACCCGGCTCGCTTACCGCAGCGCCCAGCACGTCGACTCTCGCAGTCCCGCATTGGAATCCTTCATCACCGTCACACATATTCTGGTCGACCCACGGCATCATGATTTGTTCGAGTCTGCGGCACACCACCTGTTGGCGGAGGTCGGCAACTTTCTCGGATCGGCACCGATCGTCTTCCACTCCTGGCGTGCGACTTTCGACGAACTGATCGATCATGCTGTCACCGAGCGCGACGTTCGAGACACCGTCGACCGCAATGAACTCGCCGAACTCATTCTGGGTACGGTATACGGCAGGCGCATCGTCGCCACCTCGATGACGGCAGCCCCCGACTCGTGCGCTCGACAACTCGCCATGGTATGGCGACAATTGTTGCCCACGTTCGCTACCGACCACCAGGTTGCCTACTTCCTCGAATTCGTCGCCCGTCGGATTGCAGCGAACGAATCATCCACCACGCTCGCCTCGACGACATTCACGCCGACCGTCATTCCCATAGCCGCGGCGAGCCGACGGAGAATACGATGACCCACCCAACCCGATCGCCGTCAACAGATCCAGGGGAAGATCGGGGCCGAGCCCCCACCGACTCACCGAGGCCGGCACGCCTCGGACCGTCACACCCCGCGTGCCGGAACCGAGCGCTTCAATCTCGTTGGTGGGCGGCGAGTCGGGGGAACAGCCGGTGGGCGTTGTGGGTGGTCGCCGAGCGCCAGGTGTCGACGGAGGCGAGTTGTCGGGCCGTCGCGTCGG
>JBCEBZ010000117.1:0-5912 GCA_039206675.1 Rhodococcus sp. (in: high G+C Gram-positive bacteria) | reverse complement strand
TCGACCGCGCCAGCGTACTCGCACGCTCCGTGCACCCCGGACTACTGGGCCGTGCGGAGCACCGCGACCGTCGAGTTCGGGACAGCGGCGCGGTGGGGTTGTGCGACGAGGATCAGTACCAGAGACACGAGAAGTCCTGCGACGCTGACCACGATCAGCGTCCCGTAACCTCCGACGCTTTCGACGAGGCGCCCACCCATCAACGGGCCGAGTGCGAATCCGCCGCCGATGGCGAGGTTCGCCAGGTTCACCAACTGCCCGGACCGATCCAACCCGGAGAGGGTGGACATGAGGTACGGAAGGATGAAGGTCCAGGTGAACTTGAAGAGCAACGCGGCCGCGGTGAACCGGAGAACTCCCGGCATTCCCGCCAGCAGTGCGACCGACAGGGTCATCGCGAGGTAGCCGACGAGGAGATTGATTCGGGTGCTCGGGCGTGCGCCCAGAACAGTGGCCCCGACCGAGCCTGCGATGCCGAGCACGGTGGCGATCGACAGGATCGAGCTCGAGGTTTCGTTGTCGATCATCGACGCGCCCGCGATGCCACCGAGGAAGGTCCAGATGCCGCTGAGGCTGACGTAGAAGGCGAGCAGCGCGATCAGGCCCAGGGTCGCGCGGAACGCGTAGTTCACTGTGGGAACCGTGTCTTCGCCGCCGACGCAGCCCGCAAAGATGTTGCGCTGGGGCAGGAACCGGACGAGCGGGAGGACGGCAATCATGAGAACGCCGAGAACCCAATATGCGATGCCGATCCCGAAGGTGTCGAAGAACTTCGGGAGCACGGCCAGTCCGATCGCGCCGAAGCAGAGTTGCCCCATCAGCCACAGGCCGTAGACCCGGTTGCGGTCCCTGGTCTGGGCTGCGAGCGACATGCACAGGACCATCAGCGATCCACCCGCGAGGGACGTGAGGAATCGGACCACGACGAGCGTCCCGTATTCGCCGATGTAGGCCGAACAGATATTACCGAGGATGAAGAACGTTCCGAAGATCGTCGACATCGTGCGAAGGTTGTACTTCTTCATCCACCACAGCGCGGGAATCGACGCGATACTCATCGCACCGAGTTCGGCAGCGAACAGATCACCCGTCTGCGACGGGCTCAGTGCGAGCTGCCGTTGCAGTTGGCTTGCCGCGGCAGGCGCCATGAGAAGGAGCATGGCGACAACCGCCGAGAACAGCACGATGACGGCCACGCGTCCTGTGGAGTTGGGGTCGGTGCTGTCGAATGGGACGCGTCGGCCGTCGAGTGTAGTCATCGCGGTTGTCCGATGCCCGGCAAAGACGTTGGATCAGCGAGCCGGTAACTCGGCGAGACGATGACCGGCTTGCCCGCGCGGCGTGTGGAATCGAAGGCAGCGACAGCGTCGGCGAGGGGCCGCACGCTGACCGAGGGTGGCCGCAGGCGACCGTCACGAACCCGGCGCTCGAGGCGAACGAGACCCTCACGATCGGGCTCGACGACGAAGAAGATCGCCCGTCCCTGCTCGGGAATCACCCGAGGGGGCTCCGCGATGGTGACGAGGACACCACCGGGACGCACCAGTTTCGCTGAACGGTCGAGTGTTTCGCCGCCGATGACATCGAATACCACGTCGACCTCGTCGAGATCTTCGAGCCGGTGGCGATCCAGATCCAAGAAGGCGTGGGCGCCGAGACCGAGAACGGTGTCACCGTGCCGGGCACGACCGGTGCCGATGACCCGGGCACCCGCCTCGAGCGCCAGTTGCACTGCCATCGAACCGACCGCGCCGGCCGCACCATGAATCAGTGCCGTCTGACCCGCGGCGAGTCGCCCGTGGTCGAACAGCGCCTGCCACGCAGTGAGCCCGGAAATCGGCAGGGCAGCGGCCACGGTGTGATCGATGCCGCCCGACAGCGGCGCCAGGTTGCGGGCCTCCACCGCGACGTACTCGGCGAGCGTACCGTTGCGGGCCCAGTCGGTGATCCCGAAGACGCGCTGACCAATTGTCACACCCGTTGTTCCATAACCTAATTCAGCGACGACTCCGGAGACTTCGTGGCCGGGAATGGATGGTGCCCGATCGCGTCCCGCGCGGTCGGACCAGGTGCCGGGCCAGTCGAGCTCACCAGGTGTGAAGCTCGCGGCGTGTACGCGGACGATGACGTCGTTCTCTGCCGCATGAGGGTACGGAACTTCCGCCACCGACAGTCCACCGACGCCAGATTCGTGGTCGCGGGCGATGACCGCTTGCATGAAAACCTCGATTCGTTTCGATTGCGCGATGTGTCATCGCGACTGTGGTCAGCCCTGATGCCGTCGCGCGCCGGGGTGGCGCAGATGGTCGACGGTTCCGGCATTCAACCTGCTCCGAGGCTAGTACGGCAGCGAGCCGCCGCATGGGCCACTTGCACACCGAATTCGGGGGCCACTCACGGGAGTAGCCGGACCAATGCCTCGAGGGCGGCAGGCCACGCGCTCTGCGCAGGCGCGGCGAAGCCGACGACAAGACCGTCACGGTCGATGTCGACCTCGGGATGGCGGTAGCGCGCGAGGCCCTCGACAGCGAGATTCCGCCACGCAGGCTCTTGCGCGGCGGCACTCTCGTTGCCGCCGGCCAGGTGCAGCAGCACATGCAGGCCCGCAGGCAGGCCGGTCACGCGACTGGCCGGCGACGACCGGCCGACCGCGTCGACGAGCTGCTCCCGCCGGCGGCGGTACTGCGCGCGCATCGCGCGAATGTGCTTGTCATAGGCGCCGGTTCGGATGAACTCGGCCATCGCCAACTGATCGACGAAGCCGCAGGTGGCCTCGGTCTCGCCTTTCTGGCGGGCCACGGTCTCGACGAGCCGATCCGGAAGGACCAGCCAGCCGAGCCGGAGGCCCGGGGCAAGGGACTTGCTCACGGTGCCCATGTACACCACCCGTTCGGGGTCGACACTCTGAAGCGCGCCGACGGGGCTGCGGTCATAGCGGAATTCCCCGTCGTAGTCGTCCTCGATGATCACGCCGCCGGTTCTGCGTGCCCAGTCGACGACAGCCGCGCGCCGGTCGGAGCGCAGCGGTACGCCGGTCGGGAACTGGTGTGACGGGGTGAGCAGCACACCGCCCACCTCCCGAAGGTCGTCGAGCGCGGTGACGTCGGCGCCACCGGCATCGACGGCCAACGGTGGACAGCGCAACCCTGCTGCGCGCAGCGCTTCGCGGTGCGTCGGCAAGCCGTAGGACTCGACGGCCAGGGAGACCACCCCGGCACCGGCCAGCGCGCGGGCCAACAGGGTCAGTCCCTCGGCGGCACCGCAACAGACCAGGATGTTGTCGGGCGTGCAGACGACGCCGCGGGCCCGCGCGAGGTACTCGGCAAGCGCCAGGCGCAGTTCGGGACGGCCGTACGGGTCCGCGTAGCCGAACGCCTCGGACGGGACCGTGTGGAGCGCCTGCTTGACGGCACGGCTCCACTGCCCGCGCGGGAACGACGACAGGTCGGGGTGGCCCGGTCGCAGGTCGTGGTCCGGGCGGCGCGCCGGCAGCCTCGTCACGCGAGACCCTTCGGCCCGCAAGGCTCGAGCGGCCCGGCGGGACACCGTGGTGCCGGAGCCGTGTTGCGACGCCAGCCAACCTTCCTCTACGAGTTCCGAGTACGCCCGCGCTACCGTGTTCCGCGCGATGCCCAGGTCCGCGGCGAACGCGCGGCTCGACGGCAGTCGAGTGCCCGGAGGCAAGCGGCCCGAACGGATTGCGTCACGCAGAGCGTCCATCACGCTGTCGCGGACCCGGCCGGCAGGCCGCTCGAGGTGCAGATCCAACCCGGCCCTCGGGGCCGGTTGTGGATCGGTGTCCGGGGAGTCGGCGGACATCCCTTCGTCGGCGCTCAGCACATCCTCCGGTTGACGGGAAAACCTGACCAGGAGCTTACGCCGGTGCGGGCGTCCCACCGCGGATGCCGAGTCAATGCAGGAGCGAAGATGGTGGCACACCGTAGCGCTGCCGAAACGCGGCGGCGAACCGGCCGAAATGAGTGAACCCCCATTTCAACGCAACATCGGTCACCGAACGGGCCGAGCCCGCGGCGAGTTCGGCCCGGACGCCGGCAAGGCGGATCTCGGTCAGGCATTCGCGGGGAGTCTTGCCGAGGTAGATCTGGAAGCCTTCCTGAAGGCGCCGTACGCTGACCCCGGCGATCTCGGCCATGTCTGCTGCGGTCCACAGTCGGTCAGGCTCGGCGTTGATCGCATCGATCACGCGAGTGACGATCCGTGGTCGGACTGGGTGGCGATCCCCGGTCTCGTCCGGAACGGCGGCGAGCAGGAATCCATCGGTGAGCGATGCCGCCAGCCCCTGTGCCACATGCGGGTTGGCCAACAGCACATCATCGACGGGTCGATCGACAATGCTGCTCAGCAGTCGAAACCAGCTGGCAGCAGCGGGCCTGCGCAAGTCGATCTGATCGGGGATCACCGCGTCGGCTCGGCCTGTGACGCGCCACAACTCGCGCTGGACGAAGTCACGATCGATCTTGACGCCGAGTACCGTGCAGGTCCGGGGCCACCGCGTGATGTCGGCCGGTGTGTCAGCGGGGTTGACCGTGGCAAAGCCCCGGGTCGACACGACGAGTCGCCCTCTGATCCGGGTCTCGAGCTCGCCGTGAAGCGGAATGTTGATGCCGACGGCGCCGGGATGCTCGCTGTGAACGGCAACATCGGCGCCCCAATTGATTCGGGCGATGCGCAGCGGGCCGAGATGCAGAGCCGAAACCCCGGAAGATGAGGTGGGACGGGAAGCCGCCAGGGGCATGAGCTCATGCGGAAAATAGGCGTCGGATACTGCATGGGACACGGCATCCCAATCGGGGTGTCGCATGCCTCCCTCGGGGTGCTCGCCGCTTGACGGGGTGCCGGAAAAGCTCTCGCGCAATGTAATCGACCTCGTGGTGAACGGATCGCCACGCGACGTGTCCGTGCCTATCTTCTACCACACGCACCGCAGAATCAGAAGGGAGCGGGGACCTGAAATGAGGGCGCAAGTCCTGCCTCGTGAGGTTCCGGCGGCCCCGTCCTCGAACAGAGTTTCGGCATTCCGGCGTCGCGCCGCCGTGCGTAGCGTTACTCTGGCTTCGTCTGTCGCAATGTGGAGGTGTCGTGTCAAAGGCGAGAACTCGCAGCGGCAACGTTCCGTCTACCGCAACCAGCTTCGTCGGTCGGCGTCAGCAGCGTAAGGAGATCCGCGACCGCCTGGCGAGCGGACGGCTGGTGAGCTTGATCGGGCCCGGCGGAGTGGGCAAAACCCGATTGGCGTTGCACGTCGCCGACGAAATGAACCATCTTTTCGAAAACGGCGTGTACTTGGTCGAATTGGCGTCCGTCTCGGACGGGGGCGACGTACCGGCCGCAGTCATCCACGCGCTGGGAATTGCAGACCAGTCGAATCGTGGCGCGACTGCAAAGCTGATCGAATATCTTCGCGATCGCGAAATACTGCTCATTCTCGACAATTGCGAACACGTACTCCCGGGATGCGTCGCACTGGTCAGCGAAATACTGCGATACGCACCCTCGACTCGCATTCTTGTCACTACCCGCACGTCGCTGACGGTAACCGAGGAATTCCTCTATCCAGTGCCTCCACTCACCGTTCCCGACGACGCGGCGTCAGTCAGCATCGAATCGCTGTCACAGTTTGAATCGATCCGACTACTCGAAGAACGTGCAGCAGCCGCCTCCCCCGGTTTCGTCCTCGACGCGCACAATGCTGCCGCAGCGGCACGTTTGTGCATTCGATTGGAGGGAATTCCGCTCGCAATCGAACTCGCGGTTGCCCGAATGCGCATTCTTTCGCTCGACCAGATCCTGGAACGACTGACGGACCGATTCGGGCTGCTCACAATGGGAAGCCGATCGGCCGCACCGCGCCAGCAGACCCTCCGATCGCTCGTCGATTGGAGTTTTGCACT
>JBCEBZ010000116.1:0-5914 GCA_039206675.1 Rhodococcus sp. (in: high G+C Gram-positive bacteria) | reverse complement strand
GCCCTAGGTTGCTAAGGGCTGGCCCTCGCCCACTGGTGCTACCTGCAGCACCATAGACACCGACATGCGTGCGAGTCCCCGGTCGGCGGTGTCAGCCCAGGTCGAGTTCGGCTGCGGTGGCCAGGTATTCGATCTGTTCCAATGTCATAGGGATGGCGGAACCGGCGATGGGGGTGGTGCTGATGATGATCTGTTGGGTGGAGGGGAGGGTGATCGAGAAGTAGGCGCTGCCGTGATCGGGGTAGTCCCCGCGGGTGACGGTGGACCCGTCCGCCGTCACGGTGGTGATGCGGTCCGGGTCGATCTCGTTCAGGTACTCGTCCTGCGGTGACGACGCGGGTTGACCGCTGACGACGGTGATCTCCAGGCGCCCGTCCCCGGACGGGGAGGACACGGTGATCACCTCGCAGACGGTGTCTTTGCCGAAGTCGGTCAAGCGGAGTGATCCGATCGGCCGGTCCAGGGTGAGGTCGCTGTTGCCCGGCATGGTCGCCCACCGTTCTTCGAGGGCCCGGTCGAGCCGGGCGACCTTCTCCCGGGTCAGCTCCGGCCCGTTCCAGTCGGTGAAGGCCCCGCAGGACGGCATCAGCGGCACGGCCGGGACCGGTGGCGCGGTCACTGCCAGGGCCGGGGTGGTGGCGATCGCGGTCAGCTCGTCGAGGGTCAACGGGATCTGTCCGCTGTGCCGGCCGCCGGCCCTGGGGTCGGTGTTGTCGACGTCGGTGGCCGTGGCCACGATGCGGGTGCCGTCGGGAAGGTAGGCGACGATGGTGCGTTCGAGTGTGCGGACACCGTTGATCTCGTACCAGGTGTCCAGTGAGTCGAGCACCGTTCCGTCCGGGCGGATCTCGCGTCGATCCACCGTGCCTGCCACGCACGGCAGGACCGGGCGGTCCCAGGCCCGGACCTCGACCGTCACCGTTCCGACGTGCCCGTCTCGGACCAGCGAGCCGCGGGCGTTGGTCGACCCGCTGAACAGCTCCGCATCCCCCTCCTGTGGAAATTTGGTGGGGCCGTAATCGGCGATCGGCTCGAACTGCAGGGACTGGCTGGGACCGGCGAACACCAACTCCATCGGATCCGGTAGCGCGTCGATGGCGGCTTGTGTCATCGCCGCGGCCTTCGCCCCCGTAAACCACGGATACTTCGGATTGTCGTACTCCCCCGACCCGACGATGGCGAAGTTGACACGTTCGGGATCCGAAGGTGGTTCGACCGCATCGCACCCCGGTATCCGTGTCGGATGTGGGACGGGCTCGAACACGTAGGAGTACGCGCGGTTCGGCTCCTGCTCATCGGTCCCAGGATCGTTCAGCAGGCTGGCCGCCACGGTTCCGGCTGCGATGGTCGCGACGATGACGACCACGTCGAACCAGGGGCTGTCCCGCCGTCCCCGCGCACGGTCCTCGACCACCACTGCCCCCATCCACCCCGTCCCTGCTCACCGTAACTCAGGACTCACCGCGCAGTGCCCTCACTGCGGAGGATCTCGAGTGCACTGGCGGGGTGATGTTTCGGTCGACGAGCCGGGCGGTGGTCATCGCCATCGTGTGAGTGTTGAGGTCCAGCAGGGTGATCTCGGCATCGGGGGTGGGGTCGGAGCAGCGCTATGTCCGTTCCCCTGATCGTCTATTCGCGAGGTGAAACTGCCCCTCCCCCCGCTGGGACGATGGTGACGCTCCAGCCGCTTCCGGGCCGCGACCCCTCGCGCGGCCCGGCGGAAACACCCGACCGAGAGTTGACCCCGGCACCACGGGCGTTCGACCGGGAACAGCGAGATGCGCCCACACGTCAGCCCCCAGACCGCAGGGATTTTCGCAGGCAGACACACTTGCTAGCAATGCTCGCTCTACTAGCAGAACTCGCACCGCTATGCATACGAACAGCGGCTCAGACCGGTCACCGTGTCGGTCCGCGACGACCCAGAGGCGGGCGGCCACTCAAGCAGGCACGACCGCGTCCTGCGAGCCGACGAACAGGAGCGACCAATCGACGGCCGGCGGCCCGAGCGCGATGACCGCGATGACCGCGATCGACACTGTTATCCAAGGTGTCCTTGACGGTGGACCGGACGAGCGTCAATGACAGTTCCGGCGTCGTTCGCCGCGACCAGGGTTTCATTCGAACCGAGACGTTTCGTTCGAAGATGACTCCCGGGGACGTGATGGAGCTTGCCTACCGGTATCGCGCTGCTCGTCCTGTTCGCGCGGGCATCGCCCCGCGTTTAGCATCAACACCGTGAACGACATTTTCGACGGTATGACACCGATCGACGGCGGATTCCACGTCAAAAACTTGACCGATGATCGTTGTGTCGACGTAATGCGTATGGCGTACAACTGGCGTGTCGTGCTGAGTCGGCGCGGACACACACTTTACGACCACGGTTGGTGCTACTTCGGTCACGGTCACGACGAGAACGGGTACCCGCGTTCGATGCACACCGCACGGTTGCGCGCTGTTGCTGCCGCTATCGCGTGGGACGGCACCGGTTCACCGGACGGCTACGACAAGCAAGCATGCTGAAAACATCTCAGATTCGTTCCACGGAAACCTAGTGCCGCATCCGGCAACGAATCGCAAGATCCGGGCACTCCACTTCCAGTGGGCAGTCCACCCAGGTGAAGGATCTCCGACATAGGCAAAGTTGAATCGCTTCTCGGATATGCCACCGATACCTGCATGCGCTAACCGGTGCACGGCTCAGATCGGTTGATGCCAACGTCCATGGCGACCCCGCCAGCCGGAACCGGAGGTGATCCGGCGAGGTCGCGACCGGCGCAGGCCTCAACCCGTGTAATTACTGCACAGCGCGGAAGGCCTGCTCAATCTCGGCAGGGATGCGGCCGCGAGAAGACAGCTCGTAGCCCTGCTCGATCGCCCACGCGCGGATCTTCGTGGCCTCACCCCGCGGCCGCTTCGCGGAAGCAGGGTTGGCCGGCCGGTCCGCACGGTGTTTACGCCCGCCGACCCGGGTCGAATGCGCGGTGTAGTACTCGAAGATCTCGCGGAGCTCCTTCGCGTGCTCCTCCTTCAAATCGATAGCGTACTCGACGCCCTCGACGGCATAGCTGATGCTTTCGCCGTCCTCGCCGAAGACGGTGCCGTCGATATCGTCGACCAGCTCCACCACGACCTTGCGTGCCACAGATTTACTCCTTCTCTGGTACGGATCAGATGACAGTACTGGAAGTACCAGGTAATACGGCAAGTTTAACGGGGTCCAGCGGTCAACAGGACCGCGGGAGATCCGGGCTTACCATCGCCGCCCGTTGAACCCGGAAGTAGCCGCTGACAAAGACGTCGGGGTCTGGGGTGGCACGAACGGCGCCGAGCGGGTGCCTCTTTGGCGGGGATTGATGCAGTGTCTGTGGCGACGGACCCGTTCTTGCCGGCCATTTCGCTGAGCGGAGAGCGGTGAGCTGGCCGGCCCGGTTCGACAATGGCTCGTCGGCACCGGATGACCATCACGCCCGATCTCCTCTGCCCGGATCACGCACGAGACGTCACGGGTCTGAACACCATAACTACCGGATACGAGGTGCAGGTTTCGAATAGCGCTCTACCGCTGGGGAAATGCGATTTAATGCAGTAGCTGATTTTTCATCCCAGAAAGCTGACGTCTCCACCCTGAATGGTGAATTTCCACCCTAAATGGTGAGTTCCGTTCACCGGGAGGCGTTCCGGAGGGAGCACTGTGACTGGCGTGAGTGCTCATCCTCGGGTTTCTCATCGTCGACGACAAGCCTCAATGGGCGTCGTGCGATCCGGGATCCGCGAACGGGTTTGGGGCCGGGAGAATCGTTTCGTCGGCCCGTTCATCGCGTTTGGTCATTGCGTTGAGGATCCGCAGTGCCGCGCCAAGCTGAATGGCACGCTCGCTGAGGGGCCGCTTCAACAATGTCTCGGCGGTGGCTAGTCGGTTTCGGATGGTTCGTTCGCTGACGTGCAGTTCGTCGGCCGCGGCACTGGTACTACATGCGTTTTCCAGGTACGCCTGCACGGTCTGGCGGATGGTGTTCGCCTTCGGCGTTCGGGCGGCGAGGTCACCTAACTCGGTGTCGGCCATTCGGGATGCCGCGGCTGTGTCCTGGAGGAGCAGGATCTCGATGTCGACCTCACTGTATTTGGTGATCCGTCGACTGTTCCCGTCGAGTTTGCGCAAGGCCAGGGCATGCGTGGTCGTTGCTTCATGATGACTTTGCACGAAACCAGCTGGACCGTGGTGGACGGCTCCGGTCGCACAGCGAAGATCCGGGGCCAGGGAGAGCGCGCCGAGCACCGCGCCCTCCCCGCCCTGTTCCACCATCGCGATGAAGACCCACACCGTGCCGTTCTCCGCTTGCGTCGTCAGGACGGGACACCGGCCGACTATGTGGGGGATCTCGGCGGGCGCGACAGCACCTCCAGGACGCCAGATCACGGACGCGAGATGCCACCGCATGAGCGGATGCCCCAGTTGACCCTCGCGTACCGGTCGGCCGGCGAGTAGAGCGTGCACCAGATCCGCTTGCCGTCGGGAGGCCGTGTGCTCGATACGTGCGTGTTCGGCGTCGAAATGAACTCGCGCTTGCCGGATGGTGGCGTCGAACCACTGGAAAAGGATCCGCGTGGCCCCGTGGAGGGCGTCCATCTGAGTCGCGCGATCCACCCCGATCCTGCTGATGTTGGCCATCAGCCACTCCCAGAACTCGGCCATCCCGATGCGAAGTGCATCTTCGAGTGGGGCCCAGGGCATTCCGTGCCGTGCGGCGAACAGCATCTCCTCGATGACTCGGGCCGGCAGGGCCCGCGTCATCGAGGAGCCCGGGCGGAGGGCGGCCGCGACATCTCTGATGATCGGGTCGAGGCTGTCGTAACCGGCGGCCATCACGGAGGGGTCCACGTAGTACTGCGGGACCTCACTACGTATTCGCTCCTGAATGCGTGTCCGCACCTCGGGGAGGTCCAGTTCGAGGCGGTCGGCGAGTGCACTCAAGGCAAGACTGATGCGGTCCACGCCTCCGTCATACCGCATGGGTTTCCGGTTTCGGCAACTTGGTGCCCAAAAATGCTGAAATCGGAAGGAAAGCGGATCGCGTCCAATCGCATCATTAACCCATGATCTACATCACACACTTTCCGACCGGGTTCGCGTCGCCGCAGGTCAATCAGCCCACGGGGCGGATCCAGCATGTTTGAGCGCAGTGAGATTCCGTTGATTACGGCGGTGGACAAGATGGGCGGATGGGCACCGGGCCTGCGCCGGGGACCGTTCGTTTACATTTCCGGCGTGGTGGGCTCGCTGGACGGGACGATCGTGGAGGGCGGCGCCGGTCCGCAGGCACGTCAGGCATTGAACAACCTCCTGGGCCGCCTGGAAAAGCTGGGTGCCACTGCTCAGGACGTGGTTCGCACGCGGGTCTACGTCGCTTCGATGGACGACACCGCCGCTGTGGCGGCAGAGCACCTGCGGGTCTTCGGTGAGTATCCGCCGTCCTGCGGTGCTGTCGTCGAGGTCGCCGGCCTGTATGGGGGTGCCCTCATCGAAATTGAATGCGACGCCCTCATCGATGACGAAGCGCCCGCACTTTCGGCGCCGGTGACTCTGTAGAGGTCAGCGCCCGAGCCCCCCCCGGGAGAACCTGGCATCGGCCTTGCTGGTTGGGCCCCACCCAGCACAGGGCTCGGTAGCCGACACGATGGCAGTGCCACTGTTGCGCCACTGAGCCTTTCACTCCCCCTCCCACACCTGCGGTCCGCAGACCGCCCTCCCCACAACGCGGAGCGCACAGCTGTAGCCGCCTATCTCAAGGCACGGACACCATGACAACAGATCTTGGTGGTCGATCGAGAGTCGACCACACGCTTCATACCCGACGACCGGCAGGCCTGTGGAGTCTGTCGCTCACCGAACTCTGGGAGCGGTTCAGCT
>JBCEBZ010000115.1:0-5930 GCA_039206675.1 Rhodococcus sp. (in: high G+C Gram-positive bacteria) | reverse complement strand
CGGGATGTCGAGGTGCAGCGGGAACTTCGCGTTGCGGTCGCCGAGGACGACGTCGGTGTCGCACTTCTCCCGGTACCCCTCGAGCGGGTACCGCGACATCGAGGCCCCGAGGAACAGGAGGTCGTCGAAGTGGGGCAGTTTGCGCTTGGCGCCCCAGCCGCGGATGTCGTAGATGCCGGTCTCGGCGGCCCGCTGGATCTCGGAGATGACGCCGCGGTCGAAGGTCGCCGATTCGCGCAGGGCCGGGTTCGGGGTGTTCATGACGGATCTCCTAGTAGGCGCTGGCGTTGTCGACGTGGAAGTTGTAGAGCTTGCGGGCGGAGCCGTACCGGGTGAACTCGGACGGGTCGGCGTCGAAACCGGCCTGATCCAGCAGTTCCCGCAGTTCCGTCAGGTGCTCTTCGCGCATCTCCTTCTTGATGCAGTCGGCGCCGAGGGAGGCGACGGTGCCGCGCACGTAGATCCGGGCCTCGTACAGCGAGTCGCCGAGCGCCTCGCCGGCGTCGCCGAGGACGACGAGACGTCCGGCCTGACCCATGAACGCGGACATGTGCCCGATGTTGCCGCCGACGACGATGTCGACGCCCTTCATCGAGATGCCGCAGCGGGCGGCGGCGTTGCCGTCGATGACGAGCAGCCCGCCGTGGGCGGTGGCGCCCGCGGACTGCGACGCGTCGCCCTTGACGTGCACCGTGCCCGACATCATGTTCTCGGCGACCCCGACGCCGGCATTGCCGTGCACCGTCACCGTCGCGTGCTGGTTCATGCCGGCGCAGTAGTAGCCGACGTGGCCCTCGATCGTGACGTCGATGTCGGAGTCGAGGCCGCAGGCGAGCGCGTGCGCACCCTGGGGACCGGTGACGGTGACCGTCTTCGGCGCCTCGGGCGAGGTGAGCCGCTCGTTGACGGCCCGGGTGCTCGACGAAGCGAGGTCCAGGACAGTTGCTTCGGTGGTGGCTACCGGTGCCATACGTACACCTCTTCCGGTTCGGGCTCGAAGATTCGGGCGTTGTCGACGCCGGGCAGGTTCGCCAGGGCGCGGTATTCGGAGGCCATCGCGACCCACTGGTCGGTCTCGGCGATGACGGCGGGTTTGCAGGAGATGGCGTCACGGACCACGGCGAACGAGTCCGCGGTCGAGACGAGCAGGGTGTAGAAGCCGTCGAAGGTCTCGTTGAGCATGAGCAGCGCCTTCTCGAGGTCGACGCCCTCGGCGAGTTGCTTGGCGACGAACCGCGCCCCGACCTCGGTGTCGTTCGCGCTGTCGAAGACGACGCCGTCGCGCTCGAGTTGGTGCTTGATGCTCATGTGGTTGGAGAACGACCCGTTGTGCACGAGGCACTCGTCGGGGCCGACGGAGAACGGGTGCGAGCCCTGGGCGGTGACAGCGGATTCGGTGGCCATCCGGGTGTGGGCGACGCCCTGCCATCCGGTGGCGGCGGGCAGCCCGAACCGGTTCGCCAGGTCGACGGGGTTCCCGACGCCCTTGAGGACGGTGAGATCGTCGCCGAAGCCGATGACCCGTGCCGCGGGGACGAGACTGCGGACGGCCGCCGCGAGATCCTCGGCGCCGACGACGCCGTGCAGGATCGTGGTGGGGTCCAGGTCGAGTCCGGTGATCGTCGTGTCGAGGGTCGACGACAGCGTCGCGGCGAGATCCGCTGCGGGGATGGGGCAGTCGAGCAGCGAGACCGTCGACTCGCCCTCCGGTGACCAGGTTCGGTCGCCGTAGATGGCCATCCCGGCCGAGTCCGGTCCACGGTCGCACATCTGCGCGAGCATGTCGGTGAGCAGGGCGCCGAGTTGTGGGTAGAGGGACGGCTCACGCAGGTGAAGTCCGACGATTCCACACATGGATGTCTCCTTTCGGGAGGTCTGTCAGAACGCTGTCAGGTAGTGGTCGAGTTCCCAGGGGGAGACGGTGTTGTGCCAGGCGAAGAACTCCTCGCGCTTGAGTTTCGCGAAGTACTCGGCGACGCCGGGGCCCGCGACGTCGAGGGCGCCCGTCACGATCGGATCCGATTCCAGCGCGTCCATGGCGTGCAGCAGCGTCATCGGCAGCATGTCGCTGGGGCTGTCGCCGGATCCGGGGGTGCCGGGGTCGAGGTCGCGGGCGATGCCGGCCAGGCCGGCGGCGATGGCGGTGGCGGCCGCGAGGTACGGGTTGGCGGAACCGTCACCGCCGCGCAGTTCCACCCGGTTCTTGTCCGGCACCCGCAGATAGTGGGTGCGGTCGTTTCCACCGTACGTGGCGTACCGCGGCGACCAGGTGGCGCCGCTGCTGGTCGAGGTGGCACCGGTTCGCTTGTAGGAGTTGACGGTCGGCGCGATCACGCCCTGCAGTGCGCACGCATGCTCCAGGATGCCGGCGATGAACGCGTACGCGGTCGTCGACAGTCCCAGCCCCTTCGGGTCGTCGCCGTCCGGGAACACCGAACCGGCGTCGTTCCACAGCGACAGGTGCAGGTGCATGCCCGACCCGGTGCGGTCGGAGAACGGCTTGGGCATGAACGTGGCCTTCATCCCGCGCTTCTCGGCGATCACCGACAGCAGGTACCGGGCGGTGATCACCCGGTCGGCGGTGGTCATCGCGTCGGCGTAGTCGAAGTTCTGCTCGAACTGCCCGTTGCCGTCCTCGTGGTCGTTGGCGTAGTTGCCCCACCCGAGCGTGTTCATGGCCGCGGACACCTCGGTCAGGTGGTCGTACATCCGGGTGACGTCGCGGGCGTCGTAACACGGCTGACGGCTCACGTCGTCGGTGTCGGCGGTGGTGAGGGGACCGTCTCCGGTGCGGTTGACCAGGAAGTACTCGATCTCCGCCCCGACGTTGACGGACAGCCCCAGATCGGCCGCCTTCTTCAGTGTCTCCTTCAGGATCACCCGCGGCGCATACGGCCAGGGCGTGCCCTCCACGTGGGGGTCGCAGTGCACGATCGCGAGTCCGGGCTTCACGAACGGGATCGGCGTGAACGACGAGACGTCGGGTACGGCAACGAGATCGGAGTCCTTGGGTTCCTGCCCCATGTGCCCGGCCGCGTAGCCGGCGAAGCCCACGCCGTCGTCCTGAAGTTGCTCGACGGCCTCGATCGGGACGAGTTTGGCGCACGGTTTCCCGGACAGGGTGACGAACAGGGCGAGGATGAAGGTGGTTCCGGTGGCCCGGGCCACCTCGGACAAGGTCTGCGGTGGGGATGTCACGATGTTCTGCGCGGTGAACGCGTCAGCAGTGTCGACAGCCATGGGAGCTCCTGAACTGGTGGTCTACGGGTGAGGTGGTCTGTGGGTCAGCGCATCTCGCCGGCGCCCTCGTAGGGGTGCAGGCTGAAGAGGAGATCGCCCTCCTCGAAGCGCGAGTAACGGAAGTCGGACGGCTCGACGTTCGGGAGGGTGGTCTTGCCGTCGTCGAGCAGCATGTCGGCGACGAGGCGCCCGACCGCCGGTGAGATCTTGAACCCGTGACCGGAGAACCCGGTGGCCAGGAACAGGCCGTCGACCGGCGCGGGCCCGATGATCGGGTTGTAGTCGGGGGTGACGTCGTACGCGCCGACGTAGCTCGAGGTGATTCGCGGGTCGGGCATGTCCGGCAGCCGGTTGCCCAGCTTCATGATGTTCTTCTCGATGGTGCTGTCGTCCGCGCGGTTGCTGTACTTGTCGGGGTCGATGTATTCGGGCGCGGCATGGTCGCTGTTCCCGACGAGCAGTTCGCCGTTGGGTTCGCGGCAGATGTACTGCAGTCCGGCGAGGTCCGACAGCACCGGAACCTCCGGCGTGGGCACTCCCTGATCGATCAGGACGAGTTGCGCGCGTTGCGCTTTCACCGGGATGTCGACGCCGACCCCGGCACCGAGTTCGGGCGCCCACGGGCCGGTCGCGAGGATCACGTGCTCGGCGTGCACCTCGTCGCCGTTACCCAGGGTGACCCCGTAGACGCGGCCGTCTGCGTTCTGCAGCAGCGACGCCACCGGCGTGCTCTGGCGGATCTTGACGCCCAACTTGCGGGCGGACGCGCCGAAGGCCATACCGGCCATGTACGCCTCACCCCGGCCACCGAGCGGCTCGTACGCGAAGGCGGCGAAATCGTCGAGGTGCAGCCCCGGCCACAGCTCGGCCATCTTGTCGTGGCCGATGTAGTCGACGTCGATGCCGAGGCCCTGCATCATCGCGACGTTCGCCTTCAGCGGGTCGATGTTGTTCTCTCCGACTCCGACGACGTACCCGCACTGACGGAACGCCATGTCGTCGCCGAAGATCTCGGTGGCCCGGGTGAAGATGTCGACGCCGTACCAGGACATCGCTGCCAGCGACGGCGTCCCGTAGTGGCACCGGACCACGCCGGACGACTTGCCGGTCATGCCCGAGCACAGGGTGTCACGCTCGAGGACCAGAACATCGGTCTCGCCGCGGTCCGCGAGCGACCACGCGATGGCGAGACCCTCGAGCCCCCCACCGACGATCACGAACTTTGCTGTCTCTGTCACGTTGCTTCCTTCATTCGGCCGGAGAATCGGGCTCTGGTGGCTTCGGTAGCGGTTCGTTTCACCTCATGAATCGCTGTTGTTCAATATGAAACAGTTCTACTATGTCGAACGTGTTACGGCAATGTTGTTGATGGATCACCAAAACACGCCTCCATGCGAGCTTTTCAGGAATCCTTGGCACTGCTAGCAGCGGATTTACCGGTTCGACCGATTGATTTACGCCGTGGAAATACGGGGTGTGGTTTCCTGTTGCTACCTCAAGTTTCACAACACGGGGCCTACCCATTCACACTCCGACGCTCACCACGTCTGTAGGGAGAACCCATGACCACGACCGACGAGCCCACCACCGTTCCCTTCCGCGTCACCGCCGGATTCCACGAGAACCTGCCGCAGATGCCGGTCACGGAATACCCGGGCACCAAGGGATACATCGACGACGTCTTCGCCAATCCGGACGGCTCGGAGATGTCGGCCGGTTACTTCGAACTCCGGCGCACCGACGCCCCACTCGACTACTACTACGCGTACGACGAGATGAAGGTCGTCCTCGAAGGGGAGTTCACCCTCGAGAACCTCGACACCGGTCAGGTCGAGGTGGCGAAGACGAAGGATGCGATCTTCTTCCCCAAGGGCTCGCGTATCCGCTTCACCACCCCCGACCGCGCGCTGGCCTACTTCGTCGGCCATCGTTCCTTCGCGCCCTGATCCGCGATGGCGGTCTCGATGAGGTCGACGAGCGTCCCACGGTGGCGGTCCGACTATTCGGCCGTCGACGACCTGGCGGCCGACGCTCACGTCACCCGCTATGTGCTCGTCTCGGACGGGTCGGTCGGCGATCGAGTGCTGCGCGAGCTGTCCGAGCGGGTCGCCCCGGTGCCGACTCGCACATGGGCCGTCGGCGACGGGGAGGGATCCGGGCTCGACGACCTGCTGTCCGAGGCGCGCATCGGCTGGCGATTCGTGCTGGCGGGTTCCGAGCGGACGGTGGCGGCCGTGCGCTCCCGCCTGATCTCCGCGGGTGCGTTGCCCGCGGAGATCGCCGCCGTGGTCAGCGACCCGGACGCGCGGGTGCTCGACGTGTACTGCGCGCACTGCCACACGACGACGTTCAACGTCGCGGCCGCCGTCGGCGGGACGACGCCGTGTGCGGGGTGTTCCGAGGAACTGACCGTCTACTACCACTTCTCCCGGCGCCACAGCGCCTACCTGGGTTACCGAGCCGACGCGGAGGAACTGCCATGACCATGGTTCTCGAAACGGTTGCGGGCGAGGGAGTTACCGGCGCGCTCGCCTTGACGGTGCGCGAGGCCCGAGTGCTGTGCCCGGGCATCCGGCACGTCGTCCTCGCGGACCCGGGCGGCCGCGCCCTGCCGACGTTCACCCCCGGCAGCCACATCGCAGTGAACTGGGCCGAGGGCCGGCACAACTCGTATTCACTGACGGGGCCCT
>JBCEBZ010000114.1:0-5958 GCA_039206675.1 Rhodococcus sp. (in: high G+C Gram-positive bacteria) | reverse complement strand
GCTCGAACTCGCGGCCGAGCGCCGACACCAGCAGGTGCACCTTGGACGGGAAGTAGCGGTACAGCGTTCCCACGGCGACGTCGGCGCGTTCGGCGACGGCCCGCATCTGCACGGCCTCGTATCCGCCCTTGGACGCCAGGGCCAGGGTCGCGTCGAGGATCCGCTTGCGCCGTTCCTTCTGCGCGTTGGAACTGAGATCGTCCTCGCCCAGCGTCGCCGCAGCGACCGTCGTGGACCGTGATCGAGAGCTGGTCGTCATTACCTGTTTTCCTTCGCGCCTTGACTCATGGCCAGGTGTCATATTAGAACACGTTCTAGACGAATGTGTCATTCAGGAGAGGCGGATACCCGTTGTGACTATCGCCACCACCGAAGAACAGAGGGCTGCAGCGGGTGCGATCCAGGCTTGGGCACGGTCGACGGACCCGCTGGTCACAGTACGGCAAGGACCAGCAGATTCGTGGCGCACGTCGTGGCCGTCCTTCTCCGCGCTCGGAATTTTCTCGGTCGCCGTGCCCGAAGAGGTCGGTGGGTCGGGGGCGGAGATCGTCGATCTCGCCGCGATGCTCGAACAGGCCGCGACCGAACTCGTCCCGGGTCCTGTTCTCTCCACCTCACTGGCCGCTCTCGTCGTCGGGCGCAGCTCCGGCGCCGCCGCGAAACGGTGGTCCGAGGACCTCGCCGACGGCGCGATGCCGTGCGCGGTGGCGGTTGGCAGCAACTCCCCGGTGAACGCGACGCTCGGGGCCGACGGCGGGTTGACGATCACCGGCGACGCCGGCTTCGCGATCGGCGGCGACGCGGGAGTGTCGGTGCTGTTGCCTGCCGACACGGGCGAGCAACTCGTGTGGTGCCTGGTCGACGGTGAATCCGACGGCCTCGACATCACGGTCGCCGACACGATCGACAAGAGCCGTCCACTCGCGCGGGTGCGGTGCGACGCGGTGGCGGTGGCGGCCGACCGCGTGGTCACGGGCGTGCGGGACGGGCTGGTCCGCGACCTCGCCGCGACACTGGCCGCGGCGGAGGCGTCCGGGATCGCGAGCTGGTGCCTGCGAACGGCGGTGGAGTACGCCAAGATTCGCGAGCAGTTCGGTAAACCGATCGGGTCGTTCCAGGCGATCAAGCATCTGTGCGCGGAAATGCTGTGCCGTGTCGAACAGGCCGGTGCGGCGGCGTGGGATGCGGCTGTCGCGGCGGAGCGCGCCTGGGATGCGGACGGCGGCGAGCTGCCCATCGCGGCCGCGGTCGCGGCGTCGATCGCGCTCGACGCCGCCGTCGAGACCGCGAAGGACTGCATCCAGGTGCTCGGCGGCATCGGCTTCACGTGGGAGCACGACGCCCACTTCTATCTGCGCCGGGCCACGTCGTTGCGGCAGCTGCTCGGCGGCTCGACGCGGTGGCGGACCCGGGTCACGGAACTGACGCGCGCGGGTGCGCGCAGGCATCTGACGATCGACCTGTCCGGACTCGACGACGAACGGGCGCGGATCCACGCCGAGATCGCGGAGCTGGTGGCGCGGCCGGAGTCGGAGCGACGCGCGGCCCTGGCGGAGTCCGGCTACCTGGCCCCGCATTGGCCCGCACCCTACGGTCGCGGCGCGCGTGCCGCCGAGCAGATCCTGATCGAGGAGGAACTGGCGGCCGTCGGGGTCGGCAGACCCGACCTCGTGATCGGCTGGTGGGCGGTTCCGACCATCCTCGAGCACGGCAGCGCCGAGCAGATCGCGCGGTTCGCGACCCCGACGCTGCGCGGGGAGATCATCTGGTGCCAGCTGTTCAGCGAGCCCGGCGCCGGCTCCGACCTCGCGGCGCTGCGCACGTCCGCGGAGCGGGTGGACGGCGGATGGAAGCTGAACGGGCAGAAGGTGTGGACGTCGCGGGCTCAGGAGGCGGACTGGGCGATCTGTCTGGCCCGCACCGACCGGGACGTGCCCAAGCACAAGGGCATCAGCTACTTCCTCGTCGACATGACGAGCCCCGGCATCACCATCTCGCCGCTGCGCGAGATCACCGGCGACGCCCTGTTCAACGAGGTGCACCTCGAGGGCGTGTTCGTGCCGGACGACCTGGTGGTCGGGAATCTCGGCGACGGCTGGACGCTCGCCCGCACCACCCTGGCCAACGAGCGAGTCGCGATGGGCGGGGGCTCCTCGCTCGGCGACGCGGTGGAGGAACTGCTCGCGCTCGCGGGCGACGGCGACCCGGTGACCGACGACACGCTCGGTCACCTCATCGGCAACGCGCTCGTCGGTTCCCAGCTCGAACTGCGCACCACTCTCCGGCAGCTCGACGGTCAGGACCCCGGACCCGAATCGAGCGTCCGCAAGCTGGTCGGTGTCCGCCAGCGGCAGGCCGTCGCCGAGTTCGCGATGGAACTCGGCGGCACGGACGGCTGGGTGGAGGGTCCGCTGTCGCGGGAGTTCCTGAACACGCGC
Organism: Rhodococcus sp. (in: high G+C Gram-positive bacteria); assembly: GCA_039206675.1. Classification (GTDB taxonomy): domain Bacteria; phylum Actinomycetota; class Actinomycetes; order Mycobacteriales; family Mycobacteriaceae; genus Rhodococcus_F. Next base: position 3,520 of record JBCEBZ010000114.1, on the reverse strand, counting down.
TGCCTGTCCATCGCGGGCGGAACGACGCAGATCCTGCTGACGGTCGCGGCCGAACGGATTCTCGGGTTGCCGCGCGGTTGAGCCGGGTCGCGTTCGGCCTTTCGCGGGGTCCGGGATGGTGATACAACTAGAACACGTTCTAAATCGAAAGTGGGATTGTCAGCGTGGACTTCACTCGAGACGAAACCCAGGAGGCCGTGGCCCAGGTCGCGGCCGGACTGCTGGCCCGCGACCTCGACGGCGACGCCCTCTGGTCCGCATTCGCCGACGCCGATCTGCTGACCCTCGCACTGCCGGAACGTCTCGGCGGTGAAGGGCTGTCGGTCACCGACGTCGGTGCGCTGCTCACCGAGGTCGGGCGGAAGGCGGCGCAGATCCCCGCCCTCGCGACGCTCGGGTTCGGTGTGCTGCCCATCGTCGCGCTCGGCGACGACGCGACGCAGGACGCGCTGCTCGCCGGACTCGACGCCGGACGCACGTTCACCGCGGCGCTCGCGGAACCCGGTGCGCAGTTCCCGGCACGGCCGTCGGTGACCGCGGTCGTGGACGGCGACGGCCATTCCGTCACCGGGCGCGTGCTCGCGGTGCCGTTCGCGGAGGGGGCGCACCGGATCCTGGTGCCGACGGATGCCGGGGTGGTACTGGTGGATCCGGGCGCGGACGGCGTCACCCTCACGCCGACACCCTCGGCGTCGGGGAGCCCCGAATTCGCGGTCGCGTTCGACCGGGCGCGCGGTGAACTGCTCGCGGCCGGTGACCGCGCGGTGCAGACGCTGTACCGCATCGCCCTGGCGTCGATCGGGGCCGTGGCGGACGGACTTCTCTCGGGCGCAACGGCTCTGGCGGCCGAACACCTCGCCACCCGCCATCAGTTCGGCAAGCCGCTCGCCACGTTCCAGGCCGTGTCCCAGCAGATCGCGGACGTCTACGTCACCTCCCGCACCCTGCACGTGTCCGCGCTCGCCGCGTCGTGGCGGGTGTCCGAAGGCCTGGACGCGCAGGACGACCTGGACGTGATGGCGTACTGGATCGCCGCGGAGGTACCCGCGGCCATGCAGGTGCTGCACCATCTGCACGGCGGCATCGGCGTCGACGTCACGTACCCGCTGCACCGCTACTACTCGACCGCCAAAGACCTGGCCCGCCTCGTGGGCGGCGCCTCGTACCGACTCGACCTCGTGGGGGCCCGGTGTTCATCGATCTGACCGACGAGCAGCGTGAACTGCAAGCGGAACTCCGGCGCTATTTCTCCGGGCTGATCTCCCCGGCCGAGGCGGAGGTGATGCGCACGGAGCGCCACGGCGCCACCTACCGCGAGGTCATCCGCCGGATGGGCAAGGACGGCTGGCTCGGTGTGGGCTGGCCGGTGGAATTCGGCGGCCGCGGATTCGGGGAGATCGAGCAGCAGATCTTCGTGAACGAGGCTGTGCGCGCCGATGTTCCGCTGCCCTCGGTGACGCTGCAGACGGTCGGCCCGACGCTGCAGGTGTACGGCACGGAGGAGCAGAAGCGGAAATTTCTGCCCGCGATCCTCGCCGGCGAGGTGCACTTCGCCATCGGCTACACCGAACCGGAGGCGGGCACCGACCTCGCCGCATTGCGGACCACGGCCGTGCGGGTCGGCGACGAATACGTCGTCAACGGGCAGAAGATCTTCACCACCGGCGGTCACGACGCCGACTACCTGTGGCTGGCCGTCCGCACGGGCCCGGCGGATTCGCGGCACCGCGGCATCTCCATCCTGATCATGGACACCAAGGACCCGGGCTACAGCTGGACACCGATCATCACGTGCGACGGCGCGCATCACGTCAACGCCACGTACTACTCCGACGTCCGGGTGCCCGCGGACATGCTGGTGGGCGAGGAGAATCAGGGCTGGCGGCTGATCACCACGCAGCTCAACCACGAACGCGTCATGCTCGGGCCCGCCGGGCGGGTCGGGGGTCTCTACGACCGGGTCCGCAATTGGGCGATCGCGCACGATCTGCTCGGCGAACCGGACGTGCGGCGCGCGCTCGGCGAGATCCACGCGACCTACCGCCTCAACGAACTCCTCAACTGGCAGGTGGCCTCGAGTGAGTCGGACGCCGTCGACGTCGCCGACGCGTCGGCGACGAAAGTGTTCGCCACCGAACGCATTCAGCGCATCGGCCGGCTCGTCGAGGAGGTCGTCGGACGGTACGGCGACCCGTCCGAGCCGGCGACCGCCGACCTCGTGACGTGGCTCGACATGCAGGTCAAGCGCAACCTCGTCATCACGTTCGGCGGCGGGGTCAACGAGGTGATGCGCGAGCTGATCGCGACGGCCGGCCTGAAACTTCCCCGAGTCCCCCGATAGGAGCGCCGCGCGTGATGAGTTCCGAACAGATTCTCGCTGCCGCAGAGGAGGTCCGCTCGGCGGGACCGAGCGCTCCCCGTCCCGGACGCGACCCGATCAACCTGCCGATGATCCGCAACTGGGTGGAGGCGATCGGCGACAGGAACCCGATCTACGTCGACGAGGCCGCGGCGCGCGCGGCCGGACACGACGGCATCGTCGCTCCGCCGGCGATGGCGCAGGTGTGGACCATGCAGGGGCTGAACGCCGTTCGGCAATCCGATGATCCGCTGGGGCGGATGACGACCATCCTCGACGAGGCCGGATTCACGTCCGTCGTCGCCACCAATTGCGATCAGATCTACCACCGCTACCTGAAGGTCGGCGAGGACGTCACCATCACCACGACGCTCGAGGACGTGGTGGGCCCGAAGAAGACGGGCCTCGGTGAGGGGTGGTTCTTCACCACCCGCAGTGTGTGGCGCGACGCCGCAGGCGAACCGGTGGCCGAGATGCTGTTCCGGATCCTGAAGTTCATGCCGAAAACCGAACGGCCGGGGCCGTCGGGGAACGGGCAGGGTGCGTCCTACGGCGACCTGGACCCGTCGAAGATGATGCGGCCCAGCGCCTCTCCGGACACTCGGTTCTTCTGGGACGGGATCGCCGCGCACGAACTGCGGATCCAGCAACGTGAGGACGGGGCGCTGCAGCATCCGCCGGTGCCCGCGCTGTGGAAGGGCAAGGCGGAGACGACGGATTACGTCGTCGCGTCGGGCCGCGGCACGGTGTTCAGTTACGTCGTGCACCACGCACCGAAGGTCCCGGGGCGCGCGCTGCCGTTCGTGGTGGCGCTCGTCGAACTGGAGGAGGGCGTCCGGATGCTCGGCGAGCTGCGCGGGGTCGACCCCGCCGACGTGACGATCGGGATGCCGGTGGAGGCGATCTATCTCGACTTCCCGGGCGACGAGGAGACGGGCGGCGCGCCGTGGACCCTGTATGCGTGGCAGCGCGGAGCGAAGGAGCAGCAGTCATGACGTCCACACTCGATGTCGCGGTGGGAACGACGCTTCCGGAACTGTCCGTCACCGGCGACCCGACGTTCGTCGTCTCGGCCGCACTCGCGACGCGCGACTTCCAGGACGTCCACCACGACCGCGATCTGGCGCAGCAGCGCGGATCGAAGGACATCTTCGTCAACAT
>JBCEBZ010000113.1:2571-5986 GCA_039206675.1 Rhodococcus sp. (in: high G+C Gram-positive bacteria) | reverse complement strand
AGTACGCCGCCGGATTCACCGGGCCGCTCCCCCTTCCCCCGAGCAAGCACGTCGCCGTCCTCGCCTGCATGGACGCACGCCTGGACGTCTACCGGATCCTCGGCCTCCAGGAGGGCGAGGCGCACGTCATCCGCAACGCCGGCGGCGTGGTGACGGACGACGAGATCCGGTCGCTCGCGATCAGCCAGCGGCTGCTCGGGACCACCGAGATCATCCTCATCCACCACACCGACTGCGGGATGCTCACGTTCACCGACGACGACTTCAAGAAGTCCATCCAGGACGAGGTCGGGATCAAACCGGCCTGGTCGGCGGAGGCGTTCCCCGACCTCGACGAGGACGTCCGGCAGTCGCTGCGCCGCATCCAGGCCAGCCCGTTCGTCACGGCGACCACGTCCCTCCGCGGGTTTGTATTCGACGTCGCCACCGGCAGGCTCACCGAGGTGAAGATCGATTGAGCTCGGGCCGGTGCGGTACGAGTACGCTGTGCGACCGTGACCGACCTCGACGCCGACCTGCAGCTCGCCCTCCGAATCGCCGACGAGGCGGACGCGATCACGAGGGCCCGCTTCGGGGCACTCGACCTGTCGGTGGACGACAAACCCGACCTCACCCCGGTCACGGACGCGGACCTGGCCGTGGAACGAGCGGTCCGGGCGACGCTGGAATCCGAGCGGCCTGCCGATGCCGTCCTCGGTGAGGAGTTCGGCGGCGACGCCCAGTTCTCGGGACGGCAGTGGGTGGTCGACCCGATCGACGGCACCAAGAACTTCGTGCGGGGCGTCCCCATCTGGGCCACGCTGATCGCGCTGCTCGAGGACGGCGTTCCCACCGTCGGCGTCGTCAGCGCCCCGGCACTCGCGCGCCGCTGGTGGGCGGCATCGGGTCGCGGCGCCTGGTCGGCGTTCGACGGGTCCGAGCCCACCCGGATCGCCGTCTCGGCCGTCGACCGGCTGGGTTCGGCCAGCCTCACGTTCTCGAGCCTGTCCGGGTGGAAGGAACTCGGCATCCGCGAGCAGTTCCTCGCCCTCACCGACGACGTGTGGCGGGTCCGCGGATTCGGCGACTTCTTCTCCTACTGCCTGCTCGCCGAGGGTGCCGTCGACATCGCCGCCGAGCCCGAGGTGTCGTTGTGGGACCTCGCGCCCCTCGACGTCCTGGTGCGCGAGGCCGGCGGCCGGTTCACCAACCTCGCCGGCACCGATGGCCCGCACGGGGGCAGCGCGCTGGCCACCAACGCCCTGCTGCACAACGAGGCGCTGTCCCGGCTGCGCTGACGCTATAACACAGACACGCAGTCCTGACAAGGCCTCGGCGGAGGAGCCCGGCCCGGGCATCCCCGGCCCCGAGGAGGGCGGATCGCGCGTGTCCGCCACGAAGAATTTCTCCTGAGCCACCCGCCGCGGTCCGCGCGGCGAATTCGACGCAGGAGAATCGTGACCACCCTCGCCCGACGTACCTTTCTGATGGGACTGGCATCCGCGCCGTTCGTCCTGTCCGCTGCCTGCATCTCCGGAGAAGCGGGCACCGCGGCCCCGGCCGCCGGGAGATTCGCGCGGCGCCTCCCGATTCCGCCGTTGGCCGCGTCCACGGTGGATGCCGCCGGGGTCCGCCACTTCACACTCACCGCGCGGGCGGGCACGTCCGAGATCCTGCCCGGTCTCGAGACCCCCACCTGGGGATTCGACGAATCGATGCTCGGCCCGACCGTCCGCGCCCGGCGGGGTGAAGCGGTCGCCTTTACCGTCCGCAACGAGTTGCCCGAGCCGACGTCGGTCCACTGGCACGGAATGCACGTCCCGGCCAGGTGCGACGGCGGACCACACCAGTCGATCGAACCCGGCGCACAGTGGGAGCCGTCGTGGACGGTGAACCAGCCGGCCGCCACCCTCTGGTACCACCCTCACCCGCACGGCTCGACCGAGAAGCACGTGTCCCGCGGACTCGCCGGCCTCTTCCTCGTCGACGACGACGCGACCGACGCCCTCGATTTACCGAGAACATACGGCCTGGACGACATTCCGCTGATCATCCAGGACCGGCGGTTCACCGCGGACGGTGCGCTGGACGAATCGGATCCGACGGACGGCGGCCTGCTCGGCGACACGATCGTCACCAACGGAATCGCCGGGGCGCACCTTCCCGTCAGCACCGGGCTGATCCGGTTGCGCATCCTCAACGGGTCTTCGGGTCGTCTCTACAACCTCGGCTTCTCCGACGACCGCACGTTCCACCTCATCGCGACCGACGGCGGTCTCCTCGGCGCGCCGGTGCCCCTCCGCCGGATCCAGATCAGTCCGGGCGAACGGGTCGAACTCGTCGTCGCGGCCGGCGACGGGCGCACCGTGATGCTGCGTTCGCATCCGATCGAGGCACGAGGCGGTGTCGACCCGGGCGACGCCGCCGGTTTCGGCCTCGACGATACGTTCGACGTCCTGGAACTTCGGCCGGACCGCGGCCTGCCGCCGTCCCTGCCGCTACCGGCGACCATGGCGGCGGTCCCGCGACTCGACCCGGCGTCCGCGTCCGCGGAGCGGAGTTTCGAACTGCGCTGGTTCATGATCAATGGGGCACGAATGGACATGAACCGCATCGACTTCTCCCCCGTCGTCGACACCACGGAGGTGTGGACGGTGCGCAACGTCGACAACTGGCCACACAACTTCCACGTCCACGACGTGCAGTTCCAGATCGTCGACATCGACGGCACCCCACCGCCGCCCGCGCTGTCCGGCTGGAAGGACACCGTGTACACACCACCCGGAACCGAGATCCGGCTGGCGCTGCGTTTCACCGACTACACCGATGCGACCTACCCGTACATGTTCCACTGCCACCTTCTGCTCCACGAGGACCGCGGAATGATGGGGCAGTTCCTCGTCCTCGAGCCCGGCGGGCGTCCTGCTCCTCCGGCAATGCCGATGCGGCCGGACGACCACCACGGCGGCTAGAGCCGGGTGTGGGCGAAGACGGCCAGCCGAACCCGGTTGTCGCAGCCCGTCTTCTCCATCAGGTTTGCCACGTGCGTCTTCACTGTCGTGACCCCGATGAAGAGGTGGGCGGCGATCTCCTGATTGCCCAGCCCGTCCCCCACCAGGGTCAGCACTTCCCGCTCGCGCACGGTCAGCGCGACCGACGGCGCGGGGCTCTCGTCCGGAGGTGAGGTCTCCAGCGCCCGGTCGACGAGGCGCCGCAGGAGCGCGGGGGCGAAGATGGTGTCACCGGCCGCCGTCCGGCGGATCGCATGCAGCAGTTCGGCGGGATCAGTGTCCTTGACGAGGAATCCGGCGGCCCCCGCCGCCAGCGCCGGGTAGAAGTGGTCGTCGTCGTCGAACGTGGTGAGGACCAGAACCTTCACTGCCGGATGCGAAGTGGTGATCTGCCGGGTCGCGGCGATCCCGTCGAGCCCCGGCAT
>JBCEBZ010000113.1:0-2471 GCA_039206675.1 Rhodococcus sp. (in: high G+C Gram-positive bacteria) | reverse complement strand
GCGAGTTCCACCCGCTCGCCCATACCGATGATGCCGTGCCCCTGCGAGCTGTCGGCCGAGCGGGCGCGGTGGCCGGTGCTGGTCACTCGCAGAGCCGTTCCGGCGGCGCCGGGTTCGAACGTCACAGTGACGGCACCGCCGGGAGTGGAGTGCCTCATCGCATTCGTCAGCGATTCCTGCACCACACGCAGCAGGGTCAGCCGGCCGATCGCGTCGAGCCGGGCGACGCCGGGGTCGATCTCCGCCGCCACGGGGAAGCCCGCCGCTCGCGTACGGTCTACAGCCGCGGCGATCTCGATCGGCAGCGCCTCGGGTTCCACGAGCGCCACGTCGCCCATCGAAGGATCGCGCAACGCGACGAGCAGCCGCCGGATGTCGGCGAGAGCATCGGATGCGGTCCGGTGCACGTCCTCGAGCACCGACCTCGTCGGGCCGTCCACGTCCCTCAGCACGTGCTGCGCCACCCCGATCCGGAGCACGATCGACGCCATGTGGTGCGCGACGAGATCGTGAAGTTCCCGGGCCAGCGCGTTCCGCTCGGCGACCACGGCACGGGACCGGTCCTCCCGCCGGCGCGATTCGGCTTCGGCGGCGCGTAGACGGTACGTCGCGGCGAGGTCTCGCTGCGCACGGAGATAGAGGCCGAGCAGGAGCGGCAGTCCGACGTACGCCACCGTGGACACGGCGGTGGCCACCCTCCAGAACGTGCCGTAGGAGTCCCACCACAGGCCCGCCACCACCGCCGCGGTCCAGCACACGGTCGCGATGAGGATCGCGGGCGTCCGCCGGGCGCGCATCGCGACGTCCGCAAGTGCCACCGCGCCGAGGAAGGGGACCAACTCGGACAGCCCCCAGGCGTGCGCCGCGAACATCGGAACCGCGAGCACGGACGTGACGACCGACACCGCCAGCGGCCACCGGCCCGCGACCGCGAACACGAGCGCGGCAGTCATCGCGAGCATCCAGTAGCCCGGCGGCACGTGGTACTCGCCGGGGAACGTGCTCGCCAGCAGCAGGAGCGGAACGAGCAGCAGGGGCGCGAGACGAACGATGGGACGGAGCCGGCGAATCGCGGGGATCTCGATCACCACTTCACGGTAGGTGAGCGGAGGCACCGTCACCTCCTCCCCGGGCAGGAGCCGGGGCGTTCCGAGCACTGGAACTTACTCGATAGTAGACACCAACCTTACCGCTGAGTAAGATAGATCGTGTCCACGCCCGAACACCGAGAAACAGCTGGTGATCATGAGCAAGCAAGACACTGTTGCCCCCAACGGCAGGGCGAAGCGGAACCCCCGCGACACGTCGGCCGTCGGACTGAATCCCGTCAAGCGCGACGCCATGGGTGCCGCGATGCGCGTGCTGACCAAGATCACCGGATCCGATCTGGCCGAGAAGTACAACCTGCGCCAGACGATCGACCGGGTGACCTACGAAGGCACGAAGACCGGATTCAAGACCCTCGGCGCCGCAACACGCGGATTCCAGAAGGTGTCCGGCGGCGGCGCGCCGAAACGCCTCCCCGACAACCCGACCGCCAAGGCCGGCTACTTCGACCTCACCCCGAGCGACGAGCAGCAGATGATCGTCGAGACCGTGCGCGAGTTCGCCGCCGAGATCCTGCGCCCCGCCGGACACGACGCCGACGCTGCCGCCGCCGCACCGGCGGATCTGGTGAAGCGCGCCGCCGAACTCGGCATCACCTTGATCAACGTTCCCGAGGAACTCGACGGGGCCGCCAGCGAGCGAGGCGCCGTCACCAACTCCCTCGTCGCCGAGGCTCTCGCGCACGGCGACATGGGGCTCGCGCTGCCGATCCTCGCGCCGAGCGGCGTCGCCGTCGCCCTCACCCAGTGGGGCACCGATTCCCAGCAGAAGACCTACCTGCCCTCGTTCACGGGCGAGCAGGTTCCGAACGCGGCCGTGGTCGTCAGCGAGCCCCGCGCACTGTTCGATCCGTTTGCGTTGCAGACCAAGGCGGTCCGCTCCCCCAGCGGGTACAGGCTCAACGGCGTCAAGAGCCTCGTTCCCGCCGCCGCCTCGTCGGAACTGTTCATCGTGGCGGCCGAACTCGACGGCAAACCGTCCTTCTTCATCGTCGAGGCCGACACCAAGGGACTCGTCGTGGAGGCGGACCCGAGCATGGGCCTGCGCGCCGCAGGTCTCGGCCGGCTGAACCTCACCGACGTCGCCGTGCCCGAGTCGGGTCTGCTCGGCGCCGCCGAGGCCGACGCGCGGAAGGCCGAATACGCCGACGCCATCCGGCTGGCCCGCCTCGGCTGGGCGTCGCTCGCGGTCGGCACCGGTCAGGCCGTTCTCGACTACGTGATCCCCTACGTCAACGAGCGGGTCGCATTCGGTGAGCCGATCAGCAACCGTCAGGCGGTCGCGTTCATGGTCGCGAACATCGGCATCGAACTCGACGGCCTGCGCCTGGTCACGTTGCGCGGCGCCTCCCGCGCCGAGCAGGG
>JBCEBZ010000112.1:0-6035 GCA_039206675.1 Rhodococcus sp. (in: high G+C Gram-positive bacteria) | reverse complement strand
GACGTCCTGGTGGAGTCCCGCGCGATGAGGCGTCCGTGAAGTTTCCCCGGCGGCACGGGCCGGTCGAGGTCGTCGAGGCGGTTGACGAGCTTCGTGACGGCAACGCGGGCAAGGAGTTCGGGCTGCAGGTCCACCGAGGTGATGGGGGGTGTCGCGGATCGGGTGTGCTCCGAGTCGGAGCCGCCGACGATCTGGACGTCGCCGGGAACGTCGAGTCCGCGTTGCCGGACACGCGTGAGCACTCCGGCCGCGTGCCTGCCGGTGAGGCAGTACACGGCGTCGGGCGGGTCGCTGCGGTCGAACAGTTCGTCGGCGGCGGCGCGGCCGCCGGACTCCCCGGTGGTCTCGGGCCGGTGGGCGACCAGCGGGTCCTGACCGCGCGCCGCCGCCCAGGCGCGGTAGGCGGCCTCGGCGCCGAGGTTCCACGAATTGGGGTCGGTTCCGGCGACGAGTGCCACCCGCGTCGCCCCCGCGTCGTCGAGGTGCCGCAGCACGAGGCCGGTCATGAGTTCGGTGTCGGTGTCGATCCAGTTGTCGTACGCGGCCCTCGCCGGATCCCTGCCGACGGACAGGAACGGCACGCCCTCCCCGAGGAGCATCTCGATGAGGGGATCGTTCGTGACGGGTTCCGTGATCAGGAACCCGTCGCAGGCCAGGGCGGCGGCCGGTGACTCTTCGCGCGTCGGGTCGGACACCAGCATGAGTCCGTAGCCGAAGTCCATCGCGGCCAGCGCCGCCGAACCCGCGAATCGCAGGAAGTAGTCGACGCCCTCGGGGAGCGACGAATCCAGCGTCTCGAGGGGCCGGAGCACGAGGGCGAGGATGCCGAGACGGTTGCTTCGCAGCCCCCTCGCCACCACGTCCGGCCGGTAGCCCAGGGATTTCGCGGTCGCGCGGACCCGCTCTCGCGTCGCGGCGGCGACGACGCCTTTGCCGCTGAACGTGTGCGACACCGTGGTGGTCGACACCCCGGCGTGCCGTGCCACGTCGGCGATGGTGGGCCGCGATCGCTTCTCCGTCACGCGTCCAGGCTATCAACAGTCCGACCTGCACCAAATCGATTTGCAAATCGCACCGCAGCACTCTTGTCCAAATCGATTTGGTTCCGTACGGTGACCCGGGTCACGCCAGATCGGCGATTGCGCCACCAGCCGCACATCCGTGCTCGTCTACCCGGAGGACCCCATGGCATCGACACAAGCAGACCCCCGCGCGGCGAAACCCGGCACGACACCGCCCGCCGACCGTGCCGGGCAGGTGGAGACGCACGGCATCGACTTCATCCCCGACAGCGAGCGACACGGCCGCGCCCGGGACCTGTTCGCGGTGTGGGCCGCGCCCAACGTGAGCTACCTGGCCCTCGTGGTCGGCGGCGCACTGATCCTGATGGGCCTGTCGTTCTGGCAGGCGCTCGCGGTGATCGTGGCCGGCAACCTGTTCTCGATCCTCACCGGGATCGTCGCCGCCAGCGGACCGGCGTCGGGCACACCCAGCGAGGTCATCACGCGGGCGATCTTCGGCATCCGCGGCAACCGGGTGAACATCCTCGTGACCAGCTGGTTCATCAGCGTCTGCTACCTGGCGCTGAACTGGGCGGCCGCGTCGTACACGGCGTTCCGGCTCGTCGAACGGTTCGGCATCGACGCGACCACCCCCGTGAAGGTCGTCGTCATCCTGGCGATCGCCGCCGCCACGCTGGCCATCGGCGTGTACGGGCACGCGACGATCGTGCGGCTCTACCAGCCGCTGGCCGTCGTGCTGATCGTCATCTTCGTGGTGATGGCCGGCTACGTCCTCGGCAATGCCGACTGGGGTTACCAGCCGGCGGAGGCCCTCCACGGGATCGGACTGTGGGCGACGATTGCCGCGGGTGTCTCCATCGTGGCGTCGGCTCCGCTGTCCTACACCAACAGCGCGGACTTCGCCCGCTACCTGCCGGCGACCACCTCGCCGGTGTCGGTCACCGTCTGGACGGCGCTCGGCGCGTTCGTCCCCAGCGTGCTGTTCACCGCGCTCGGCGCACTCGCCGGCACCGGACTCGACATGGCCGACCCGCAGATCGCGCTCGAGGCCATCCTCCCGTCCTGGTTCACACCGATCTTCCTGCTCGCCGTCATCGTCGGCACCATCGCCAACAACGCGATGACCGCCTACAGTTCCGGGCTCGCGCTGCAGTCGGTCGGCCTGCGCCTGCGCCGCTCGCGCAGCGTCCTCCTCGACGGCTCGATGGGCGTCGCCATGACGTTGTACGCCCTGCTCGTCTCCAACTTCCTCGACACCGTCAGCAACATGATGCAGCTCGTCGTGACCGTGATGGGTCCCGTGATGGCCGTCTACGTCGCCGACGTCCTGTGGCGCCGCAACCGCTACGACGGCCCCGGGCTCGGCGACGAAACCAGCAGCAGCCCCTACTGGTACAGCGGTGGGATCAACTGGGCGGGAACGGTCGCCGTCTTCACCGGCATCGCCGCGGCCGCACTCTGCGTCGCCGCCCCGGTCTACACCGGACCCATCGCGAACGCGGTCGGCGGCGTGGACCTGTCGCTGCCGGTCGGGTTGCTCGTCCCCGCGACGCTGTACGTCGTGCTGATGCGCTCGTACCGGACCCGCTGACCCGCCTGTGATCAATTGCTCCACAGCTTTATTCACACCATCTGGATAACGAGGACGACCATGACCGAATCCACCACTGCCCGCCCCCACGTCTGCGTCGACGACACCCGGCCGCGCGAACGCGGCGTCGCCCGCGGCACCCAGCTGCGCACCGACCTTCCCGCGGCCGTGGAACTCTATCTGCGCCTGTTCGACTCGGTCGGCGTGAGCGAGGACCGGACCCGCGACAGCGCGCACCGCCTCGCGGATGTCCTGGGGGCGTGGGGTCCCCGGTATCTCGAGGAGATCGAGGGCATCGCCGCGGGCGCCGGGCTCGAACCCTGGCACGTGACGGCGCTGAACGGCCGCACCGAGATTCTGTCCCAGGCGACCGCGGCCCGCCCCGGCGAGTGCTCCACCATCGCCTACGCACCGGCGGATCGCACGTCGGCGCCGTTCGGGATCCAAACCTGGGACTGGCATCAGGAACTCGACCCGTACTGGCACACCCATCAGGTGCGCGGAACCCGCCACGCCTACGTCGGGCTCACCGAGCACGGCATCCTCGGCAAGATCGGGATGAACAGCGCAGGCCTCGGCGTGTTCTTCAACATCCTCGGCCACCGCGACGACGCACCGGCCGGGGTGCCCGTGCACATCCTGTCGGCGGCGGTCCTCGGTGAAGCCGGAACCGTCGGCGAGGCCCTCGACCTGCTGCGCTCGGCACCCATCGCGACGTCGGGCGCGCTGACCCTGATCGACCCCGACACCGTCGCCTGCGCCGAGATCAGCCCCGTCGGCGTCGCGACCCTGCACCCGACCGACGGATACCTCACGCACACCAACCACTTTCTCGACCCGGCCAACGCCGCCCGGGAGAAGGCAGGCCTGTACGAGCCCGACTCCCAGGACCGCTACGCGCTGATCGCCTCACGGCAGCAGCGGTACGCGGCGCCGACCGTCGCCGATCACCTCGTCGAATACCTGTACTCCGACCCCGGGCAACCCCAGCTGTGCTGCGTCCCCGCCCCGGACGCGGCCTTCGGTCAGCGCTGGGCGACCCTGTCGACGGTGCTGCTCGAACCCGGGCACCGGCGTGCCCGCATCCTGTCCGGCACGCCGATCGACGCCCGCCGACGGTCGTGGACCACCCTCGACGCCACCGCGCCCGCGCCCGCCTTCGCCGCCGGGTGACCGGGTACGTGAGCGGCAAAGAGTGCTCCCACACTCTTTGCCACTCACGTGGGGGAAAAGTTTTTTGCGGGTGTGTCGATCCATGGCACCCCCCGTTCGACCTGAGGATGAGAAGGTCCAAGAGGGCCCCGACATCCAAGGAGACGAACCATGAAGTACATGCTGATCATGCGCGCCACGGACGAAACCTTCGCGGCGTTCCAGGACGCCGACATGGGCGAGATCATGGACGCGATGGGCAAGTTCAACGACGAGATGATCCGGGCGGGCGTGCTGCTCGCCGCCGAGGGGCTGGACCCCGACCCCGAATCGGGTGTCGTGGTCGATTACTCCTCCGAGCCTCCGGTGGTGACCGACGGCCCCTACGGCGAGACGAAGGAGCTGTTCGGCGGCTTCTGGATGCTCAACGTGGCGTCGAGGGAGGAGGCCGTGGAGTGGGCCAAGCGTGCTCCGATGGCCGGTCCCGGGTCGAAGGCGGAGATCCGCCGGGTCGCCACGATCGACGAGTTCCCGCAGGACAACGAGTGGATCCAGAAGGAGCGGGCGTGGCGCGAAGCCACCGGCCAGCTCTGAGTGGGTCGGCGGGCGGCGGCCACACCGGGCGTGAGGCCGTCGCCGCCGTCTGGCGGATCGAGTCGGCGCGGATCGTCGGCGCGCTCGCCCGGTACACCGGTGATTTCGCGCTGGCCGAGGACCTCGGCCAGGAGGCGCTGGCGGAGGCACTCGTGAGCTGGCCGCGCGACGGCATCCCTCAGAACCCGGCGGGATGGTTGCTCACCGTCGGCCGCCGCCGCGCGATCGACGCGTTCCGCCGGCGCGCCGCCCTCGACGAGCGGTACGCCGTCCTCGCCCACGAACTGGGCGAGGGCGGCGCCGTCTCGGGTCCCGCACCCGCCGATCCGGCCCGCGGCACCGGCGACGTGCTGTGGGATCCGGACCAGATCGACGACGACATCCTCGCGTTGATGTTCATCTCCTGCCACCCCGTGTTGTCGCGGGAGGCGAGGGTGGCGCTCACCCTGCGGGTGGTCGGCGGTCTGACGAGCGACGAGATCGCGAAGGTGTTCCTCGTCCCGACCGCGACGGTGCAGGCGCGGATCACCCGGGCGAAGAAGACCCTCGGCGCGGCCCGGGTGCCGTTCGCGGTGCCGCCCGCCGGGGAGCGGACCGAGCGGCTCGGCTCGGTGCTCAGCGTCATCTATCTGATCTTCACGGAAGGGTCGTCGGCCAGCTCCGGCGACGACCTGATCCGCCTCGACCTGGCGGGCGAGGCGCAGCGCCTCGCCCGGGTGCTGACCCGGCTCGTACCCGACGAACCCGAGGTCCACGGCCTGCTCGCGCTGCTCGAACTGACCGCGGCGCGGTTCCCGGCCCGCACCGGGCCGGACGGTGAGCCGGTGCTGCTCGAGCAGCAGGACCGCCGCCGCTGGGACCGTTCCGCGATCCGGCGGGGACGGGCCGCCCTCGCCCGCGCCGAACAGGTCGGCCGGGGACTGGGGGCCTACGGCCTGCAGGCCGCGATCGCCGAATGCCATGCCGTCGCGCCGTCCGTCGACGCGACGAACTGGGAACGGATCGTCCTCGTCTACGAGGCACTCGGCAGGCTCGCGCCGTCCCCGGTGGTCGACCTCAACCGGGCGGTCGCGGTGTCCATGGCCCAGGGACCGGCCGCGGCGCTGCCGATCGTGGACGAGCTGGTGGCCGCGCAGGCGCTGTCGAACTCGCACCTGCTGCCCAGCGTTCGCGGCGAACTGCTCACCCGCCTGGGACGCACCGACGAGGCGCGGACCGAACTCGAGGCCGCCCTGACGCTGTGCGGCAACGAGCGCGAGCGGACGGTGCTCGCACGGAAGCTCGCCGACCTGGACGGGTGACGCGAGCGGCCGGAACGGGCACACGGCAGGGCCCCCGGCTGCCGTGGGCAACCGGGGGCCGAGCCGTGATCAGGAGCCGACGTACGCCGCGAGGTGCTCGCCGGTGAGGGTGGAGCCGGCGGCCACCAGATCTTCCGGGCGGCCCTCGAAGACGATCCGGCCGCCGTCGTGGCCGGCGCCCGGGCCGAGGTCGATGATCCAGTCGGCGTGCGCCATGACCGCCTGGTGATGCTCGATGACGATGACCGACTTGCCGGAGTCGACGAGCCGGTCGAGCAGCCCGAGCAACTGTTCGACGTCGGCGAGGTGAAGGCCGGTGGTCGGCTCGTCGAGGACGTAGATCTCGCCCTTGTCGGCCATGGCGGTGGCCAGCTT
>JBCEBZ010000111.1:0-69282 GCA_039206675.1 Rhodococcus sp. (in: high G+C Gram-positive bacteria) | reverse complement strand
CGGCCTGCGCACCGTGCGATGCACCCTGGCCGGCGAAGCCGTGGCGCTTCATGGTTCCGGCGAAGCCCTTACCCTTGCTGGTTCCGGTGACGTCGACGTACGCGCCGTCCTCGAAGACCTCGGCGGTAAGTTCCTGGCCGACCTCGTACTCCGAGGTGTCGGCAACGCGGAGCTCCACAACGTGGCGGCGCGGGGTGACGCCGGCCTTGGCGAACTGGCCGGAAGTCGGCTTGTTCACCTTGCGCGGGTCGATGGCGCCGAACGCGAGCTGCACGGCGCTGTAGCCGTCACGCTCTTCGGTACGAATCTGGGTCACGACGTTCGGTCCGGCCTTCACGACGGTGACCGGAACGACCCGGTTGTTCTCGTCGAAGACCTGGGTCATGCCGAGCTTGGTGCCCAGGATTCCCTTGATCTTGGTATCAGTCATTGTTTTTGTCTCCGCCGCGCTCACTGAATGTTGACGTCGACGCTGGCCGGAAGGTCGATGCGCATGAGCGCGTCAACCGTCTTGGGCGTCGGGTCGAGGATGTCGATAAGCCGCTTGTGAGTACGCATCTCGAAGTGCTCGCGCGAGTCCTTGTACTTGTGCGGCGAGCGGATGACGCAGTACACGTTCTTTTCGGTCGGCAACGGCACGGGTCCGACGACGCGGGCCCCGGTACGGGTCACCGTCTCGACGATCTTGCGCGCTGACGCGTCGATCGCCTCATGGTCGTAGGCCTTGAGCCTGATGCGGATCTTCTGTCCCGCCACGCTTAGTGTCCTTTTCTTGCCGCGTTTCGTAGTCCCACCCGAGTCGGGCCGAACTACCTCGTCTGCACAGTCCCTTACCTGGGCCGCAACTGTCCGAACGCTAGGCGACCGGGACACACCCGATCCGCTGCCGCTGTTCATCTGTCATGGTTCTCCGGTACACGCGGTCGGGCGTGTCGCCCTCCCACTCATTCTCCGACCCGCAACTTTTCAGCTTTTCGGGCCGGGAACGCGTACCGGATGCACTCGTTTCGAGTGCCAGTAGGTACTGCTTCCGTCTTGCATGTGGCCGCGAGCAGGTCATTCGATCTACACCGCGACGTTTCACCCCACCTGTTTCGGGCCGCAAACGATCGCGTCCCAGACAAGGCAACCCGACCAGTATGCCGTACCGGGCAGGAGAGATCAAACCGGTCTCGATCACTCCCACCCGTCCCTGAACTTACTTTCGAGTAATATCGGGGCATGACACCCTCGAGCCCTACTTACGCCGCCTGGCAGAAGCTCCCCGACAACGCGCTCGGACACGCGTTGTTCTCCGTCGGCATGTGCGTCCGCGTCCCCTACTTCGGTTCGGTGCTCCCCCGCGTCGTCGAGATGCGACCGGGCCGGTGTGAAGTGCGGGCGCCGAAGTGGTGGGGCGTCCGCAACCATCTGGGCACGTTCCATGCGATCGCCGCGTGCAACCTCGCCGAGGCCGCCATGGGCATGTTGTCCGAGGCGACCGTGCCGTCGACCCATCGGTGGATCCCGAAGTCGATGACCGTCGACTACCTGGCCAAGGCGAACGGGCCGCTCCGCGCCGTCGCGGAACTACCGGAACTGCCGGACTTCGGCGCGATCACCGCGGGCACCGACGTGGTCGTGCCCGTGCGCATCCTCGACCGCCGGGGAGCCGAGGTGGTCCACGCCGACATCACCACGTGGGTCACCCCGCGATAGAGACGGGTCACCGCGCGGGGCTCATGTCGAAGCTCACATTCGTTCGCGGCGCCTCGGCTGCCGGACCGAATTGCGGTGTGCCACTTCTCCGGAACCGGAACCCCGACGTACATCCCGAGATCCGGCGGAACGCGACTCTCCCCGACGTGGTCGCCAGGGCCGAAGTGGTACAGGTGTCCGGTAATGATCGCCTCGCCGCCCGCTCCCGTTACAGAACTTTTCCGGGGGCGCGAGGGTGTTCGCCGGTCTGCCTTGATCGCCATCCGCGCGTGACATACTCGAGAACATGCCTGCACCTGACACCGCCGTTCTTGTCGAGGGAATCGAGAAATCCTTCGGTGACGTAGCAGCGTTGCGGGGTGTCAGCTTCGAGGTGCCCCGCGGCACGGTCCTCGGCATCCTGGGCCCCAACGGCGCGGGGAAGACCACCACCGTCAACGTGCTGTCGACCTTGCTGCGCCCCGATGCGGGCCGCGCATTCGTCGCCGGACACGACGTGGTCGAGGAGGCTGCCGACGTCCGTCGCAGCATCATGATGACGGGCCAGTACGCCGCGCTGGACGAGTCGTTGACCGGGCGCGAGAATCTCGTGCTGTTCGGCAGGCTGATGGGCCTGCCCAAAGCGTCCGCGAAATCGCGCGCGGAGGACCTGCTGACGCAATTCGATCTACTCGACGCGGGTGATCGGAAGGTGTCCGGGTATTCCGGCGGTATGCGCCGGCGCGTGGACATCGCCTGTGGCCTCGTGATCCGACCCGAGGTCGTGTTCCTCGACGAGCCCACCACCGGCCTCGACCCCCGCAGCCGCCAGGGCGTGTGGTCCCTCGTGTCCGCGCTCAAGGAGCAGGGCATCACGATCCTGCTGACGACGCAGTACCTCGAGGAGGCCGACCTCCTCAGCGACAACATCGTCGTGATCGACAAGGGCACCGTGATCGCCGAGGGCACGGCGGACGAGTTGAAGGCCCGGACCGGCGGAAGCTACTGCGAGGTCGTCCCGGTGAGCCTCGACGACCTGCCACGCGTCCGGGAGATCCTCACGAGCCTGTGCCCACCCGGCCGAGCCATAGAGGAAGGCACCGACCGGTTGTCGATTCCCGCCGAGCACGGCGCCCAGACGCTCGCCGAGGTGCTGCGCCGACTCGACCTCGCCGGGGTCACGCTTGCCGACATCGCCCTGCGGCGCCCGTCCCTCGACGACGTGTTCCTCTCACTCACCGGCCACGTCCGCGTCGACGAGAGCCTGCCGTCGTGACGGCGCCCGCCCAGCTCGGATTCGAGCGCACCCTCGAAGGCAAGCACCGGCGGCCGCATCCGTCGAGCGTCCAGCAGTGGATTGCGCTGTCCCAGCGGAATCTGCACACGATGTGGGTGTTCGGACAGTTCTTCATCGCGGTGTTCGCTCCCCTGATCTTCACGCTCGGTTTCTATCTGCCGCTGCGTCTGGTGATGAAGTTCCAGGGCATCGACTACGCGCAGTTCGTCATGCCGATCATCGTCCTGCAGGCCATGGCATTCACCGCGATCTCGGCGGCACACCGCGCGGCCACCGAGGCGTCGAACGGCATGAATTCGCGGTTCCAGACGATGCCGGTCAAGGCGGCGGTCCCGCTGACGGCGCGCATGACCGCGTGCCTGGTGCATTCGACGATCTCACTGGTCGCCGCGATCGGCTACGGATACGCGATCGGCTTCCGGTTCTCCGGCGGATTCGGGCTGACCGCGGCGTTCTGCGGGCTGGCGATGCTGATCGGGTTCACGCTGACGACGGGCGCCGACGCGCTCGGCACCCTCACCCGCAGCCCCGAGGTCACCAGTCAGGCGCTGACACTCCCCCAGCTGATCCTCGGCATGTTCTCCTCCGGTTTCGTTCCGGTGACACAGTTTCCCGAGTGGGCGCAGGGATTCGTGCGCAATCAGCCCATCTCGCAGTTCTCCTCGTCCATGCGTGCCATGACGGATGGCACGATCACGTTCCACCAGCTGACACCCACACTGCTGTGGTGCGGCGGGCTGGCGCTGGTCTTCATTCCGTTGTCGATCTGGTCGAATGTGAGGCGCGGATGACCACCGAGTACCGATCCGACACACCGGCGACGGTGACGTTTCCCGAGGTCATCGAACCCCACCCGGAGAACTCCCTCGCCGCGCTGTTCTCGCACAGCCTGTTGCAGACCAAGCGCCTTCTGCTCCGCTGGGCCCGGGACCCGTACACGATGCTGCAGGCGATCGTGTACCCGTCGTTGATGCTGCTGATGTTCTGGGCGGTGCTCGGGATCTCGATCACCAAGGCCACCGGCGTGAACAGTGTCTTCGGGACCGTTCCGATGATCACGCTCGTCGGCGCGATGTTCGGTTCCATCGCGGGTGGTCTGTCGTTGAAGAAGGAGTGGGCGGACGGGCTCCTGAGCCGATTCTGGGTGCTGCCCGTGCACCGCGCGTCGGGCCTGCTCAGCCGTCTCATGGCCGAATCGGTGCGGATCGTGCTCACCACCGTGCTGATCATCGCGGTCGGCTTCGCCATCGGATTCCGGTTCAACCAGGGCATTCTCGCCGGCATCGCCCTGATGTTGCTGCCGCTGCTGTTCGGGGTGAGTTTCGCGACGATGGTGACGGCCCTCGCGGTCAACGCGGCGAAGGCTCCGCTCGTCGAACTCCTGTCGCTGCTGTGCACGCTGCTGCTGTTCTTCAACTCCGGATTCGTGCCCACCGGCGCCTACCCCACGTGGCTTCAGCCGTTCGTGGAGAACCAGCCGATGTCCTGCGCGATCGACGCCATGAAGGGACTGTCGATGGGCGGTCCCGTCGCGGAACCTTTGCTGAAGACGATCGCGTGGTCGGTCGGCGGCCTGCTGATCTTCACCTACCCCGCGGTGCGCGGGTACCGTCGGGCCGCGGGCAATCCGGCGTAGCAACCGTTCTCAGCGTGGGGTGCGCCCCGTCAGCGGGGGTTCGACGACCAGCGGATCGTCCGCGGCGGGCGGACCGTAGACACCGCCGTTCCTGGTTGCGTTCTCCTGGCCGAGGTCGTCGGGTCGAGGGACGTTCACGGCGCCGCGCTGTTCGAGGTACTGCTGCGACTGGCAGGTCCAGTCCAGGGCGGGCGTGCTCGGTTCCGCGTCGGTCACCAGACGGCGTGGGGCGTCGTACACGCACATCGGCCCCTGCGTTCCGACGAGGAGCAGGTCGGCGAGGCCGCCCTTCTCGATCGACGCGATCTTCGGTAGTGCGCCGGGCATGATGGTCAGGCCGTACTCCAGGGAGGGGGTCCGGTCACCGACGATCCCGGTGGGGAGAACCAGATTCGCCATCAGGGCGCCCAGGGAGTCGCGGTTCCCCGACAGCAGCGCGTCGAGGCTCGCCATCGTCTGCGGCGAGCGTCCGAGCAGGTCGACGAGTGCGGAGTCGTGGGCACGCAACTGTTCGAGCACGCTGCGAGCGGTGCTCGCCGATTCGGGAAGGGCCGCGGTGAGCCCGTCGACGGTGTCCAGAAGCGGCAGGCCCCTGTTCACGATGGTCGACAGTGCGTCGGTGCGGGTTTCGAGGGTCCGGGCAATCTCGGCGGAACCGTCGAGCATGTTCTGTAGGTCGGGTCCCGTACCCCCGAAGGCGGTGCCGAATGTGTCCGCGAGCGAGGACAGGGCGGTGACGTCCATCGAGTTCACCAGGTCCGTCGTCTGGACGAGCGTCGCGTCGAGCGATCGCGGAATTCCGTCCGGTGGGACCTCGATGAGGTCCCCGTCCACGAGGTACGGCGGATCCGCGCTGCCGGGCATGATGTCGAGTGCCTGGATGCCGATGGCGTTCTCGGTGGTGATCTTCGCGGTCGAACCGGCGGACACCTGTGTGCCGGGGTGCAGTTCGATGCCGAGGACGATGCCCGTCCCCTCCTCGTTCACGTCGACGGAGCTGATCTTTCCCACGCCGACTCCGCGGTAGTTGACGGCTGCTCCCTGCGCGAGGCCGGCGGCGTTGTCGAGCCGGGCGGTCAGGTGGACGGGGTTTCCGAACGTGTCCGGGCCGGTGACGTACCGCAGCCCGAACAGGATCGCGGCGAGCGAGATGACGAGGAACAGCACCAGCTGCGCCACGACGTGGCGTGTCATCATCGGACGCCTCCGCCGAGAACCTCGGGCAGCGTGCGGGCCTCGGGCACCTCGAGCGGAGCCGAGCCGGTGAGCAGCTTCGCGATGACGGCGGTGACGTCGAACGTCCCGTCGAATGTCGTGTAGTCACCGGGTGTGGCCGCGGCGAATCCGCCGAGGAACGTCGCCACCGAGTTCAGGGTGGGGGCGAGTTCCGACTCGAAGCCGTCGAGGGCGGCGAGCACGGTCCCGGCGTCGCTGATCTCGGTCGACAAGGCGGATCCGGCGCTGCCGAGGACATATTCCGCCTCGCGGCTGAGCCGGGACGCCTCCCCCATCAGCGCGGTGATCTGATCTCGTTGCGACACCAGGAGATCCACCACCGGCGCCAGGTCGGTCATCGCCCGGTCGAGGACGGGTTGGCCCGCGGCGAGTTCCGCTGCGAACGCGGAGGACGCCACCATTGCCCGGTCGAGTTCGTCCCGGTGGTCGTCGACGACGCCCAGCGTGGCGTTCAGCATGTCCACCAGTTCCCGGATCTTGTCGGAGCGGCCGGTGAAGGCGACCGTCAATTCGTTCATGATGGCGTGTATCTGGTCGATGCCGCTGCCGTTGAGCACCGTGGCCAGCGCGGCCAGCCCGCTCTCGATGTCGGGGCCGCGGGACGTCTGCTCCAGCGGGAGCACGTCGCCCTCGCTCATCGGTGCGCCCGCCGCCTCCGCGACGTCGAGTCGGATGAAGGGATTGCCGAGGGCCGTGGGCAATTCGATGCGTGCCGTCGCGTCCCGCGGAATCGGGACGTCGTCGCGGATCCGCATCTCGACCTCTGCAGTGAAGTCGCGGGTCGACACGTCCGCGACGCGGCCCACCACCTCCTGTCCCACCCGGACCTCGGCGCCGGGCACGACGCGATCGACGCCGTCGAACCGCGCGGTGATCTCGTAGGACGGACCCTCCGGTGAGCGGCCCACCGACAGTTCCTGCAGGCTCAGCGAACAACCGGCGGCGGGTAGCGTCGCGACGATCAGAGCCGCCGTCAGCGACGTCGTTCTCGTGCGGATCGTCATCGTCCTCCGACCATGAGTTCGCGCAGCCCGAACGGGTCGGACATGCTGGGCGGAAACTGAATCGGGTTCGTGATTCCCGCTCCCCGGCAGAGGATCGGATCCACGACCGCGCAGAGCGGGGACGTCGGCTCGGCCTGCGCCAGGTTGGTGGAGATGTTCAGCCGGATGCGGGCACGCTGGTCGGGAGTGACCGCGCGCGCGATGTTGTCGATCAGCAACGGCACCAGGTCCATGATCTCGGCGAGGTCGGTGTCGTGTCTCTGCAGCACCTCGCTCACTCCCGCCAGATCGTCGATGCCGGCGGCGAGGTCGCCGCCCCGGGCGGACACGAGGTGGTCGATCTGATTCAGCAAGGCGGACAGCTGGTTCACCGTGTCGCCGATCGCGAACCGCTGCCCGGCGAATTCGTCTCCGATCGCGGTGAGTGAACCGGCGAGGGAATCGACCTGCGCCTGACGCGCCGAGATCGTGTCGACCAGGATCGCGAGGTTGTCGACGAGGGCTCCGACATCGGCACTGTTGCCCGCGATCACCGAACTCGCCTGCGACAGTGTGCGGATGGCGTCGTTCATCGCGGGGCCGAGCCCGTCCGTGGACGCCGCGGCGGCCGAGATCGCGGCACCGGCGTCGCCGCCGTCGGGGCCGAGAGTCTCGACGACGGTGTCGACGCTGTCCATCAACTGGTCCCAGGTGATGGGCGAATGACTGCGTTCGGGAGGAATGGTCTGCCCGCTCTCCAGCACCGGACCGCCGGTGTACGCGGGACCGAGTTCGACGAAACGCTCCCCGATCGCGGAGGACACCAGCACGTACGCGTGCGCGTCGGCGGGCACCACGACGTCGGCCGCGATCGACATCGTGACCATCACCGTCGCGCCCCGCGGTTCGACGGACTCGACGATGCCGACGGGCACGCCGAGCACGGTCACCTCGGTGCCGGGGAACACGCCGTTGACGTAGGCGAATTCGGAGTGCACCACGGTGGAGGAGGTGCGGAAGATCAGCAGCCACCCGGCCACGACGATCGCCACCACGAGGGCGAGCACGCCGCCGATCCCGACGATCCGGCGCGCGGTGACCGCGTTCACGAGCACCCCGTGATCAGTCCGACAACGCAGAGCAGGTTGTCGGCGATCACGGCCGACGGCGCCGACACGTCGGCCCAGTCGCCGTTACCGGTCGCGTTGACGAGCGCCCTCGCGGCCGGTGCACCCGTCGTCAGCAGTGCGTCGAGGTTGGCGAGGTTCGCGTCGAGTCGATCCGTCACCTGCCGCGCGTTGGCGAGCAGTGAGTCGAGTTCGGCGGTGTTCTCGCCCAGGAACTGGGACGCCTGCGCGATCAGGGCCTGCAGGTCGTCGACCATCCGGCGGATGGCCTCGCGCCGGGTGGCGAGCGTGTTCATGACGACGTCGGCGTTGCCGAGCAGGGTGGTGAGCTGATCCTGCTGACCGACCAGCACGTCGGTGAGGGTTCGCGAGCTGTCGAGCAGTTGCGTGACCTGATCCGCATTCTTCGCCAGGATCGCGGACGCCGCACTCACCCCCGACAGCGCCTCCCGATTGAGGGTCGCGTCCTGCGGCACCGTGTCCGTCACGACGGTGAGCATCTCCTGCAGTCCGCCGAGGTCGAGGCCGTCCGCCGTCTCGATCGCGGACGAGCCGATGTCGTCGAGCGAGTACGGAACACTGGTGCGGCTCAGCGGAATCACCCCGTCGCCGCCCAGGTCGCCGGGCCCCGACGGCGACACGTCCAGGTACCGCTTGCCGAGGATGGTCGACAGCTTGACGCCCGCGGACGTCGTCGACCCGAGGTGACGGCCACCGTCGAGCCGGAAGTGCACGACCACGTGATCGCCCGCCAGGTCGACCGCGGTCACCCGGCCGGCGGGAACCCCGGCCACGTAGACGTAGTCGGAATCGGTCAGGCCTGCGGCGTTTGCGAGTTCGGCGGTGTAGCCGTCGGTTCGCACATCGAAGCTCACCCGCGGAATCACGAGAACCAGTGCCAGCGCCAGCGTCGCGGCGAGAATGCCCACGGTTCCGACGATCAGCGGGTTGACGGGCCGCACCCGCTGGTTTCCGGCGAGCGAGTCCCACACGTCGCGCACCTTGTCGGCGACACTCATCGGCAGTACCTCGAATGCAGGTCGGGACCTAGCGCGCCTTCACGACCGTCGACGTTGACGATGAAGGTGCACAGGTAGATGTTGAGCCAGGAACCGTACGAGCCCGAACGGTCGACGGAGGAGAAGAATTGCGGCATGGCCACCATCAGGTGGTCGAATTCGGGGTCGGCACCGACCATCGCCCCCGTCAGCGATTCGAGTCGGTTCACCGTGCGTCCGAGTTCCGGGACCCGCCCGTCGACGATCTGCAGCGCCGAGCGGCTCACCGCCGCACTCTGATCGAGGGTGTCCAGGAGAACGTCGTTGTTCTCGGCGAGCATTCCGGTGAACTGGGTGAGGCTGTCGACGAGGTGGGACAGTTCCGGACCGTGGGCGGCCGCCGTTCCCACCACCACCTCGAGGTGTGCGATGAGATCACCGATCAGCTGATCGTGATTCGCGAGGTTGCCGGTGACGTCCGCGACCCTGCGCAGCAGCGTTTCCATGCTCGTCTTCCGGCCGTCGAACACGGCGACGACCTCGGTGGCGAGTTCGTTGACCTGCTTCGGGTCGATCGCGTCGAACAGCGGCTTGAATCCGTTGAAGAGACTGGTGAGATCGAGTGCGGGCGACGTCCGGTCGAGCGGAATGGTGTCGCCCTCCGCGAGGGTGCCCTCGTCCCCCGACGGGCCGGCCGCGAGATCGAGATACCGGATCCCGAGCAGGTCGCCGTACCGGATCGCGACGGTCGTGTCGGCGGGCAGTGCCTGATCGCGCTGCACCTCGAAGTTCACCAGGGCGGCGGCGCTTCCGGCATCGCCGTCGACGATGTCGACCGAAGCCACCCGTCCCACCCGCACACCGGCGATGGTGACGTCACTGCCGGGAGTCACCCCCTGGGCGTCGGTGAACAACGCCTTGTACGCGACGGTCGGTCCGTCGACCGGCACCCGCAGTGTGTTCACCACGAGGACCGCGGAGAGCATCCCGAAGACGGCGAAGACCGCCAGTTTGATTGCCGAGTTCCGGACGCTCATCCTCCGCCACCGCCCCCGCAGTTCGGTCCGTTCAGGCCCGGGTACCGCGGGCAGTCGGACGAGGTGTAGGGCCGCGGGTTCGACAGGTCGGCTGCGACCCGCACCGCGAACTTGCCGGTGGAGAAGACGGCGGCGCCGGCCTCACCGAACGGGCCCGCCTCGTCCAGCGTCGCCCGCAGCAGGTCGGACTCGCTGGCCATGGTGCCCAGGGTCGGCGAGACATTGAGTGCCACCGCGATCATGTTGTCCGCGTTCTGCTCCAGGACGTCGCCGGAGTTCCTCGACACCACCAGGGAGGCGGCGAGGAAACCGGTGAAGCTGTCGGTGTTCTCGACGAGGGTGTTCGACAGAGACACCGCCGCGTCCATGGTCGCGAGGACGTCGGGTGCGGCCGTGGCGAGCTGTTCGCTGATCCGTGCGATCTGCGGCGCGCGCTCCGCGATGGAGTCGACGAGAGGCGCGGTCGACTGCGCCACCGTGTGGAGGCTGTCGATGGTGCGGCCCAATTGTTCGCCGCGCCCGCGTAATGCGTCCGCGACGGCGCTGAGCGCGGCCTGCATCTGCTCGGGTTTCACCCGGGACACCAGGTCGTAGACCCGCGAGTACAGGTCGTACATCTGGACGGTCTCGGCCGACGTGTCGGGTTGCAGCCGGGCACCGGCTTCGAGCCGCGCACCGCCGGTTCCCGCGGTGGACACCAGCTCGACGGTCTGGTCGCCGAACAACGTCCGGGGCACCACCCGAACCTGGACGGACGCCGGGATGTGCTGCATCTGTTCGGCGCGGAGACCGATGTCCATGCCCGTCTCGTCCTGTCCGGGGTCGACGCTCGACACGGTGCCGACGGTCGCGCCCTTGTACGACACCGTGGTGTGCGCCTTCACCACGCCGGCATTCGCCGGAAGCGTCGCCGTCACCACGGGGTCGGTGACGATCGCACCGGTGCCGAAACCGACCAGAAGCGCCGATCCCAGAGCCAGGACCGCCACTCCGACGACTCCCCGCACCGCGAGGGCCGCGTTGCCCGGACCTCCCGGGCGGCCGCGCATCACGGCAACCCCAGAGCGGGAGCGGACGGGACGAGGCCCCACAGGGTGAGGGTCAGCAGCAGGTCGACGATGCCGATGGCGAGAATGCTGGTGCGCAGTGCGCGCCCGGCCGCCCGGCCGACGCCCTCGGGCCCGCCGTACGCGTGGTAGCCGTACGAGCAGTGCACCAGCGCGATGATCGTCGCGAACACGACCGCCTTCACGAACGAGTACACGACGTCGGTGGGCGTGAGCATGAGATGGAAGTAGTAGTCGTAGGTTCCGGCCGACTGCCCACTGAACGTGACGATCACCAGGCGCGAAGCCAGATAGGACGACAGCAGCCCCACGACGTACAGCGGCACCACACAGATCAGGCACGAGACCAGCCTGGTGCTCGCGAGGAACGGCAGCGACGGGATCGCCATCGCGTCCAGCGCGTTGATCTCCTCCGAGATGCGCATGGCGCCGAGCTGCGCGGTGAACCCCGTCCCGACCTTGGCGGCGAGCGCGATGCTGGCGATGACGGGTGCGAGTTCGCGGGTGTTGAGGATCGCGGACAGGAGCCCGGACAGCGACCCCATGCCGAGCAGGTCCAGTCCGCGCAACCCCTCGATGCCCACCTGCGTCGCCGCGACCGCGGACATCGCGAAGACGACTCCGATCGCTCCGCCGCCGGCGAGCAGGGTCGCGCCGCCGAAACTGATGTCGCCGATCTGCCGCATGACATGCCGCCAGTACTTCACCACCGCGAGGGGAACTCCGGCGATCACGCTGCCGTAGAACGTGAATTCCCGGCCCAGCCCGGTCATCAGCCCGAGGGGCTGACGGACCCTGGCCCGCACCCAGTGCGCTGCGGGCCATCGGGTGCTCACGACCATCAGTAACCACCTACCGGGACGACGAGAACGGAATAGAGCTGACTGAGCACGGTGTTGACGATGAACACGAGGATGAAGGCCAGCACCACGGCCTCGTTGACGGCGTCGGCGACACCGCTGGGTCCCCCCTTCGCGTGCAGGCCCTTGAAACTGGCGACGAGCGCCGACGTCACCGCGAACGCCATCGACTTGACGAGGGCGACCACGAAGTCCGACAGCCGCGTGTACTGGGACAGTGCCGCGAGAAAGCTTCCCGCCGAACTGTTCTGGACGACCACCTGGAAGAGGAAGCACGCCGACACTCCGACGGCGGTGACCATTGCGCACAGTGCGACGCCGACGAGCACCGCGGCGAGCACTCGCGGAA
Organism: Rhodococcus sp. (in: high G+C Gram-positive bacteria); assembly: GCA_039206675.1. Classification (GTDB taxonomy): domain Bacteria; phylum Actinomycetota; class Actinomycetes; order Mycobacteriales; family Mycobacteriaceae; genus Rhodococcus_F. The sequence goes on along the minus strand of JBCEBZ010000111.1, from coordinate 57,015 downwards.
CCACGAGCCGCTCGATCACATCGAGTCCGAGGACTTCCATGGCCTCGACTTCTTCGCGGATCGTGCGCGAGCCGAGGTCCGCGCAGATCGCGGAGCCGCCGACCCCGGCCAGCATCAGCGCACAGACCAGCGCGGACGCCTGCCCGACGATCACGAACCCGACGACCGCACCCGTGTACCCCTCGGCGCCGAGCTGGCCGGCGAGGCTGCCGATCGTGACGGCGATGAGGACCCCGATGGGGATCATCAGCAGCAGGGCCGGCGCCGACGTGACCGAGGCGATCCGCCAGGCCTGGTCCAGCAGTTCCCGCCAGGCCAGTTTGCGCCGCACCAGAACTCGTACGGCGGCCACCGTGGTCGCGATCGAGAACCCGATGAGTGCACCGACTTCGTTGGCGAAATGGCCGACGGGCCCCTTGGCGGGTGGCAGCTGGAATGTCACGCTGGGTCAGACGACCGCGACGTCGTTCGCGCCGTGGGCTTTTCGAAGCTCACCCTTGACGACCTTGCCGCTGGCGTTCCGCGGGAGGGCGTCGACGACGACGACGTCTTTCGGATGCTTGTACCGGGCCAATTTGTCTTCGAGCCACGTGGCGAGTTCGTCGACCGTCAGATCGTCGCCGTCGTCGTCGAGAGCCACGATCGCGACGGGCACCTCGGTCCACTTGGGGTGGGGCCTGCCGACCACGGCGGCCTCCCGGATCCTCGGATGTCCGAACAGGACGTTCTCCACCTCGGCGCAGTAGATGTTCTCGCCGCCGGAGATGATCATGTCCTTCTTGCGATCCACCACGTAGACGAAGCCCTCCTCGTCCCGCCGCACCAGGTCCCCCGAGTGGAACCACCCGCCGGCGAACGCGTCCGCCGTTGCGGCCGGGTTCTGCCAGTAACCCTGCATCATGGTCGGGCCGCGGTACACGATCTCGCCGACGGTGCCGGGGGCGACGTCGTTCATCTCGTCGTCGACGATCCGCGTCTGAATGGTCGGGACGGGCTTACCCACCGAGCCCAGCTTGCGGATCGCGTCGTCGCCGTCGAGCACGCACGTGATCGGGGACATCTCGGTCTGCCCGAACACCGCCACGACGAGCGCCTTCGGGAAGGTGTCCGCCATGGCGCGCAGCACGGTGTCCGATGCGGGCGCGGCGCCCCAGCTGATGACGCGGAGGGCCAGGTCGCGGCCCGCGGCGGTGGGATCGGCGCAGACGGCCTGCCACTGCACCGGAACGAGGAACACCGTGGTGATGCGCTCGCGCTCCCACACGTCGAGCATCTCGGTGGGGTCGAACGCCTTGAGGGGGTGGATCACTGTCGTGGCACCGAGCATCAGCATGGGGGCCACCGAACCGAGCGCGGCGACGTGGAACACCGGGGACGCGAGGAACCCGACGTCGTCGCCCCTGTCGTAGCGCATCGCCCGGATGCAGGTGATGGACTGCCCGACCATGTTCGAGTGCGACAGCACCGCACCCTTGGGTGTGCCGGTCGTGCCGGAGGTGTAGAGGATGAGCGACGGCGTGTCCTCCGGCAGGTCGACGGGGGCGAAGGCGGGACCGTCTTCCGCGACGAGGTCCTCGTAGCCGAGAACGTCGCCCTCGGTCTGCGCGCCCATGACGATCGCGAGGCCGAGATCGGGAACATCCTGCCGCACAGCGGAAACGAGGGGCGCGAGCGCGGGCTCGGTGAAGACGGCTCGTGCGCCCGAGTCCCGGGCGATGAAGGCGACCTCGGGCGGTGTCAGCCGGAAGTTGACCGGGACCGCGATCGCACCCAGCGCATTGATCGCGAGCACCGCCTCGAAGAATTCGGTGCGGTTGAGTGTGAGCAGCAGGACGCGGTCGCCGAAGTTCACCCCGCGCCGCGACAGCGCCGCCGCGAGGGCCTGCGAGCGCTCGTGCAGTTCGCGCCACGACGTGCTCTGCCCGAGATGGCGGAACGCGGGGTGGTCGGGCTTCGCCTGCGCGTGGGTGGCAACCCAGTTGTTCCAGTGGTTTCGGCGGGATTGCAGTGGCTGCGTGAGCGGCTCGCTACGTGATGACATGTGGTGGTCCCTTCGCTGTACTCGCGTTCGCCCCTCGGGCCCCGCACGGAGGCTGTGACGAGTATTACAGATGTCGACGTCGATCGGAACAGTCTTGTTAACCGCAATTCGCATCAGCTCCGGAAGTTCGGAGCACGTTTCGTGAGCATGGCCGTGACCCCTTCGGCGAAGTCCGGAGACCGGAGCAATTCGGCCTGGCCGGCCTTCTCACGACCCAGCGCCCGGTCCAACTCCGTCAGCGTGGACTCCGTGAGCGCCTGTTTGGTCAGTGCGACGGCCCGCCTCGGGCCACGCGCCAGCCTCGCCGCGACGGCATCGACGTGGGCCGCGAGGTCGCCGGCCGCGAGCACACCGGCGATCAGGCCCTCCCCCGCCGCGCGATCGGCGGGCAGCCGTTCGCCGAGCAGCGCCATCCGAGTGGCCCGCGCCCTGCCGATCGAGGCGGCGATCAACGCACTGGACCCGCCGTCGGGCATGAGACCGACGTTGACGAACGCGAGGAGCAGATATGCGTCCTCGGCGGCGTACGTCAGGTCCGCCGCCAGGGCGATGGAGGCCCCGACACCGACAGCCGCGCCGCGCACCTGCGCGATCACCGGGATCGGGAGGTCGACGATCGCGCGGATCACGCGGTTGGCCGAATCCATCACCACCGCCGGCGGCGCCGCCCGGCCGCCCGCGGCGGCCGCCGCGGCGAGATCCGCGCCGGTGCAGAATGCCGCGCCCGCACCCGAGAGGACGACGACGCGGACGGCAGGATCCGCCGCGGCGCCGGTGAGCACGTCGCCGAGTGCGGTCATGTGAGCCAGATCGAGCGCATTCATCCGGTCTTGCCGGTCGATCGTGATCCGGAGGATCCCGCCGTCCACCACCACTCGCAGACCGTCTGCTGCGACGGTGGGGGTGGTCGACGGTTGCCGTGGTGAACTCATGAAGCCAGCTACCTCCGAGGGAATCGACCGGCGAGGCCGGGGATGGGTCGAGGCGATGGAAGACACCATCAGCCGAACGCGAATTTCTGTTAACTTATTGGCCACGTTCCATGCGTGTCAATACCTCCCGGAACACATTTCGCACTGTCTTGCTGGCAGTTCATCGAGACGCCGGGGGAACACTCCGGCGCACGAGGACCATCCGAGGGTCTTCGGCGCGGGAGTCTCGGTTAAGATGACTGACAAAGAAGCCGGCAGGCGACTGCCACTACTGGAGGTGACCGTGGCCCGGACCAGCACGGCGGCCGGTGCCGCCACCGACCGGCCGATCCGCCGCCGCCCCAAGAATCGCAAGGCCCAGATCGCGAACGTCGCAGCCGAAGCCTTCAGCGAGCGCGGCTACCACGCGGTCGGTGTCGACGAAATCGCCGCCACCATCGGCATTTCCGGCCCCGCCCTGTACCGGCACTATCCCAACAAGTACGCCCTGCTCGTCCACGCGGCGACGACGACGGCCGACGCGCTCCAGGCAACCGCGGACGGCGCACTCGGCGGGGTCGCCGAACTCGACCCCGGCGACCGCCTCGAACACCTGATCGCCGCGCTCGTCGCCAACAGCATCGAGAACCGCAAGGTCGCCGGGCTCTACCGCTGGGAGGGCCGGTACCTCGAGGCCGAGGACCGCAAGCGGATTCGTGCCGTCTTCGTCCACGTCACCCAGTGCGTGGCCGCGCCGCTGCGCGAGATTCGCCCCGAACTCACCGCCGTCGACGCGACGACGCTGGGGGCGTCGACACTGAGCGTGCTGGGCAGCATCAGCGCACACCGGACCACCCTCGCCACCCGCAGACTCGACACACTCCTGAAGTCGGCGTGCGGGTCGGTCCTGAACGCGACACTTCCGCCCGCCGTCCCGAACGCGGGCAGGGGCGGCGCCGGCCCGGTGCGGGGACTGGCCGTGACGTCCAAGCGCGAATTGCTGATCAACGAGGCCGTCAAGATCTTCGACCGGCACGGCTACCACGATTCGAGCATCGAGGAGATCGGCGCCGCCGCCGGCATCAACGCGTCGAGCGTGTACCGCCACTTCCCCAGCAAGGCAGACCTTCTGGCGGCGGTGTTCTACCGCGCGTCCGACCGTCTGGCCGTGGCCACGTCGGCGGCGCTGTCCACCGCCACCGACCCCGAGGACGCCCTCCGCAAGCTCGCCGAGTCGTACCTGGAACTGTCGTTCGGGAACCCGGAAGTGCTGTCGGTCTACTTCGCGGAGATCGGGAACCTCCCGAAGAACGAGCGGACGAATCTCCGTAACGTGCAGCGCCTGCACGTCGAGGAATGGGTCCACCTGGTGACCGCCGTGCGGACCGAGCTCTCGGCGCCGGAGGCACGGTTCCTGGTGCACGCGGCACTGGGACTGGTGCTCGACATCGGCCGACTGGTCCACTTCGACACCCGCGAGGAGTCGCGCGCCCGCCTCCACACCCTGATGACGGCCGTGCTCCTGGGGCACTGAGCCCGTGCCTGCCCCCGGACGGTCCGCCCGGGGGCACGGAAACATCAGGCTGCGTGGCGACGACCCCTGCGCTGACGGTCGTTGTCCGCTCCCAGGTCCCGTGGGCGGTAGCCCACCGGGTATCCGGGGTAGGTGCGGTTGCGCGGATCCCGAGCGGCCTTCGACTCGCGGCGCGGCGGCAGGACGCGCACGAACCGCGCCCGGACCCGCAGCGCACGGCGGGACGCGTTCTGCAACCAGGGCGGGGCCGCGGGGAATCCGAACGCCGCCAGCATCATCGGGTCGAGTAGGGCGTAGACCCCGTGCGCGACGAGAGGCCGGAGTGGCGCCGGAAACCAGGAACAGAACAGCGTCAGCGTGTAGGTGCCGACCCGATGGTTGTCGTCGGTGTACCGGAAGTGTGTCCGCTCGTACTCGGTCTTGGACCGGTAGAAGTCCTCGAACGTCTCGGGGATGTTCCGAATCCCCATGCGAACCCCCACCTGACGGTAGAAATGGAAGCACGCGAGCCGCTCGTTCGGGGTGAGCCGCCGCCACCCGAAGCGGTCGATCCAGTCGATCGGCTCGTAGATGAAGGTGGTCAGCACGTACAGCATGTCGTCGTTGTCGATGTCGTACTTGCCGTGCATGCGGTTCACGACGCGCAGCGACTCGATGCCGCGTTCGGAGTCGTAGCCGTGTTCGACGAGTTCGGCCATCAGCAGCGCGGTGTCGTCGTATCGCTTCTGCGGCCGCCGCTCGAACTCACCGGTGCGCTGCAGCAGTTCCGAAATCGTGGGGACGCAATACGTTCGGAACAACGCGAACTCGAGCGACCGCTGGTAGTCCCACGGAAATTCGTAGCCTGCCGTGATGCGGTGGATTTCCTGGTGGTCCCGGACCGGGTCGAGTTCCTCGATCCGGCGCCGCCAGCCGTGCCTGCCCCGCGGAACCCCACCCGGCGCAGCGGTGCCGGTGCGCGTGGTCTTCGTCAGCATGTAATGCCCTCCCGTGATCAGCGTCCGTGCCGGTTCTTCAACATCCAGGCGGAAATCTTCATGTCCCGCGACTTGCGCTGCATGGTCAGCAGATTCAGTGGCGCCGCGAACTTCTGGCGGGTGATGGACTTGACCCGGCTGAATTCCCGCAGCCCGTCCGCTCCGTGAATGCGGCCGAAGCCCGAGTCTCCGACACCGCCGAACGGCAACGCCGCGACACCGGCGAATCCGAGCACCGAGCCGATCGTCACGACGCCGGCCCTCAGCTTCTCGGCAGCCTGCATCGCCCTGGTCGCGTCCTTGGTGAAGATGGACGCGCCGAGACCGAACGTGGTGCCGTTGGCCTTCGCGACCGCCTCGTCGAGGCTCGCGACCTTGTTGACGACCACGGTGGGGCCGAACGTTTCCTCGCGGATCGCGGTGCTGTCCTCGGGAACGCCGGTCAGCACGATCGGCCCGACGTACCCGTCCGCGATGGACTCGAGTCCGCCGACCACCGCGGATCCGCCCTTGTCGAGCGCGTCCTGGACGTGCCTGCGGACCACGTCGGACTGGCCGGCCATCGTCATGGGGCCGTACGCCGCGTCCCGCGGTCCCGGGCGCAGGACCTTCGACTTCTCCGCGACCAGTCGGACGAACTCGTCGTAGACGGAGTCGACGACGTAGATGCGCTCGACGCCCGCGCACGTCTGTCCGGCGTTGCCCATCGCCCCGAACACGGCGAAACCGGCCGCCTCGTCCAGATTCGCGTCGGCGTCGACGAGCATGGCGTCCTTGCCTCCCGCCTCGACGACCAGCGGCGTGAGTGTGTCGGCGCAGGCGGCCATGACACGCTTGCCGGTGGCGGCGGACCCGGTGAAGGCGATCTTGTCGACACCGGCGGACACGAGCGCGGAACCCGTCGATCCGTCGCCGGTGACCACCTGCAGGACAGGCTGATTGGGAATGAGCGCCGTCCACTTCTCGGCGAGCCACACCGCGACCCCGGGGGTCAGTTCGCTGGGCTTGAAGACGACGGTGTTGCCCGCGGCGAGCGCATAGGAGATGGAGCCCATCGGCGTGTAGACGGGATAGTTCCACGGCCCGATCACACCGACCACACCCATCGGCTCGTACCCGACGCTGCCGGCCTGGTTCGCACTGACCAGACCGGAGGGCACCTTGCGCCGCTTCAGGACCTTGCCCGCGTTCTTCGCGGCCCAGTCGAGATGCTCGATGGCGAGCATCACCTCGAGGAGCGCGTCGTCGTACGGCTTGCCGGTCTCGGCGGCGACGAGGGCGGCGAGCTGCTCGCCGTCCCGGGCCACCGACTTCTTCCAGTCGAGGAGCCACTGCTTGCGGCCGTCGAAGCCGAGAGCGTTCCACCACTGCGCGGCCGACCGGGCCGCGTCGACGGCGGCGCGCACCTCCCGCTCCCCCTGGACCGGGTACTCGGCCAGCACGGTGCCGTCGCGCGGGTCCAGGGACGCGAACGTCTTCGGCGCCGGCTCCGTCGGGGCCGCGGGCTGCGCGCCTGCCGTCGGTTCGGTCGTCTCCGCCTGCTGGGGCATGGTCGATGTCCTCCCTCGAGATCACATCAAATATATGTGATGTGATGTAATGTAGTGGACATCACAGTATGCGGCCCACCCCATCGCGGCAAGCCCCACACAGTCACCCCGGCCGGCCCTTCGCCTGCCGGAATCACCCACGAGGAGTTCCCCGGACATGAGCGTCGAATTCACCAGTGAACAGAAGGACTTCGCGGCGGCGATCGCCGATTTCTGCAAGCGCGAGAGCGGCACCCGCGAGCAACGGGACAGGCTGACGAATCACGGCGAGCACAACCACAATCAGGACCTCTACGAGAAGATGGCGAAGCTGGGCTGGCTGGGCATCACCATCCCCGAGGAATACGACGGCTCCGCCGCGAGCCACGTCGACATGTGCATCCTGCTCGAGGAAGCCGCCAAGGGGATGGCACCCATCGGCGGGATCGGGCCCACCCTGATCACGGGCGGCGCCTACGCGAAGTTCGGAACCGACGCGCAGAAGGACGTCGTGCTACGCGGCATCGTGGCAGGCCGGTCGCAGTCCATCTCGATGTCCGAGCCGGAGGCCGGTTCCGACGTCGGCAACCTCAGCACCCGCGCGGAGAAGACCGCCGACGGCTGGGTGATCAACGGCCAGAAGACGTGGTGCTCCAACGCCCACTTCGCCGACAACATCCTGCTCGTGGCCCGCACCGGGCGCGGCGACGGCAAGCACGAAGGCCTCACGATGTTCCACGTTCCCGCGGGTACCGCCGGACTGAAGATCAGCGGCATCGACACGATGGGCGGCAAGGAGGTCAACGATCTCTACTTCACCGACTGCGTCCTCCCCGAGGACGCAGTGGTGGGCGAGGTCGGCAACGGCTGGCGCCAACTGATGACCGGACTGAACTTCGAGCGCCTGATCCTCGCCGCCATGATGCTCGGCACCGCGCAGCGCGCGTTCGCCGACACCCTCGATTTCGTCACCCAGCGCAAGCAGTTCGGGCGCCCCGTCGGATCGTTCCAGGCGCTGCGCCACCGGATCGCCGATCTCGCGACGGAGATCGAGTGCTGCAAACTGCTCGTGTACAGCGTCGCCAGGGACGTCGACGCGAACCCCGGCAAGATGCTGGCCCGCGAAGCCTCGATGGCCAAGCTGAAGGTCACGGAGACGGCGAAGAAGGTCGCGCTCGAGGGCATGCAGATGATGGGCGGGTACGGCTACGCCACCGAGTTCGACATGGAGAAGCACGTCCGCTCCACCATCGTCTCGAGCATCTACGGCGGTACCAACGAGATTCAGCGAGACATCATCGGCAAGACCTACGGCTTGTAAGCATCCACTGCGGTTTATGCTGGTTTGCCGCATCGAAGGAGTTCTCCATGGCATCGCCCTCCGTGTCACGATCCCCCGCGGGCCGCACGCTGCGCCGCCGACCCCAGTTGTCGGACGACGTCGCCGTGCACGTCCGCAACCTGATCATGTCCGGGGGCGTTCGCCCGGGTGACTTCATCCGCCTCGACGAGACGGCGGCGGACCTCGGGGTCAGCGTCACACCCGTCCGCGAGGCGCTCCTGACCCTGCGCGGCGAGGGGCTCGTCGAACTGGTTCCCCACCGCGGGTACGTGGTCGCCCCGCTCAGCCGGGACGACATCCACGACCTCTTCTGGCTGCAGGGCCAGATCGCGGAGGAACTCGCGATCCGCGCAACGAGGTCCGTCACCCCGGAGGCCGTGGACGAGCTGACCGCGATCAACGAGAAGCTGCGGCGGGCCGTCGCGGACGGCGAGGCCGACCGCATCGAGGATCTCGAGTTCTCGTTCCACCGTGTCATCAATCACCTCGCCGACGCGAGCAAGCTGTCGTGGTTCCTGCTCAGCGCCACCCGGTACACGCCGGTGCAGTTCTATTCGTCCGATCCGGCCTGGGGCGAGGCCGCGGTCGAGAGCCACCGCCGCCTCATCGCCGCGCTCGCCGACGGGAAGGCCGACGTGGTCGGCGCCGAGAACAAGGCCCACTTCATCGACGGCGCCCAGCGACTGGTCGCGCATCTCGACGAGGTCGGCATCTGGGACTGAGCGGCGCCGCCGATCGTCCGCGCCGGGTCAGCACGGCGCGGGATTGCGGTCTCCGTAGGCGGGGTCCAGTGCCCGCTGGATGATGTACACGGCCCGCGGGTCGGTCGTCAGCTGGTCGTGTTCCGCGGTGTTGGTGTCGCAGCCGTCCTGAAGCCAGATGTTGTGCACGGTCGCCCACGGGCCGGCCGTCAGGAACGTATTCTCCGGCGGGGTCGACACGGTGTCGCTGCGACTGGCGACCACCGTGTAGTCGATGCCCGGATCGGTGTCGCCTGCCGCGTTGAGGAGCTGCAGGAAGGGCGAGCCCACCATCTGCTGGATGTACGACGGCCCGACCGCGACACCGGCGAGCGTCGTGACCGGCACACCCAGTGCCTGCGCGATCGCGCCGAGCGACTGGACGTCCCCGAAGCTGGTGCCGTGGTTGGTGGCGCCGAGCGTGACCAGCGAGTGCACCTTGTTCAGCGCGGGATTCGCCCGGTCGGCGCCACCTTCGAATCGCAGGTACTGGCGGGATACCGTGCCGCCGAGCGAATGCCCGATCATGTCGACCTGCGGAGCACCTGTGGCCGTGCGGACCAGCTCGACGAACCCGGCGAGCTGCCGAGCGGACTCCTCGATGTCGGCGCCGCCGAACATGCGCATCATGTTGCCCTTGGTCAGACCGGCGGCCTGCCCGTAGTTGAGGGCGAAGACGCAGTAGCCCTCCGCGCTCAGCGCCGGAGCGAGGTCCTTCCACGTCCCCACCATGCCGGTCCAGGTGCCGTGCACCAGCACGACGGGACGTGGATGCGCCGCGGACGGCGTACAGCTCCAGTCGTTCGCCCCGGGCAGCGCGGACGGATCGACCACGGGCGCGGGTTCCGCTTCCACGGGATCCGCTGCCGCCGGTGCCGCACTGCACAGCATCACGATGCCTGCCAGCGCACACAACAGAGCCCTAGTGGCCGACGATATACGCATATTCCTCGTATCCTGAGTTTGCGGAAATAGACTTCAGGTTACGTTAGCCAACCGTCCACCAAAGTCTCAACCTGAGATCGAGACTCCGGGGGTGATAACCCACCTGGTTCGTTTTTCGGCCGATCGACCACGGCACTCCCGGCCATCCGGAAGGCTCGTGGAAACGAACCACCAACGACACACGATAGTCGGGATGAGAAAGCTACTGCCGATCGAGTGAGTGGGGCGACTATGTACTTCTCCGTAGAACAGCGGAACGGCGACGATTCCGGAGAGCATTCTGACGCCTCGGCGCAGCACGCACTCGAGGGTCTGCGCGCGGAACTCGACGCCGTCGACGCGACCCTGCTCGAAACGGTCCGGCAGCGTTTGGAAGTGTGCCTGCGGATCGGTGAACTGAAGCGGCGCGAGCACATCGCCATGATGCAGCCGGGCCGGATCCACATCGTCCACGAACGGGCGCGTCAGTACGCCGACAGCCATTCCCTCTCCCCCGAGTTCTTCGATTCGCTCTACGACCTCCTCATCGCCGAGACGTGCCGGCTCGAGGACCTCGTGATCAACGCGGAGGCCGCCGACGAGGGCCCTCGCCACAACGGCAACCACCACGGCAGCCACAGCCACGCCGGCAACCACCAGGTTCGGCACGGTTCCGTGCCGTCTGCGAATGTCGAGTCGTGATGAGTACCCGGACGCTGCTGGTCGACAATTACGACTCCTTCACCTACAACCTGTTCACCCTGCTCGCCGAGGTGAACGGCGAACCGCCCACGGTCGTGCACAACGATGTGGAATGGGGTTCGATCCCCTGGTCCGACTTCGACAACATCGTCATCTCCCCCGGCCCCGGCAGGCCGGACCGGAAACGCGACTTCGGGATCAGTGCGCGCATCATCCGGGAGACCGAACTCCCCGTGCTCGGCGTCTGCCTCGGCCACCAGGGGCTGTGCCAGCTGTTCGGGGGCAAGGTGGTGCTCGCGCCCGAACCGATGCACGGCCGCGTGTCCCTCGTCGACCACGACGGTTCCGAACTCTTCGCCGGCATTCCGTCACCGTTCCCGACGGTCCGCTACCACTCGCTGATCGTCGAGGATCTCCCCGACGATCTCGAGGCCACCGCCTGGACGGCCGACGGACTCCTGATGGGCGTGCGGCACCGCACTCGCCCGCTGTGGGGCGTCCAGTTCCACCCCGAATCGATCAGCACCGCCTTCGGCCACGAACTGCTCGCGAACTTCCGCGACCTCACGCAGACGCATTCCGGGACACCCACACACGGCTCCCTGCTCAGAATCCCGATCCCCCACGCGCCGTACGTGGTCCAGCAGGTGCGCGTCGACCACGAGGTCGACCCCCGCACCACGTTCGAGGATCTGTTCGCGTCCGGTCCCAACGCGTTCTGGCTCGACGGGACGTCGGCGTCCGAGCCGACTTCGCGTTTCACGATCATGGGCAACTGTTCCGGTCCTCGCGCCGAGTACATCACGTACGACGTCAGCGAAGCGATCGTCCGGATCACGCGCGAGGGATTGCCGGTCGAACAGGTGCACGCACCGTTCTTCGACTACCTCGAACGGCAACTGCAGGCACGGTCCGTGCCCGGGCTGCCGGGTGTGCCGTTCGGCCTCGGCTACGTGGGCTACCTCGGCTACGAACTGAAGGCCGAAACCGGCGGAGCGGCCGCACACAAGTCGCCCACCCCGGACGCCGCACTGGTGTTCGCGGACCGCGCCGTGGTCATCGACCATTCGAACGAGCGCACCTACGCGCTGTGCCTGAGCGACCACCCGGACGATCCGGAATTGCGCCGCTGGCTCGACGAGATGGAGGCGGCGCTGCACCGGCTGGCCGAACCGGATCAGCCGCCGACCGCGGTGCCGCCGATCCGGAAGCCGGAATCCGCCGAACTGGCTCTGCGCCACGACCACGACAAGTACCTCGACCACATCGCGTCGTCGCTCGGCGAGATCCGGACCGGCGAGTCCTACGAGGTGTGCCTGACCAACATGGCGACCGTGGACCAGTCGATCGATCCCCTGCACACGTTCGAACTGCTGCGCTCCATCAGCCCCACCCCGTACAGCGCGTACCTGCAGTTCGCCGGGCTGTCCGTTCTCAGCGCCTCCCCCGAACGGTTCCTGAGGATCGGCGCGGACCGGGTGGTGGAGTCCAAACCCATCAAGGGGACCCGTCCGCGCGGCGCCACCCCCGCGAAGGATGCGGCGCTGCGGCAGGATCTGCTCGACAGCGAAAAGGATCGCGCCGAGAACCTGATGATCGTCGATCTGACGCGAAACGATCTGGCCCGGGTGTGCGTTCCCGGCTCGGTGCACGTTCCGAAGCTGTTCGACGTCGAAACGTACGCCGCCGTGCATCAACTCGTGTCGACCGTGCGCGGAACCCTCAGCGCCGACGCCTCCGTCGTCGAGTGCGTCCGTGCCGCCTTCCCCGGCGGATCGATGACGGGCGCCCCGAAGATCCGGACCATGGAGATCATCGACCGGCTCGAGTCCGGCCCGCGCGGGGTGTATTCCGGTTCGATCGGGTACTTCTCCCTCACGGGGACGGCCGACCTGTCCATCGTCATCCGCACGATCGTCGCCACCGACAGCGAGGTGACGTTCGGCATCGGCGGTGCGATCACTGCGCTGTCGGACCCGGAGGAGGAGTTCGACGAGGCAATGGTCAAGGCGGCCACCATGTTGCGGGCGCTGTCGGTGACGGCCGACCGGCCGAACGAGATCGGGCAGTGAACGTCCCGGCCGCGTCCACCCGGACCGTCGCACTGATCGGCGGTTCGGGCGATGTCGGCCGGATGCTCGCCACCCGGCTCCGCTCCGACGGAAACACGGTGCGCACCATCGACATCCGATTCACCGACCGGTCCGACGCCGATCAGATGAAGGGCGACGTCACCGACCCGTCGCCGGAGCTGCGCGCGGTGGTGCAGGCCGCCGACGTGGTGATCCTGGCGATACCGGAAAGCGTCGCGCTGGAGTCGATTCCGTTCGTCGTCGCAGGGTTGCGCGACCACGCACTGCTGGTCGACACGCTGTCCGTGAAGTCCCGGTTCGATGCGGCCCTGCGGGAGAGCGCACTGCGGGGCGGCGCGGTGGGCATCAACCCGATGTTCGCGCCGTCCCTCGGACCGGAGGGCCGTCCCGTCGCGGCCGTGACCTACCGGGACGGCGGCGGGGTCGAATGGTTCCTCTCGACGCTGTCCGGCTGGGGATCCTCGGTGGTTCGCCTGGACGCCGAACACCACGACCGGCTCACGGCTGCGACCCAGGCACTGACACACGCCGGCGTCCTCGCCTTCGGTCTCGCCCTCGCGGAACTCGGTGTCGACGGCGCCGAACTCACCGCGGTGGGCACCCCTCCGCATCTCGTCTCGCTCGCCCTCCTCGCACGGGTCGGCGGCGGCGTCCCCGAGGTCTACCGGGACATCCAGGCCGGCAATCCCTACGCCGGCGACGCCCGCCGCGCGCTCGCCGCCGCGCTCGCCACTCTCGCCGACACCGTCGAGCACGGCTCGGAGGACGATTTCGCCGCGCTCATGTCCCGCGCGACGTCCCCTCTCGGCGACCGGCACGAACCCCTCGCCCGTCTGTGCGCCGACCTCTTCACCGATCTCGTTCACCGACAGCCGCGGAACGGAGATGCGTCATGACGACCCAGAACATTCCCTCGCTCCCGGAATACGACCCGTCCGATCCGGTGGAGAGTGCCGTCGTGACGCGGCTCGCCCGCAACTGGGGGCAGCGGGCGACCGTGAAGAAGCCGGAACCGGACCTCGACGCGCTGTTCGACCTCGGCAAGCAGGACTACCCGAACGAGTTGCTGCCGTTCGCCGATCACGACCGGTTCCTCCGCATGGGCGAGGAGCAACGGAACCAGCTGCGGGCGTGGGCCTGGATCGCGTTCAACAAGAACGTGATGGACATCGAGCAGTACGTGGTCAATCCCGGATTCGACCTCGTCGCGCACGACGCCCTGGACACCGGGCTCGGAGACACGTTCGCGGTGGCCGTCCACCAGGCGATGGTGGACGAGCAGTACCACACCCTCATGCACCTGAACGCGAGCGCGGTCACGCGCCGCAAACGCGGTTGGGCGATGCCGAATAACGCCCTTCCCGACGTCCTGACGTTGCGCCGCCAACGCGCGGCGACGGCCGACGCCGCCGACCCGAGGCAGCGGGCGATCACGACGTTCGCCTTCATGACGGTGGCGGAGATCTCGATCAGCTCCTACCTCGACCTGATCTCGGAGAACGACGCCATCCAGCCGGTCAATCGGGCGACGGTCCGGCTGCACAATCGCGACGAGTACTGTCACGCCTCGATCGCCGACGACATCGCGGGCGTCGTCTACGACACCCTCGACCCCGGCGACCGGCGGCTCTTCCTCGACGGGCTCGTCGACGCGATGACCGCATTCAGCAGCAACGACTACTCGACCTGGCGCACCATCGTCGACATCCTGGACTTGGACGGCGGTCAGGCGATGATCGACGACGCCGAACACGACACCCGCCGATCCGCGCTGGTCCAGGATTTCGGGGGCATCCACAAACTGTGCAAGCACCTCGGGGTCGCGGGCGAGATGTCGTACGAGTGGGCCTGACTCCGCGGGGAAGTCGGCTCTCGTGGGCTCGCCCACGACCCCTTCCGGTCAGCTCGTCATGCTCGCGAACATGCCGGGCTCGTAGGTTCCCGCCGGGTTGCGCACGATCACGTTGATCCGGTTGGCGGCGTTGATCAGGGCGACCAGGCAGACCAGGGCGGCGATCTGGTCGTCGTCGTAGTGCCCCCGCACCTGGTCCCAGGTGTCCTCGGAAACGCCGTGGTGAGCGTCGGCGAGCCGGGTTCCCTCCTCGGCGAGAGCGAGCGCCGCCCGCTCCGCCTCGGTGAACACGGTGGCCTCGCGCCAGGCGGCGACCAGGTTGAGCCGCACCGGGGTTTCGCCGGCGGCCGCGGCATCCTTCGTGTGCATGTCGGTACAGAAGCCGCAGCCGTTGATCTGGCTGGCCCGGATCTCGACCAGTGTCCGGGTAGTCCTCGGCAGCGGCGACTGGTCGATTGCCTGGGCGGCGTTGGCGAACCGCTTGCCGAACTTCAGGGCGATCTCGTTGGCGAACAGATTGAATCGAGCGTCCATGACTTCGTCCTCACTCGTGGTGTCGTGTGCTGCACTGAACGAACATGAGATGCCGGCCGCCCGATTTCTGTGACAGTCGCTCCCGTCCGGTTGTCAGTTGTCACAAAACAGCGGGTCGCGGTGTCTGGTGTGTGACACCGTCGAGAACGAACAGGAGCCACCCATGGCAGGCACGTCGCAGACCACTCCCGGCGATCGCAGCGGAACCGGTGATGCCCGTTCCGATCCCGCCACCGACGCCTTCGTCACCCACCGCAATCTGCTGTTCACCGTCGCCTACGAGATGCTCGGCTCGGCCGCCGACGCGGAGGACGTCCTCCAGGAGACGTGGCTGCGGTGGGCGGGCGTCGATCTGGGCACGGTGCGGAATCAGCGGGCGTACCTGGTCCGGATCACCACCCGCCAGGCCCTGGTCCGGCTGCGCACGCTCGGCAGGCGCAGGGAGTCCTATGTCGGCCCCTGGCTACCCGAACCGTTGCTGACCGCGCCCGACGTGGCCGAGGACGTCGAGTTGGCCGACAGCGTCTCGATGGCGATGATGCTGGTGCTCGAGACGCTCGCACCGACCGAGCGGGCGGTGTTCGTGCTGCGTGAGGTGTTCGATCTGGAGTACGGGGAGATCGCGGCCGCCGTCGACAAGAGCACCGACGCCGTCCGTCAGATCGCGCACCGGGCCCGGGCCCACGTCGCGGCGCGCCGGCCGCGGGGCGCCGTCACTCCGGCCGAGTCCCGGAATGCGCTCGACGCGTTCACACGGGCGCTCGAGACAGGCGACCTGCAGAGCCTGCTCGATCAGCTCGCACCGGACGTCGTCCTCCTCGGTGACGGCGGCGGAGTCAAGCAGGCCGTGCTGCGACCCATCGTCGGGGCCGACAAGGTCGGACGTCTGCTGGCGGCCGGCCTGCCCCGGATCGGCGGCGAGGTGTCGGTCGAACCCGTGCAGATGAACGGCTCCCCCGCGCTGATCGTCCGACTCGACGGGGAGATCGACGACGTCGTGGCCGTACGGATCGACGACGGCCTGATCACCGGGCTCTACATCGTGCGCAACCCCGAGAAACTGTCGCGGGTCGAGAGGGAAACGGCGGTGAGCCGCTGAGGCGGACCGTGGTGGGAAGGCGAGGACCCTCCCCACCACGGTCGCTCGGAGATCAGTGCCCCGACCGCTCCTCGGCCTGAGCCACGAGCGCGGTGAGCGCCGCCACCCAGAACTGCCCGAACCGGTCCACGTCCGGCGCCGAGAGGATGCCGGGCGGGAACGACATGAACGCCGACAGCTGCAGGCCCTCCGCGGTTTCCGAGATCACCGACTGGATGTCGAGAACGGCCTGGGCGGGCATCGCGCTCTTCTCGAAACCGCCCGTGACGGGAGAGTCGAAGTCGGGCAGCCAGTCGAGTCCGCGGACCGCCTCGGGAACCTCGGCCGCGCTGACGCGTCCGATGTAGTTGAACACGATCTGCGGTTCCGGCCACTTCCTCATCACCGACGACGTGTCGGGGTTGAGGTATCGCAACAGTCCGTACCCGATTCCCCGGTCCGGGATCGCGCTCAGCTGATCGCGCACCGCGCGCACCGCGTCCGCCGCGCCCGCACCGCCGCTCATGGCATCCGCGATGTCCACTCCGCCGAGATCGAGACGGGCCGGGTACATCGTGGTGAACCAGCCGACGGTCCGCGACAGATCCGCCCCCGGCACCGCGGACTCTTCACGTCCGTGGCCCTCGAGCGTGACCACCGTCGACGAGGCCTCGACTCCGCGGTCACGACGCCACGCTGCCACCGCCAGCGCGAGGGCCGCCGCGAGGACGTCGCCGATCTCACCGTCGAGAGCACCCGGAGTGCCGGCCAGCAACGCCTCCGTGACCGGTGCGGGCACGTCCACCCGGGTCCGTTCCAGCGTGCCGACCAGGTCGGTGCGCAGGTCCAGCTCACGCGAGCCGAGCAGCGGGTCGGGACCGGTCAGCATCCGTTCCCACACCGCGAGTTCGGCCACCCGCTCCGGTGTCGCTGCCGCCTCGAGCAGACCGTCGGTCCATCGGCGCAGCGACGTTCCGACCGGCTCGAGCGACGGCGACGTGCCCGCGGCGATCTGGGCGCCTGCGGTCGCGAAGTCCGGCACCAGGATCCGCCACGACACGGAGTCGATGACGAGGTGGTGCGGCACGACGAGGAGCCGTCCGCGCCGATCCGCCTCGGCGGGGTCGAACCAGACGAACTGGAGCATCGACCCGGTGCGCGGATCGAGACGATCCAGCGCCGCGTCGAAGGCCGCACCCGCCACCGCGTCGAACTCCGGCGAACCGGGCTCGGCGCCGGCCGCGATCTCCACCCGCTGCACGGGGGCGTCGACGTCGACGCTGCCCGCCGGTGCGATCTCGAGCGCGTCCTCGCCGCCGCCCGTGACCAGCGTCGACCGCAGCACGTCGTGCCGGTCCACCACGGCGGTGATCGTCGCGAGCACCTGCTCGCGTTCGATCCCGGCGGGCAGGGTCAGCAGCAACGGCATGACGAATCGGTCGAAGTCGCCGCCGCGCTCGACCATCTTGCGGGCGACCGGGGTGAGCGGCACGGTTCCGACGCCGCCACCCTCGTACTCGGCCAGTGCCGCCGCCGCGGATTCGCCCGAGTCGGCCACTGCGGCCAGCTCGGCAACGGTTCGCCGCTCGAACACATCGCGCGCGGTGAAGTGGATACCGGCCGCACGCGCCCGCGCCACCAACTGGATGGACACGATGCTGTCGCCACCGAGGTCGAAGAACGAGTCGTCGATTCCGATGCTCTCCCGGCCGAGCAGCTCCCCGAACACGGCCGCGAGTGCCCGTTCGGTGTCGGTGCGCGGCGAGCGGAACTCGGCCGCCGACGCGAAGTCCGGCACCGGCAGCGCGCGCCGGTCGAGCTTGCCGCTGGTGCCCAGCGGAAGTTCGGCGAGCACCATCACGGAATCCGGGATCATGTACTCGGGCAACGATTCCGCGACGAACGCGTTCAGCGCCACCTGGTCGATCGCCGCGTCGGGCCTCGGCACGACATAGGCGACGAGCCGCGCCCCCACCTCACTGTTGTGCACGATCACGGCTGCCTGCGCCACGTCCCCGTGCCGGACGAACGCTTCCTCGACCTCGCCGAGCTCGATGCGCAGTCCGCGCACCTTCACCTGGAAGTCGGTGCGCCCCACGAACTCGAGGACACCGCTCTCGTTCCACCGGACGAGGTCACCGGTGCGGTACATCCGCATGCCCGGATCGCCGAACGGGTTCGCGACGAATCGGTCCGCGCTCAGCGCGGCACTGTTGACGTAGCCGCGAGCGAGTTGCGCGCCGTCGAGGTACAGCTCGCCGGGCACGCCGATCGGCGCCGGATTCAGGTGGGCGTCGAGCACGTAGGCCCGCGTGTTCCAGGCCGGCGAACCGATCGGTGCGATCGTCGAGGTCCCCGACCGCTCCACCACGTGGGCCGTCGAGTTGATGGTCACCTCGGTCGGGCCGTACAGGTTCACCAGCTCCGCGGAACCGAGTCCCGCGACCCTCTCGGCAGCCGACTGCGGCAGCGGCTCACCGCCCGCGAACACCAGGCGCAGCGAACCGCACCCGTCGGCGGTCGCGGCGTCGAGGAACATGGTGAGCACGGACGGGACGAACTGGATCACCGTCACCGATTCCGTGCCGACCGTCGCCGCCATGTATTCGGGATCGCGGTGACCGTCCGGCGTGGCGATCACGAGGGTGCCGCCGACCACCAACGGCAGGAACAGCTCCCACACGGAGGCGTCGAACGTGAACGGCGTCTTCTGCAGCACCACGTCCTGCGCGTCGATGCCGTAGACGTCCCGCATCCACGCCAGCTGGTTGGCCAGCGCCGAGTGCGGAATCGCCACACCCTTCGGACGTCCCGTCGAACCCGACGTGTACAGCGCGTACGCCAGGTTGTCCGGACGCAGGTCGCCGAGCCGTTCGGCGTCCTCGACCGGGCCGTCGCCGTACTCGGACAGGTCGAAGTCCTCGACCAGGTACACGGGCACGTCGACGTCGAGGTTCGCGATGTCGTCGGCCGAACTCAGCACGCACGTCGGCGTGGCGCTGTCCACCACGTACGACGTCCGGTCCGCCGGGTGCTCCGGGTCGATCGGGACGTACGCGCCGCCCGCCGCGTGAACGGCGTAGAGGCTGGTCACCATGTCGAGCGAGCGCCGCATCGCGATGCCCACCACGGAGTCCGGACCGACGCCCAGTGCGATCAGGTGCCGCGCCAGGCGGTTCACCCGCGCGTCGAACTCGGCATAGGTGAGCCGCACGTGGTCCGCCACCACGGCGGTGCTGTGGGGTGAGCGTGCGACCTGGGCGCCGAACATCGACACCACGGATTCTTCCGCGACGTCGCGGCTGGAATCGTTCCATCCGGACAGGACGAGGTCGCGCTCGTCCGGTGTGAGCAGATCCAGATCGCCTACCAGAGTGGAACTTCCGGCCGCGATGGTCTGCAGGATCCGGTTCAGCCGGGAGCCGAGCCGTTCGACGGTGTCGGCGCCGAACACGTCCGGGAGGTACTTCAGGACCAACTGCAGTTCGCTGTCCGACTGTGCCAGCAGGCTCAGCGGGTAGTGCGAGGCGTCGCTGATCTGCACGCCGGCGACCCGGAGGCCGTCGATGTCGCTGTCCTCGGTGAGCCCGGCCCGGTCCACGGGGTACGACTCGAACACCGTCAACGTGTCGAACAGCCCGCCGATTCCGGCGATCTGCTGGATCTCGGGGAGACCGATGTGGTGGTGGTCGAACAGGGCGGACTGTTCCGCCTGCAGCCGTTCGAGCAACCCGAGGATCGACTCGCGGGGGTCGACACGCACCCGGATCGGGATGGTGTTGATGAACAGACCCACCATCGATTCGATGCCCGCGACCTCCGGTGGGCGGCCCGACACGGTGGCGCCGAAGACGACGTCGTCGGACGCGGTCATCCGGGCCAGCAGCAGACCCCACGCCGCCTGGACGATCGTGTTCATCGTCAGGCCGCGATCCCGCGCGATGCGCGCCAGGTTCTCGCTCACCACCTCGCCGAGATGCAGTGCCAACTCGGCGGGCTCGGGACGGTCCTCGCCGCCCGGTGCCGGGGCCAGGACGGTCGGCCCGTCCAGCCCGGCCAGTGCGTGCGCCCAGGCGCTGCGCGAGGCGTTGGCGTCGCGTTCGGACAGCCAGGTGAGGAAGTCACGGTATCCACGGACACGCGGCAGCACCGAGCCGTCCCCGCGGGTCGCGTACAGCACCAGCAGATCCTTCATCAGCAGCGGCATCGACCATCCGTCGAGCAGGATGTGGTGGTTGCTGATGGAGAACCGGTAGCTGCTCTCCCCCGTGCGGATCAGCAGGAACCGCATGAGGGGCGGACGCCCCATGTCGAACCGCGCCGAACGGTGTTCGCTCAGAACGGAACTGATCCGCTCCTCGCGGTCGGCCTCGGACAGCGCCGACAGGTCGAGCTCTTCCCACGGCAGTGCAACGTGGTCGACGACCACCTGGACCGCGGTCCCCGAATCGTCGGGAACGAACGCGGTGCGCAGGTTCGCGTGCCGCGCGATCAGCGCTTCCGCCGCGCCGCGGAGGCGGCCGGTGTCGACGACGCCCCGGAAGTCGAGCACCACCTGAGCGGTGTAGACGTCCACCGCGTCCTCGGCGAGCACGGAATGGAAGAACATTCCGGACTGCAGCGGAGCGAGCGGCCACACGTCGGTGGCGGCGGGGTAGCGCCGTTCGAGCGCCTCGAGGTCGTCCTGCGTCACGGTCACGAGGGGGACGTCGGACGGCGTGAGACCGCCGCGCGCCGGCCCGGACGCGTGCTCGGCGAGCGCGGTCGCCGCGGCGTGCCACAGCTCCGCGAACTCCCACACGTCCGCCTCGTCGAGAATCTCGGTGGCGAAGGCGATCTTGGCCTCGATCTGGGGGCCGGACGCCGTCTCCGACGTCACCGCGTTGATGCTGAGCACCGCAGGCGCCACCATCTCGTCGTCCATGGCGCCGCCGAACTCACCCGAGTCGCTGTCCGGAATCCAGCCGAGGTCCCGGATCTCGGCCGGCAGATCCACCGAACCCGCCCGACCGAGGTAGTTGAACCCGATCTGCGGAGTCGGCAGCGACGCCAGAGCCGGAGCCGTCTCGTCGTTGAGGTAGCGCAGCAGGCCGTAGCCGATGCCCTTGTCGGGCACGGCCAGCAACTGTTCCTTGACTGCCTTGAGCGCAGAGCCCGCCGACGTGCCACCGTCGAACGCGTCGGCGAGATCGGCCCGCGAGACGTCCAGTCGCACCGGGTACAGGCTCGTGAACCAGCCCACTGTGCGGGCGAGGTCGGCGCCGGGAACGGTCGACTCTTCCCGGCCGTGTCCCTCCAGGTTGATCAGCACCGAACGATCCGTGGTCCCGCCGCGGAGTTCGCGCCAGCGCGACACCGCGAGAGCGAGCGCCGCGAGCAGGCCGTCGTTGACGCCGCCGTTCACGGACTGCGGGATCGTGGTCAGCAGCGCCTGCGTCACCTGCGTCGAGAACGTCATGCTCAGGCGGTCGGTGCGGGCGATCACGTCGCGTTCCGGGTCGAACGCGCGCCGTCCGATCAGCGGATCGCTTCCCGCGAGCATCCCGCGCCAGAAGTCGAGTTCGGCCACGCGGTGCGGAGACTTCGCCTCCTCCGCGAGTCCGTGCGCCCACGCCCGGACGGAGGATCCGACCGGTTCGAGCTGCGCGGGCGCTCCCGCCATGATCTGCGAACCCGCGGTCGCGAAGTCCGGCAACAGTACTCGCCAGGACACCCCGTCGACGACGAGGTGGTGCGCGAGCACCAGCAGGCGCCCGCTCTGACCCGGCAACGACTCCGCGGGCGCGAACCACACGAACTGCGTCATCCGGCCCGACGCCGGATCGAGGCGGTCCGCGGCACGACTGAGAGCCGCGCGGGCCAGCCGCTCGAACTCGTCGGTGCCCGGCTTGTCGGTGAACTCGATCTGCTCGATCAGCTCGTCCGCGTCGAACGCGCGTCGAACGGACAGCGATTCGAACGACCAGTCGTCCCCGACCCGCGTGAGCCGGGAGCGGAGAATGTCGTGGCGTGCCAGGATCGCGTCCACCGTGTCCGCGAGCTGATCTCGCGTGACGGCGGGCGGGGTGGTCAGCAGGACCGCCTGCGAGAACTTCTCGAAGGTCCCCGCGGTCTCCACCAGCCAGTGCGCGATCGGGGTGAGCGGCATCGTTCCGACGCCGCCGCCCGGCAACTCCTCGAGCTTCACCGAGTCGACCTCGGTGGCCCACGCCGCCACGTCGGCCAGCGCCGCCACGGTCTTGCGCTCGAAGACGTCTCGCGCGGTGAACAGCACTCCGGCGTTCTTCGCCCGGGTGGTCAGCTGGATGGACACGATGCTGTCGCCGCCGAGAGCGAAGAACGAGTCGTCGACGCCGACCCGGTCGACGCCGAGAACCTGCGCGAAGACGTCGGCGATGGCCTTCTCCATCGGCGTCGACGGCGCGGTGTATTCGCTGGCGACCGACACGAACTGCGGCTCGGGAAGTGCCTTGCGGTCGAGCTTGCCCGCGGGGGTCAGCGGAACCGAGTCGATGGCCATGATCGACGACGGCACCATGTACCCGGGCAGGGTCTCGGAGACGAACGCCGACAGCTCGGCGACGTCGATCGACGCGCCCGCTGCGGGCATCACGTACGACACCAGCACGGTCTGCCCGGTCTGCTCGCGGTGATGGCCGAGCGTGACCGCGAAGTCGACACTCGGGTGCCTGCCGAGTTCGGCGTCGATCTCACCGAGTTCGATACGGAATCCGCGGACCTTCACCTGGAAGTCGGAACGGCCGACGTAGTCGAGGACGAGGTCGCCCGACTCGTCGTCGTGCACCCAGCGGACGACGTCGCCGGTGCGGTAGAGCCGCTCGCCGGCACCGCCGAACGGGTTGGCGACGAAACGCTCCGCCGTCAGGGCGAACCGGTTGTGGTAGCCGCGGGCCACACTCGGGCCCGCGACGTACAGCTCACCGGCGACACCCACCGGGACGGGCGTGAGCCGCGAATCGAGAACCACCACGTCGACGCCCCGGGTGGGACCGCCGATGGTGACGGGCCGATCCGCCTTCATCGGGTTGCTCGAGGTGCTCCAGATCGTCGCCTCGGACGGGCCGTACAGGTTGAACATGCGCCTGCCGGGTGCCCACTTCTGCATGAGCTCCGGCGGGCAGGCCTCGCCGGCCACCGACAGCACCTCGATGCGTTCCAGCCCGGCCGGGTCCACCGTGGTGAGCGCGGCGGGCGTGATGAAGGCGTGCGTGACCTTCTGTTTCTTCAGCAACCGCGCCAGTTCGTCGCCGCCGTACACGACACCGGACGCGATGACCATCGTCGACGCGGCGGCCACGGCGTGCAGCAACTCGAAGACCGAGGCGTCGAAGCTGGGCGAGGCGAAGTGCAGCACCCGCGACTGCGGGGTGAGCCGGAGCCGCTCGACCTGCTCGGTCGTGACGTTCGCCAGGCCCGTGTGGGTGACGACGACGCCCTTGGGCAGACCCGTCGACCCCGACGTGTAGATCACGTACGCCGCGTCGTCGACCCGGGTCGGACGGATACGGTCCGCGTCGGTGACGGCCCCGTTCGACACGGACGCGCACGCGTCGTCCATCTCGTCCGCACCGAGCACGAGCCAGCGCACCGTGTCCGGAAGTTCGGCGACGTGGGCGCCGGTGGTGAGACCGATCTCCACGCGGGAGTCCGTGACCATGTGCATGATCCGGTCGAACGGGTAGCTCGGATCGACCGGGACGAACGCCGCGCCGGTCTTCGCGACCGCCCAGATGGACACGATCGATTCGACGGAACGGGTCAGCGCGAGGGCCACGAAGTCGTCGGCCCCGATACCCCTGCCGATGAGAACACGGGCGAGACGGTTCGAGCGCTCGTCGAGTTCGCGGTAGGTGACCTGCTCGTCGCCGCACACGACGGCGACGGCGTCGGGGTTCACCGCCGCGGCAGCGGCCAGGATGCCCGACAGCAATTCGGGTGCGGCGGTATCCGCGCCGCGCACCGGTGCGAGCACGGCGTGCTCGTTCTCGCTGAGGACGTCGATGTCGCCGATAAGCACGGACGCGTCGGCGGTGATCGCCTCGAGAATCCGCTGGAAGCGGAACGCGAACGCCGCGATGGTGCGCTCGTCGAACAGGTCCGTGGCGTAGGTGAACACGCCGCGCATCGGCGCGTCACCGTCCGCGCCTGCCGCGTCGGCGAGCGTGAGCTGCAGATCGAACTTCGCGGCGTT
This sequence comes from Rhodococcus sp. (in: high G+C Gram-positive bacteria), assembly GCA_039206675.1. Taxonomy (GTDB): domain Bacteria; phylum Actinomycetota; class Actinomycetes; order Mycobacteriales; family Mycobacteriaceae; genus Rhodococcus_F. The sequence continues at coordinate 32,546 of JBCEBZ010000111.1, read as the reverse complement.
GATCCCGCCGTCGAGTCCCTCGACAGTGAGTCCGGGCAATTCGAGGTGCGCCTGCTCGATGTTCTGGAACGCGAGAGCCACCTGGAACAGCGGCGAGAACGCGGTCGAGCGTTCCGGCTGCAGGATCTCGACCAGCCGCTCGAACGGCACGTCGGTGTGTGTGAACGCGCCGAGGTCGTGCTGACGCACCTGTGCGAGCAGGTCGGCGAACGGAGCTTCGACGTCGACGTGCGCGCGCAACACCAGCGTGTTGACGAACATGCCGACCAGGTCGTCGAGTGCGGCCTCGCCGCGGCCCTCGATCGCGGTGCCCACCGCGATGTCGTCCGTGGCGCTCAGCCGCGCGAGCAGCACCGACAGCGCCGCGTGCGCGACCATGAACAGCGACGCGTTGTGTTCGCGGGCCAGTGCCCCGAGCCGGTCGCGGAGTTCCGCGTCGATCTCGAAGTCGAAATTGGCGCCCCGCATCGACTGTGCGGGCGGTCGCGGCCGGTCCGTCGGCAACGGCAGCACGTCCGGCAGACCGCTCAGCGTGGTGCGCCAGTAGTCGATCTGCTTGGTGGCCAGCGAATCCGGGGCGTTCTCGTCACCGAGCAACTCGTGCTGCCAGAGCGAGAAGTCCGCGTACTGGACGTCGAGCGGAGCCCAGCCGGGTTCCGAGCCGGCGGCGCGGGCGCTGTAGGCGACCACCACGTCGCGCGCCAGCGGCGCCGTCGAGGCACCGTCGGACGAGATGTGGTGGACCACGATGACCAGCACGTGCTGGTCGTCGTCGATACGCAGGAGGCGGGCCCGGACCGGAACGGCCTGCGCGACGTCGAATCCGGCGGTGACGAGGGAGATCACGCGTTCGCGCAACGCATTCTCGTCGGCCACGTCCTCGACGTCCAGGGCGGTGAAGCTCCGGGCGGGCAGCACGACCTGGCCCGGTCCGTCACCGGTGTCGGGGTACGTCGTGCGCAGGGTCTCGTGCCGCTCGACGACGTCACCGAGCGCCTGCCCCAGCGCGGCCACGTCGAGATGACCGGTCAGCCTGATCGCCAGCGGAATGTTGTAGGCCGCCGACGCGGTGTCGAACTGGTTGATGAACCACATGCGGGACTGCGCCGGGGACAGCGGAATCCGGGCAGGACGCGGGTGTGCCACCAGCGCCGGCCGGTTCGCGCCCGCCGAATCGGACTGCTCGGCACGGGCCGACAACGCGATCACCGTCGGCGCCTCGAACAGCTCGCGCACCCCGATCGACGTGTCGAGGGCCGCGTTGAGCCGGGCGACGACGCGGGTCGCCACCAGCGAGTTGCCGCCGAGGTCGAAGAAGCTCGTGTCGGCGCTGACCCGCTCGTGACCGAGGACGTCCGCGAAGACACCCGCCACGATTTCCTCGACCGGAGTGCGCGGAGCACGGTAATGGTCCGCGGCGCCGCCGAACTCGGGCTCGGGCAGAGCCTTGCGATCGAGCTTGCCGTTGATGTTCAACGGCAACTCGTCGAGCGCGATCAGCGCGGACGGCACCATGTAGCCGGGTACCGACTTACCCGCGAACGCGAGGACGTCGGCGTCGTCGACGGAATCACCCGGTTCCGGCACGACATAGCCGACGAGGCGGTCGCCGGTGTGCCGGTCGTGGTGCACCACGACGACGGCCTGCGCCACCGACGGGTGCGCCACGAGGGCACGCTCGATCTCGCCGAGCTCGATGCGGAAACCGCGGACCTTCACCTGGAAGTCGCTGCGGCCGACGTAGTCGAGGTTGCCGTCGCGGTTCCACCGCACGAGGTCGCCGGTGCGGTACATCCGCGCCCCGGCCTTGCCGAACGGGTTGGCGACGAATCGTTCCGCGGTGAGGTCGTGGCGGCCGAAGTACCCGCGCGCCAACTGCTCACCCGCGAGATAGAGCTCACCTGTGACGCCGGCGGGAACGGGGTGCAGACGCGAATCGAGAACGTAGGTCTGCGTGTTCCATTCGGGCCTGCCGATCGGAACCGAACCGTCGTGCTCGTCGCCGCACCGGTAGTGGGTGACGCTGACGGCGGCCTCGGTGGGGCCGTACAGGTTGAAGATCTCCGCGTCGCAGACGTCCCGGAACCGGAGCACCGTGTCGGCGGGCAGGGCCTCACCGATGCACAGCACCCGCCGCAACGACACCAGCTGCGCGGGCTCCGCCACCGCGACGAACGCCGACAGCAGCGAGGGCACGAAGTGGACCGTCGACACCTGCTGTTCGGCGACGAGTGCGGCCAGGTACGACGGGTCGCGGTGGCCGTCCGGTGTGGCGACGACGAGCCGTGCGCCCGCGGTCAGCGCCCACCAGAACTCCCACACCGACAGGTCGAACGTGGCCGCCGTCTTGAGCAGCACCGAGTCCTCGGCGGTGAGCGGGTATTCCGCCTGCTTCCAGCGCAACTGGTTCGCGATCGCACCGTGCGCGATCGCCACGCCCTTCGGCCGTCCGGTCGAACCGGACGTGTAGATCACGTACGCGGCGTTCTGCGGCCGCAGCGGTGCGGTCCGCTCCGAGTCGGCCAGCGGAGCCGGGTCGAGTCCGCCGAGATCCAGTTCGTCGAGGAGGAGATAGTCGACGCCACCGGGCAGTCCTCCGGCCACGTCGCGGGTCGTGAGGACGCAGACGGGCTGCGCGCTCTCGAGCACGTACGCGGTGCGGTCGGCCGGATGGTCCGGGTCGATCGGCAGGTACGCGCCGCCGGCCGCAGCAATTGCGTACATGCCGACCAGCAGTTCCACCGAACGCGGAATGGCCAGGCCCACCACGGTTTCCGGGCCGACACCGCGACCGACGAGATGCCGGGCCAGCCGGTTCACCTGCGCCGAGAACTCGGCGTACGTGAGCGACTCGCCGTCGAACACGAGCGCGGTGCCGTCCGGGTTCTCCGCGGCGGCGGCCGCGAACATCTCCGCCAGCGTCGTCTCCGGCAGTGCCTGCGCGGTGTCGTTCCATCCGGACACCACGAGTGCGCGCTCGTCGCTGCCGGTGAGCGGCAGGTCGCCGACCGCGGTCCGCGGCGACTCCACCGCGGCGGCCAGCACACGGCGGAACATGTCCGCGAAACGCTGGACGGTGGCGGCGTCGAACAGGTCGGTGGCGAACGTGAACACACCCGACATCTGCTCACCCTCGGGACTGTCCCCCAGGATCAGATGCAGATCGAACTGCGCCGTGTCGCCCTCGACGTCGAGCGGCGCGACGGTGAGGTCGGGCAGTTCCAGCTCGGCCTTCGTCGTGTTCTGGAACGAGTAGCCCACCTGGAAGATCGGGTGGTGTGCCATCGAGCGCGCCGGGTTCAGCACCTCGACGAGGCGCTCGAACGGGACGTCGGCGTGCGAGAACGCCTCGAGGTCGGCCTCGCGGGCACGATCGAGGATCTCGTCGAACGTCTGCTGCCCGTCGACCTGCACCCGCAGCGCGAGCGTGTTGACGAACATGCCGACGACGTCGTCGAGTTCTCGCTCGCCACGGCCGGCGATGGGGGTGCCCACCGCGATGTCCTCGGTGCCGGACAACCGGCTCAGCAGCACCGCGAACGCGGCGTGCACGGCCATGAACACGCTGGCGTTGTGCCTGCGGGCGAGTGCGGCCAGACCACGGTGCACCTCGGCGTCGACGGTGAAATCGATCCGCGACCCGCGCAGCGACTGCACGGGCGGCCGCGGCCGGTCCACCGGCAGCTCGAGGAGGTCGGGAACGCCCGCGAGGGTCTTCGTCCAGAAGCCCAGCTGGGCGGCGATCAGGCTGTCCGGGTCGTCCTCGCTGCCGAGAAGTTCCCGCTGCCAGATCGCGTAGTCCGCGTACTGCACCGGAAGCGGCGCGAAGCCGGGTTCGCGGCCCGCCGCCCGGGATGCGTACGCCACCATGACGTCACGCACGAACGGGGCGGTGGATTCGCCGTCCGTCGACACGTGGTGCACGACGAGAGCCAGCACGTAGTCCTGCGGGCCGACCTCGAACAGGCGCACCCGGATCGGCGGGATGTCGGCGGTGACGTCGAATCCGGTGGCCACCATCTCCGTCAACTGCTCGCGCAGTTCGGTCTCGGTGACCGGAACGGGTGCGACGTCGATCGGCACCTGCGCGGTGGGGAGGATCACCTGGTGCGGGCCGTCGGCCGAATCCGGGTAGATCGTGCGCAGCGACTCGTGCCGCTCGAGCACGTCGAACACCGCGGACTGCAATGCGTCGACGTCCAGCGCGCCGGTCAACCGGACCGCGAGCGGGATGTTGTAGGCGGGCGAGTCCGGGTCGAAGCGGTTGATGAACCACATCCGGGACTGCGCCAGCGACAACGGGACGAAGGCAGACCTCTCCCGCGGTGCGAGGACGGGCCGTGGCCGGACGTTCTCGTCCGGGGTGGCGATGCGGGCGGCCAGGCCCGCGACCGTCGGAGCCTCGAACAGTTCCCGCACGCCGATGCGGAGGCCGAAGACCTGCCCGGCCCGCGACACCACCCGGGTGGCGCTCAGCGAGTTTCCGCCGAGGTCGAAGAAGCTGTCGTCGACGCTGACCTGCTCGAGTCCGAGCACGTCGGCGAAGATGCCTGCGATCGTCTCCTCGGCGGGGGTCGTCGGGGCACGGAACTCCGCGCCCGCGGACACGAACTCGGGCTCGGGCAGCCGCGTCCGGTCCAGCTTGCCGATGCCGGTCAGCGGGATCTCGTCGAGGACGATCACGACGGACGGCACCATGTACGGCGGAAGCGTGTCGCCGACAACCGACTTCAACGATTCCGGGTCGACCGACGCACCGTCGGCGGGCAGGACGTACGACACGAGGGTCGTGAGTCCGGCGGGATTCTCGCGACCCACGGTCACCGCGAACTCGATGTCCGGCTGCGCGGTCAGGGCGGCGTCGATCTCACCGAGTTCGACGCGGAACCCGCGGACCTTCACCTGGAAGTCGGACCGGCCGACGTATTCCACGCGGTGTCCGTCCGCCCACCGCACGACGTCGCCGGTGCGGTACATGCGGGCACCGGGCTCCCCGAACGGGTTGGCCACGAACCGTTCCGCCGTGACGGACGGACGGTTGTGGTAACCGCGGGTCACCGACGGACCGCAGATGTACAGCTCCCCGGGCACTCCCTCCGGCACCGGTCGCAACCGCGAATCGAGGATGAGGGATTCGACACCCCGCAGCGGCGAACCGATCGTGACGCGCTCACCGGCCACCATCGGTTCGGTGATGGTGACGATGACCGTGGTCTCGGTGGGACCGTACGCGTTGCGCATCTGACGGCCGGGAGCCCACCGCGCCACGAGTTCCGGCGTGCAGGTGTCGCCGCCGACCACGACGGACGTGACGGAGTCGAGGCCGTCGGGGTCGACCGTCATCAGCGCGGTCGGCGTCATGACCACGTTGTTGACCTGTTCGCGGCGGATCAGGTCGGCGAGTTCGTCGCCGCCGTAGACGTCCGCGGGCGAGATCACCAGGGTGGCGCCCGCGCTGAACGCGGCGAGCATCTCCCCGACCGACGTGTCGAAGCTCGGCGACGCCACGTGCAGGAACCGGGAATCCGGCGACACGACGTAGTGCTCGCGCACCTCGCGGGTGAGGTTGGCCAGACCGCGGTGGGTGACGACCACGCCCTTCGGCTTGCCCGTCGAACCCGAGGTGTAGATGAGGTACGCGGGGTGATCGACCGTCAGCGCGCGGCGCAGATCGGCATCCTCCACCGCGGACGCGCTGCGGGCAGCGATCTGCTCGGTGGCGTCCGTCTCGTCGAGGACGATCCACTCCGCCGTGCCGGGAAGATCGGCGTGATGGCGGGCGACCGTCAGTCCGAGGACCGCTCCCGAATCGGACAGCATCTCGCCGATCCGCTCGAACGGAAGCTTCGGATCGACGGGCAGGTAGGCGCCGCCGGCCTTCGCGATCGACCAGATCCCGAGGATGGATTCGACGGAGCGTGTGATCGCCAGCGCGACATAGTTCTCCGGCCCCACGCCCCGATCGATCAGGACGCGCGCCAGCCGGTTCGACTGCTCGTCGAGTTCGCGGTACGTGAGCTTCCGGCCCTCGAAGGACACCGCAACCGAATCCGGCGAGATCTCGACGCCCGAACGCAGCAGTTCCGGCAGCGTGCTCGGCTCGACCGACTTCGGTCCGCGGACCGGGGCGATCGCGGCCTTCTCCGCGGCGTCGAGGATCTCGATGTCGCCGAGGACCACGTCGCGGTCGGACGACACGGCACCGAGGACCCGGACGAACCGGTCCGCGAAGCCCACGACGGTCTGCTCGTCGAAGATGTCGGTCGAGTAGTTGAACGTCGCGGCGATCCCCGCGGCGGCCCCGTCGGCGTAGCGCTCACCGACACTGAGCTGGAGGTCGAACTTGGCGACCTCGAGCGGGGCGTCGAGCGCGGAGATCTCGAGACCCGGGAACTCCAGCCGGACCGATTCGTTGTTGTCGAACGACAACGCCACCTGGAACAGCGGCTGGTGCGCCGTCGACCGCGGGACGTCGAGGACCTCGACGAGGCGTTCGAACGGAACGTCGCTGTGGCTGAACGCATTCAGATCGGTGGCGCGCACCTGTGCCAGCAGGTCGGCGAACGTGTCGTCGGGACGCACCGACGCGCGCAGCACGAGGGTGTTGACGAACATGCCGACGAGCCTGTCGAGTTCCTGCTCGCCACGGCCGGCGACCGGTGTGCCGATCGCGACGTCCGTCTGCGAAGACAGCCGCTCGAGCAGGACCGCGAGCGCGGCGTGCACGACCATGAAGAGGGTCGTGTTCGTTTCCTGGGCGATCGCGAGCAGCCCGCGGTGGGTCTGCGCGTCGATCGAGAACCGTGCCGACGCGCCGCGCAGCGACTGCACGGGCGGCCGGGGCCGGTCGGTCGGCAGTTCGAGCACCTCGGGGAGCCCGCCGAGCGCCTGCTGCCAGTAACCGAGTTGGCGGGCGACCAGCGATTCGGGATCGGACTCGTCACCGAGCGACTCACGCTGCCACAGCGCGTAATCGGCGTACTGGACGGGCAGCGGCTCCCAGTCGGGGGCACTGCCGGCGGCACGCGCCGCGTAGGCGGTCATGACGTCCGTGAACAGCGGCGCCAGCGACGCACCGTCGGCCGAGATGTGGTGCACGACCATCATCAGGATGTGGTCGGTGGGGTTCACCTCGAAGCAGGCGACCCGCACCGGGACCGTCTCGGTGACGTCGAATCCGGTGGCTCCGAGTTCACGCAGGCGCGCGAACAGGTCCTGCTCGTCCGCGACCGGGGTCGGGGTCAGGTCGGACACCACGTCCGCGGCGGGCAGCACGACCTGGTGCGCGTCGTCGCCGTCGACCGGGAAGACCGTCCGCAGCGACTCGTGCCGCTCCACGACGTCCGCCCACGCCGAATTCAGCGCTGCCGGGTCGATCGAGCCGGTCAACCGCACCGCCAACGGCAGGTTGTACGCCGGCGAGGACGGATCGAACTGGTTGACGAACCACATCCGCTGCTGCGCCAGCGACAGCGGGATGCGGTCGGGCCGCGGGCGGGCGACGAGGGCGGGACGCTGTTCGGCGCTCCCCGACGTCGTCTCGAGCAGCGCCGCGAGTTCCGCGACGGTCGGATTCTCGAAGCACTCCCGCACCGACAGGTGCGCGCCGACCGCCGCCCGGAGACGGGCGGTGAGTCTCGTCGCGCTGATGGAGTTTCCGCCGAGGTCGAAGAACGAGTCCGCGGACCCGACCCGGTCGGCGCCGAGAACGTCGGCGAACACGCTCGCCACGACGGTCTCCATCGGCGTGCGGGGGGCCACGTACTCCACCGCGACGGTGGCGAACTCGGGCTCCGGCAAGGCTTTCCGGTCCAGCTTCCCGCTGGCACCGAGAGGGAAACTGTCCAGGACGACGATGCGGGCGGGCACCATGTACGCGGGCAGGATCTGCGCCGCCGCGTCCTGCACCGACTTCGTGTCGACCCGGGCGCCGGACCGCGGCACCACGTAGGCCACGAGATTCTCGCCGGTCGACTCGCTTCGATGGATCGTCACCGCTGCCTGCGCCAAGGATTCGTGCGTCAGCAACGCGGCCTCGACCTCGCCGAGTTCGATCCGCAATCCTCGCAGCTTGACCTGGAAGTCGCTGCGTCCGATGTATTCGAGGTTCCCGTCGGCGCGCCGGCGAACGACGTCACCCGTGCGGTACATCCGCTGCCCGGACCCGCCGAACGGGTTCGCGACGAACCGATCGGAGGTCAGATCGCTGCGTCCGACGTATCCCCGGGCCAACTGCGTCCCCGCGAGGTACAGCTCGCCGGGAACCCCGACCGGGACCGGGCGAAGGCGTGAGTCCAGCACGTGGAGATCGGTGTTCCGCACCGCACTTCCGATGGGCACGGTACCGCGCACGTCCGGGTCGACCTGCCCGGCGGTCGCGTGCACGGTGAATTCCGTCGGACCGTACAGGTTGTGCAGTTCGGCTTCCGACAAGGCCCTGAACGCCTCGGCGGTCGCGGGCGGGAACGCCTCGCCCGCGACCAGCACCACGCGAAGGCTGAGAAGGTCGTGCCGTTCGGCCTCGCCGACGAACACCGACAGCATCGACGGGACGAACGACGTCGCCGTGACACCCTCGCGCGCGATCAACGCCGCGAGATACTCGGGATCACCGTGACCGTCGGGTGACGCGATCACCAGGCGGGCACCCGCGACGAGCGTGCCGAACAACTCCCAGACCGACACGTCGAACGTCGCCGGGGTCTTCTGCAGCACGACATCGTGTGCGCCGAGTTCGTACTGGTCCACGATCCACGAGATCTGGTTCAGGACCGCCGCGTGGCTCACCGCGACGCCCTTCGGCCTTCCCGTCGAACCGGACGTGTAGATGACATAAGCGGGGTTCGACGCCCGAAGCGCCGCCCGGCGCTCCTCGTCGCGCAGCGGCGCCGCCGATTCGTCGACGGAAAGCCGGTCGATCTCCACCACGTCGTGTCCGGCGGGAAGGTCGAGCGCATCCCGCGCCACCGTCAGGATGCACAGCGGCGAGGCGCTGTCGAGGACGTACGCGGTGCGTTCGGCCGGATGGTCGGGGTCGAGCGGAACGTATGCCCCACCCGCCTTCAGGATCGCGTACATCGCGACCATCGAGTCGATCGACCGCCGGATCGCGAGAGCGACCCGGACCTCCGGTCCGACACCCATCCCGATCAGCGTGCGCGCGAGTGCGTTGACACGCTCGTCGAACTCGGCGTACGTCAGCGACTCGTCGCCGGACACCAGGGCCACAGCGTCCGGCGTCCGCGCCACCTGCTCGTCGAACAGGTCGACGACGGTCCGCTCGTCCGCTTCGGTCGCGGCGGTCGCCGACGTCGCGTCGGCGATCACCCCGGCGAGGACGCCGGCGAACGTGTCGGCGAAGCCTTCGCCCGACGACCCGTCGAGCAGTCCGGGCAGCAGGGTGGACAGGGCCACCGTGACCGCGGCCTCGGGGCCCACGCCCACACCGGCGAGTGTGCGCGCGAGTTCCGCGGACTTGTCCCGCAACTGCACGTACGTGACATCGGTGCCGTTGTGCGACAGCGCGATTCCGTCCGGGTTGATCGACGCGGCACCGTCGAGGAGTTCGGGCAGCGACTTGGTGGCCGCCAGCTCCTCCGAGATCGAGTGCGCCAACAGGGACTGTCCGCCCTCGTCCGGCACGGCGAGTCCGGCCTTCTCGTCCTCGGTCAGGATGTCGATGTCACCGACGACGGCGTCCGCGTCGGCCGTGACGGCCTCCAGCACACGCACGAAACGATCGGCGAAACCGCGGACCGTCGACTCGTCGAAGAGATCGGTGGCGTAGGAGAACCAGCCCCGCATACCGTTCGCGACGGAATCGTCGTCGAACCGTTCCTCGACGGCGACACCGAGATCGGTCTTGCTGGTGGTGAGTCCGCTCTCGAGGATCTCGACGGTCAGCCCGGCGAGCTCGAGCTTGGGCCGCTCGAGGTTCTGGAAGCTCAGCATCACCTGCGCGAGCGGCGCGTACGCGGCGGTGCGCGACGGCCGGAGCACCTCGACGATCTGCTCGAACGGCACATCGGCATTGCCGAATGCGTTGAGATCGACCTCGCGGGCCTGCGTGAGCAGCGTGCTGAAGCGGGCATTCTGGTCGACCTCGGTACGCAGCACCAGAGTGTTGACGAACATCCCGACGAGGTCGTCGAGCGCGCGGTCACCGCGGCCGGCGACCGGGGTGCTGACGGAGATGTCGCCCGAGTTGCTCAGTCGTCCGAGCAGCACGGCGAGCGCGGCGTGCACCACCATGAACAGCGACGCCTGGTGAGTCTGCGCGAGCTCGTTCAGGGACCGGTGCACGTCCTGCCCGATCTCGAACTCGATCAGACCGCCCTGCGGATTGCGGACCGCCGGGCGCGGCCTGTCCGCCGGAAGGTCGAGGACCTCCGGCGCATCGCCGAGGGCGTGCGTCCAGTACGCGATCTGCTTGCCCGCGAGCGAGTCCGGGTCGTCCTCGGAGCCGAGGAGAGTGCGCTGCCACAGGGCGAAGTCGGGGTACTGCACGGGCAGCGGTGAGAAGCCGGGCTCCTCCCCCTGCGCGCGTGCGCCGTACGCGCCGAACAGGTCCCGTGCGAGCGGGGCCATCGACGAACCGTCCGCCGAGATGTGGTGGACGACGACCACGAGGACGTGGTCGCGTTCCCCGAGCGCGAACAGGGCGGCGCGCACCGGGACGTCGGCGGTGACGTCGAATCCTGCCGACGCCAGCGTGACGACCCGCTCCCGCAGTTCCTGCTCGTCGGCCACGCGGACGACGTCGAGCGCGGACTTCGTGTCGGACGCGGGCAGGACGACCTGGTAGGGGCCGTCGACGGAATCCGGGTACACCGTGCGGAGCGATTCGTGGCGGGCCACGACGTCGGCGATCGCCGACCGCAGCGCGTCGGCGTCCAGTGCGCCGGTGAGCCGGAGCGCCAACGGGATGTTGTACTCGGCCGATTCGGGGTCGAATCGGTTGGCGTACCACATCCGCTGCTGAGCGAGCGAGAGCGGCAGACGGTCCGGGCGCGGTCCGGCGGTGACGGGCGGACGGGCACCGCCGTCCACGCCGAGCGCCTCCAGCCTGCGGGCCAGCTGCGCCACCGTGGGAGCCTCGAAGATCTCACGGACCGGGGCGTCGATCCCGACGGCCTCGTTGATCCGCGCCATCACGCGGGTGGCGGCGAGCGAGTTGCCGCCGAGCGTGAAGAAGTCGTCGTCGGCGCCCACCTGGTCGACACCGAGCACCTCCGCGAACACCGCGGCGACCCGCTGTTCGAGAGCGGTTCCCGCGGCCCGGAACTCGCGGTCCTCCGCCAGGAACTCGGGCTCGGGCAGCGCCCGGCGGTCGAGCTTGCCCACCGGAGTGAGTGGGATCGCGTCGAGCGTCACGATCGTCGACGGCACCATGTACGTGGGGACGAACTCGCCCACGAAGTCCAGCACGCCGGTGACGTCCACCTCGGCGCCCGGCGCCGGGAGCACGTACGACACGAGAACCGAGTCCCCGGACGGCCCGGGCAGCACGGACGTCGTCGCGAAGTCGACGGCGGGATGCTTCGCCAGCACCGCGTCGATCTCGCCGAGTTCGATGCGGAACCCGCGGACCTTCACCTGCTGGTCCGAGCGGCCCACGTAGTCGACGGTCAGCGCGCCGTCCGCGTCCTTCGTCCAGCGCACGACGTCGCCGGTGCGGTACATCCGGTCGCCCGGCTCGCCGTAGGGGTTCGCCACGAAGCGTCCCGCGGTCAGCGGCGTGCGCCGGTGGTAGCCACGGGCCAGTCCGAGGCCCGACAGATAGAGGTCACCTGCGATACCGACCGGGACGGGCCGGAGCCGGTCGTCGAGGACCAGCGCGCTGGTGCCGCGGATCGGACCACCGATCGTGACCGGGCCGTCGGCGGCCATCGGGTCGCTGATGTTGGTCATGATCGTGGTCTCGGTGGGACCGTAGCCGTTGAACAGGGAGCGTCCGGGCGCCCAGCGGGCCGCGAGTTCCGCCGGGACGGCCTCGCCGCCGGCGACGACGAACTGGAAGTCGCCCAGCCCGGACGGGTCCACGGAGGCCAGCGCCGAAGGCGTGACGAAGCCGTGCGTGACGCGGTGCTCGCGCAGGAACTTCGCGAACTCGGGTCCGCCGTACACGTCGGTGGGAGCGATCACCATGGTGGCGCCGGCACCGACCGCGAGCAGCAGTTCGAGAACGGACGCGTCGAAACTCGGCGACGCGAAGTGCAGCGTCCGCGAGTCGGTCGTCACCCGGTAGCGCTCACGCTGTTCGGCGGCGAAGTTGGCCAGACCCCGGTGCGTGACGACGACGCCCTTGGGCTGCCCGGTGGTGCCGGACGTGTAGATCACGTAGGCGCTGTTGGCCGGTGTGACCGCCGTCCGGCGCTCCGCCTCCGCGACGGGAGCCGTGGAGTAGCGCGCCGAGGCGTCCACGAACTCGTCGCTGTCGAGCACCAGCCAGTCGACGTCCCGCGGAAGCCGGCCGACCTCGGAGCTCACGGAAAGCCCCAGCGTCACACCGGAATCGGTGACCATGTGGGCGATGCGCTCGTCCGGGTAGCCGGGGTCGATCGGCACGTACGCGCCGCCGCTCTTGGCGACGGCCCAGATGCCGACGATGGACGGAATCGAGCGGGTGATACCGAGCCCGACGAACGTCTCCGCGCCGACCCCGCGTTCGATCAGGATGCGCGCCACCCTGTTCGAGCGCTCGTCCAGTTCACGGTAGGTGATGCTGTCGGCGCCCGCGACGACCGCGACCCCGTCCGGGTTCGCGGCGACCGCGGCCCCCAGCAGATCGACGAGCGTGGTGGGCGCGACGCCCTCGAGACCACGGACCGGTGTCAGTTCCTCGGTCTCCGCGGCGTCGAGGATGGGGATGTCCCCCACCGCGACGTCGGTTCCGCCGCCCGCGACGGCGGCCAGGATCCGCACGAAGCGGTCCGCGAAGCCCTGCACGGTCTCGGCGTCGAAGATCTCGGTGGCGTAACCGAGAACACCCGTGATCCCGGTGGGCGCGCCCTCCTCCGACCACAGTTCGCGCAGGTCGACGGTGAGGTCGAACTTGCTGAACTCGACGTCCACGGCACCGGGCGTCGCCTCGAGTCCGGCGAACTCGAGCGCCGGGATGCCGTTGACCTGATGGGTCAGCACGACCTGGAACAGCGGCGAGTACGCCGTGGACCGGGTCGGCTTCAGGGCGTCCACCAACTGCTCGAACGGAACGTCCTGGTTGCTGAACGCGGCGAGGTCCTGGGTGCGGACCTGCTCGAGCAGTTCGGCGAAGGAGGTTCCCGGCTCGACCTCGGTCCGCAGCACCAGAGTGTTCACGAACATGCCGACGAGGTTCTCGAGCGCCTCGTCGCCGCGACCGGCCACCGCGGCGCCGATCGCGATGTCGGTGCTCGAACTGAGCCGCGCGAGCAGCACGGACAGCGAGGCGTGCAGCACCATGAACAGTGACACGTTGTGCGCCCGCGCGACCTCACCGAGACGACGGTGCACGTCCCCGTCGACGGAGAAGCCGACGGAGGCGCCTGCCATCGACCGCACCGTCGGGCGGGGACGGTCGGTGGGGAGAGCCAGGACGTCGGGCACCCCCGCGAGGGTCTTCGACCAGAAGTCGATCTGCGCGGCGGCCAGGGAATCGGGATCTCCCTCGGAACCGAGCACGTCCCGCTGCCACAGCGCGTAGTCGGCGTACTGGACGGGCAGCACCGGCCAGGCGGGCTCCGTGCCCTCCCGGTGGGCTGCGTACGCCGTCATGACGTCGCGGGCCAGCGGCAGCGTGGAGGCGCCGTCGGACGCGATGTGGTGCATGACGAGCACGAGGACGTGGTCGGTCGCGCCGAGCCGGAACAGGCGGGTCCGCACCGGGATCGTGTCGGTGACGTCGAATCCGGTGGAACCGAACTCGAACATCCGGTCCCGCAGGTCCTCTTCGCGGACGTCGACCGGTTCGAGAGCGAGGTCGACGTCGGCGGCGGGCAGGATGACCTGGTGCGCGCCGGACTCGGAGTCCGGGAACACGGTCCGGAGCACCTCGTGCCGCGCGACGACGTCGGACAGCGCCGCGGCCAGGGCCTCGACGTCCAGTTCGCCGCGCAACCGCACGGTCAGCGGAACGTTGTACGCGGGTGAGGACGGATCGAAACGGTTGAGGAACCACATCCGCTGCTGCGCGAGCGACAGCGGCAGCGCCTGGGGGCGTCTGCCCGCGACGAGCGCGGGGCGGCGAGAGCCGTTGTGGGCCCGGTCCTCGACGAGCTTCGCGAGGGTCGCGACGGTGGGTGCCTCGAACAGGTCACGGATCCCGACCTCGGTGCCGGTCGCGGACGTGACGCGGGCAGCCACCCGGGTGGCGCTGAGCGAGTTGCCGCCCAGGTCGAAGAACGACGTATCGACGCTCACCCGCGGCGCCGAGATCACGTCACCGAAGATGCCGGCGACGACCTCCTCGAGGGGCGTGCGCGGCGCGACGAATTCGACGGTGCCGGTGGTGAAGACCGGCTCCGGAAGGGCCTTGCGGTCGATCTTGAGATTCGCGTTGAGCGGCATCTCGTCGAGAACCATCACCGTGTCCGGGATCATGTGCGACGGCAGCACGTCACGCAGTGCCTCCACGGTCGCGTCGACGTCCAGTTCGGTGCCCGCGGTCGCGGTGACGTACGCGACGAGCCGGGGGCCCTGCTCGCTGTCGTGGACGACCACCACCGACTTCTGCACCTCCCGCTGAGCGGTGAGGGCCGATTCGATTTCGCCGAGTTCGATCCGGAGACCGCGGATCTTGACCTGGAAGTCGCTGCGGCCCACGAACACGAGCCCACCGTGGTCGAGTTCGCGGACGCGGTCGCCGGTCCGGTACATGCGGGCACCGGGCCCCTCGAACGGGTTCGCCACGAAACGCGACGCGGTGGTGCCGAACATGTTGCCGTATCCGCGGGCCAGGACCTGGCCGCCGATGTACAGGTCACCGGTCACTCCCGGCGGCACGGGACGCATCCGGCCGTCGAGCACGTGGTACCGGACACCGCGGAACGCGGTGCCGAACGGGACCGGCCACTTCTCGGCGTCCGCGGTGGAAAGGTCGAGTTCGTACGAGGAACACGTGACCGAGGCCTCGGTCGGACCGTAATTGTTGAGCAGGCGCGAGTCCGTGCCGATCAGCGCCGTGCAGGCCGCCGGCCGCAGCATCTCGCCGCCGAGGAGGATCACCTTCAGATTGGGCAGGACGCCCTCGGTGTCGAGTTCGGTCAGAACCTCGAACGCACTCGGTGCCAGGTTGGTGATCTGGACGTCGCCGGTGCCGATCATGCGGAGAATCGGTCCCGGATCGAAGCCGTCGTCGGCGAGGTGCAGCACACCGCCGTACGCGAGCCCCACCCAGATGTTCTTCTGTGTCTGGTCGAACAGCGGGGAGTTCGCGATCAGCAGTCCGGTGCCGTCCTTCACCCGGAGGTCGCCCTGGTACGACTGATAGTTGTTGGACAGACCGAGCATCGGCACCATCGTCGGCTTGGGCCGACCGGTGGAACCCGACGTCGAGATGACGTGCCCCAGGCGCTTGCCTGCGTGCTCGTCGGACCACGGGTCGTGCGGGAAATCGGTGTCGTCGAGTGCGGCGAGGTGGCGCACCGTCTCGGGATCGTCGAGCACGATCGGGTCGTCGAGCGCCGCGTTGCCGGTGGGTGCGCCGGTGAGTCCGCTCCAGGACCGGGTGGCCACCACGGCCCGCGTTCCGCTGTCCTCGACGAGTCCCGTGATCCGCTCGATCGCCCATTTCTGGTCGAACGGCGAGTACGCCGCGCCGACCTTCCAGGCGGCGATCATCCCGATCACCCATTCCAGGGAACGGGGCGTGAGGAGTGCGACGACGTCGTCGGGGCGAACCCCGCGCGACACCAGTTCGCGGGCGAGTTGGTTGGCGCGGCGGTTCACTTCGCCGCGGGTGGTCGAGACACCCCCGGCGACGACGGCGGGAGCCTGCGGGTCGCGCTCGACCCACTCCTGCCAGCGGCTGACGAAGAGTTCGAGCGGCCAGCCCGGCGTCTCCGCGGTCTCCGCCTCGGGTACCGCGACGATCTCCGGTGCGGGCGCCACGATCTCGATGTCGCCGACAAGGGCGTGTGCGTCCGCGATGACCTGATCGAGGATCGTGCCGAAGCCGTCCTTCCCGTCCTCCGACGGCGGGGCCATCATGATGGTGGGGACGAGACCGGACAGCACCACGGACACGATCGCGTCGGGGCCCATGCCCCGCTCGGACAGTGGCGCCGACATCAAACGCAGCCGCTCGTCGAACTCGCGGTACGTCACCTGCATGCCGTCGTGGGCGACGGCCACCGCGTCGGGGGCGACCTCGACCGCGGCAGCCAGTAGCTGCGGCAGCTCGCGAACTGTCATCGTGCGGGCAGGTCGCGCTTGGCTCAACTTTGCTCTCTCGTGTTCGGTGAGAATGTCGATGTCGCCCACAGCGACACCGGGATCGGTGACGACGGCCTCGAGGATCCTGACGAACCGTTCCGCGATGCGTTCGGCGGTGCCGCGCTCGAACAGGTCGGTGGCGAACGTGAACCGCCCGCCCAGACCCGCGGGCCGACCCGACTCGTCGGCCTTCTCGGTGATCGTCAACGTGAGGTCGTACTTGGCGCCCTGCGCCATGTCGTCGATCACGCGCACGGTCAGCCCGGGCAGTTCGAGCGCGTCCATCCGGTTGTTCTGGAACGACAGCATCACCTGGAACAGCGGTGAATAGGCCGCGGAGCGGCGGATCCGCAGCGCCTCCACGATCTTCTCGAACGGCACGTCGGAATTGCCGAATGCCGCCAGGTCGCCTTCGCGGACCCGGTCGACGAGACCGGAGAACGAATCTCCCGGCCGCACGTGGGTACGCAGGACGAGGGTGTTGACGAACATGCCCACCAGGTCGTCGAGCGCCTGGTCGCCGCGGGCGGCGAGCGGGGTGCCGACGGTGATGTCGTCGCTGTTGCTCAGCCGCGACAGCAGTGTCGTCAGCGCCGCGTGCGTCACCATGAAGAGGGACGCTCCACGGTCCTTGCCGACCGCTTCGAGGCCGTGCCGCAGTTCGGGGGTGATCGCGAAGTCGATCGAATCGCCTCGCATGGACTGCCGGGCCGGGCGGATGTGGTCCAGCGGCAGGTCGATCAGGTCGGGTGCCCCGGCGAGGGTGTCCGCCCAGTGGGCGATCTGCTTGCCCGCGAGCGACTGCGTGTCGGCGGGGTCGCCGAGGACGTCGCGCTGCCACAGCGCGAAGTCGGGGTACTGCACCGGCAGCGGCTGCCACAGCGGGGCGGCGCCCGCGGTGCGCGCGCTGTAGGCGACCATGACGTCCCGCGCGAGCGGCGCCATCGACGCGCCGTCGGCACAGATGTGGTGCACCACGAGGACGAGCAGGAATTCGCTGTCGCTCGTCGCGAACAGCCGGATCCGCAGCGGGGGCGCGACCGTGACGTCGAATCCCTCGGTGGCGAATTCGGTGAGGGCCGTGTGGAGTTCGGCCTCGGGCACCCGCACGGGCGTGAGGTCGAACGGAACCTGGGCGACGTCGACGACCTGCTGGTACGGCCCGTCGGCGGAGTCCGGGAACACCGTCCGCAGCGACTCGTGACGCGCGAGCACGTCGGAGACGGCCGACGACATCGCGTCGATGTCGAGTGCGCCGGACAGGCGAACGGCGAGCGGAATGTTGTACGCCGAGGACGCCGTGTCGAACCGGTTCATCAGCCACATGCTCTGCTGGGCCATCGACAGCGGAACGCGCTCGGGGCGCGGCCGTGCGACGAGGGCCGGGCGGTCCGAGCCGGTACCGGCCTGCTCGGCAACCTTGACGGCGAGCCGTTCCACGGTCGGCGCCTCGAACAGTTCGCGCACGCCCAGACGGGTGCCTGCGGCGGCGTTGAGCCGCGCAACCGCCTTCGTCGCGACCAGCGAGTTGCCGCCGAGGTCGAAGAACGACTCGGCGACGCTGATCTTCGCGAGCCCGAGCACGTCGGCGAGGACACCGGCGACCAGTTCCTCGGTGGGCGTGCGCGGCTCGACCATCTCGCCCTGCAGGGCGTCGAAGTCGGGCTCGGGCAGTGCCTTCCGATCGAGTTTGCCCGCGGTGGTGAGGGGGATCTCGTCGAGGACGACGATCGCGCTCGGCACCATGTGCGCGGGCAGCGTGTCGCCGACGAAGTGCGCGACCTCGGCGACGTCGACCGTGGCGCCCGCGGTCGGCAGCACGTACGACACGAGTGCGGTCGAGCCCGACGGCAGCGACGTGCCGACGGTGACCGCGAACTCGAGATCCGGGTGCGCCGCCAGCGCCGCGTCGATCTCGCCGAGTTCGATGCGGAAGCCGCGGACCTTGACCTGGAAGTCGCTGCGGCCCACGTATTCCACCCCGTAACCGGCGCGGTGCCCGGGGTCGAGAACGAACCGGACGATGTCGCCGGTGCGGTACATCCGGCTGCCGTTCTCGCCGAACGGGTTCGCGACGAATCGTTCCGAGGTGAGGCCGAGACGGTCGTGGTAGCCGCGGGCGAGACCGGGGCCCGCGATGTACAACTCCCCTGCCACGCCGACGGGTACCGGGCGCAGCAGCGCGTCGAGAACGTAGACGGTGACGGCGCAGACGGGACCGCCGATCTCGATCCGGTTCCCGGGCACCAGCATGTTGCTGACGTTGCTCATGACGGTGGCTTCGGTGGGACCGTAGCCGTTGTACATCCGGCGGCCCGGCGCCCAGCGTTCCACCAGTTCCGGCGGGCAGGCCTCGCCGCCGACGACGACGACCTCGAGCCGGTCGAGTCCGGCAGGCTCCACCGACGCGAGCGCGGCGGGCGTGACGAAGGCGTGGGTGACCTCGTTGTCCGCGAGGAAGTTTCGCAGCTCCTCGCCGCCGTACAGGTCGGCGGGGGCCACGACCATCGTCGCGCCGCAACCGAACGCGAGCAGCAGTTCGAGGACGGACGCGTCGAAACTCGGGGACGCGAAGTGCAGGGTCCGCGCCGACGGGCTCACGCCGTAGTGGGTGCGCTGTTCGGCGGAGAAGTTGGCCAGACCCGTGTGGGTGACGACGACGCCCTTGGGCAGACCTGTGGTGCCGGACGTGTAGATCATGTACGCCGCGTGCTCGAGCTGCACCGACGTGGTCCGCTCGGAATCCGTCACCGGCTCCGGCGACTTCGGGGCGCACAGCGATTCGCACTCGGACGAGTCCAGCGCGAGCCAGTCGACGCCCGACGGAAGGTCGTTCCGCTGCGCGGACACGGTCAGGCCGAGGACGGCGCCGGAGTCGGCGACCATGTGCGCGATGCGCTCGGACGGGTAGCGGGGGTCGACCGGCACGAAGGCGCCACCGGCCTTGGCCACGGCCCACGTTCCGATCACCGAGTGCAGCGAGCGCGTCATCCCGAGCGCCACGGACGTTTCCGGTCCGACGCCGCGGTCGACGAGCACGCGCGCGAGCCGGCTCGAGCGCGCGTCCAGTTCCGCGTAGGTCATCGATTCGCCGTCCGCGACGAGCGCGATGCGCTCGCCGTTCTCCGCCGCGGTCGCGGCGAGGATCTCCGGCAGCGACAGCGGGTCGGCGGCCTCGGTTCCATG
The DNA here is from genome assembly GCA_039206675.1 of Rhodococcus sp. (in: high G+C Gram-positive bacteria). Lineage (GTDB taxonomy): Bacteria > Actinomycetota > Actinomycetes > Mycobacteriales > Mycobacteriaceae > Rhodococcus_F. Next base: position 12,947 of record JBCEBZ010000111.1, on the reverse strand, counting down.
CGCCGCCAGCAGCGACGCACGCTCGTCGGGAGCGAGGATGTCGATGTCCGCGACACGTGTGTCGACGTCCCCGGACAACGCACCGAGCACCCGGACGACCCTCGCCATGATCTCCTCGACCTCGGCGGCCTCGAACAGCTCGGGAAGGAACTTGGCGGTCAGGTGCAGTCGCGGGTCGGTCATCGCGACGATCGCCAGCGGGTAGTGCGTGGCGTCGTTGGACGTCACGTCGAGAACGCGGAGACCCTCGATATCGCTGTTCTTCGTGAGGGCTTCACGGTCGAGCGGGTAGGACTCGTAGACCATCAGGGTGTCGAACAGCGCCCCGAGGCCGAGCCCCTGCTGGATGTCGGTGAGCCCGACGTGATGGTGGTCGAGCAACTCGGTCTGCTCGTGCTGGATTCGGTCGAGCAGGGTGCGCACGGCGTCGCCCGCCTGCACGCGGACCCGCACCGGCAGGGTGTTGATGAACAGCCCGAGCATCGACTCGATGCCGGGCACCTGCGGCGGACGGCCCGAGACGGTGGTGCCGAACACCACGTCGTCCCGTCCGGTCAGCCGGCCCAGCACGATTCCCCACGCGGCCTGGACGAGCGTGTTCATGGTGACGCCGAGTTCGCGCGCGCGGGCGGTCATGTCGGCGAGCAGGTCGTCCGGCAGATCGATCACGAGCTCACCGGGGGTGAGCGCCGGGGCCGTCTCCGTGTGCGCCGGCGCGAGGAGCGTGGGCTCCTCGAGACCGCCCAGGGCCTTGGCCCACGCGGCCACCGACACCTGCGGATCCTGCGCGGACTGCCACTCGAGGTAGCTGCGGTACGGACGCGGCTGCGGCAGTGCCAGAGCGTCGCCGTCGACCGCGTAGAGGGTCAGCAGATCCTGGATGAGGATCGGCAGCGACCAGCCGTCCAGCAGGATGTGGTGGTTGGTGACCGCGAACCTATAGCGGTCCGCACCCGTCTCGACCAGCAGGAATCGCACCAGCGGCGGAGCCGTCATGTCGAACCGGTCCGTCCGGTTCGCGAGCATCAGCGCGTCGAGTTCGGCGTCCCGGTCGTGTTCGGACGCGGCCGAGAGGTCGACGTGCGTCCACGGCACGTCCACCCGGTCGACGACCACCTGCATGCCGGTGCCGTCGTCGCCCGCGACGAAGGCGGTACGCAGGTTGGGGTGCCTGGCGACGAGCGATTCCGCGGCGCGGCGGAGTCGGCCGGTGTCGACGGATCCGCCCAGGTCCATGACCAGCTGGGTGGTGTACACATCGGTGGCAGTGCCTGCCAGCGACGCATGGAAGAGCAGGCCCACCTGAAGCGGGGCCAGCGACCAGACGTCGGCGAGCGCGGGGTAGTCGCTCTCGAGGGTGTCGATCCGGCTCTGGCTCAGGGAAACGAGGTCGAGGTCCGACGGCGTCCGGCCGCCGGCTCCCGGCCGCTTCGTGTACTCGACGAGCCCTTCGAGCGCGCGCGTCCACAGGCCGGCGAGTTCGCCCACCTCGGAGTCCGTGAGGACACCCTGCGGGAAGTCGACGGTTGCCGAAAGCCGTTGTTCGCCTTCGACGTCCACGATCATCGCGTTGATGTCGAGAGCGAAGTGCACCGGCATCTCGCTGTTGCGGGTGCCGGTCAACTCCATCGTGTCGGTGTCGGGGACCCAGCCCGCTGCCCGGAACGCGGCGGGAATCTCGCCGACCGACACGCGGCCCAGGTAGTTGAAGCTGATCTGCGGGCTCGGCAGCGCCGCGAGAACCGCGCGGGTCTCGGCGTTGAGGAACCGCAGCATTCCGTAGCCGATGCCGTGCTCGGGTACCCGTGCGAGTTGTTCCTTGACCGACTTGACGGCCTGACCTGCGGCCGAACCGCCGGCGAGGGCGTCGCGGACGTCGACGCCGGGCGCCGACAACCGGACCGGGAACATGCTGGTGAACCAGCCCACCGTGCGGGACAGGTCGGCGCCGGGTAGCACCGTCTCCTCGCGGCCGTGGCCTTCGAGGTGTACGAGCGTGGAAGTCTCGGCGAACCCGCGTTCGGCGCGCCACGCCGCGACGGCGAGCGCGAGGGCGGTGAGAAGTCCGTCGTTCACGCCACCGTGGAAGGCGCGCGGCACGTCGGTCAGCAGACCGTCGGTGACGTCCGCCGGGACCTCCAGTCGGACCCGGCCGGTGGTCGAGACCGTGTCGCGGCCGTCGAGGGCCCGTGAACCGATCAGCGGGTCCGCACCGTCCAGCGTGGTGCGCCAGTAGTCGAGTTCGCCGACACGCCGGGCACTGCGCGCGTTGTCGGCGAGGCCGTGCGCCCAGCGGCGGACCGACGTGCCGACGGCCGGGAGCAACGGGTCGGCCCCGGCGGCGATCTGCCCCCAGGCGGACGCGAAGTCGGGCACCAGCACTCGCCAGGACACACCGTCCACCGCGAGGTGGTGGATCACGACGAGCAGGCGTCCCGTCTGCGGGGCGCTCTCTGCCTCCGCGGTGTCGTCGTCCGCGGCGTCCCGAGGCGCGGGTTCGGCGGAGTCCTCGGCGGGCGCGAACCAGACGAACCGCACCACGCTGCCGGTCGCCGGGTCCAGCCTGTCCACCGTGCGATCGAGGGCGTGCGCTGCCAGCGCCTCGAACGTGGCGGTGCCGGGACCGTCGGTGAACTCGACGCGATCGACGAGCCGGTCGACGTCGACCGAGCCGATCGGAGCGACCTCCAGCGACCACCCGGCCGGAGAGTCGTTGCGCCGCAGCGACGATCGCAGGGCGTCGTGGCGATCGACGACGGCCGCCAGCGTGCGCACCAGGCGCTCACGCTCCACCTTCGGCGGCAGCGCGAGGAGAATGGACTGGGAGAACCGGTGGAAGTCGCCACCCAGCTCCGTCATCCAGTGCACGACCGGCGTCAGCGGCATCGTGCCGATTCCGGCGCCCGGCAGCTCCTCGAGGACGTGCACCGTCGACTCGGATGCGGACTTCGCGACCTCGGCGAGCGAGGCAACGGTCTTGCGTTCGAAGACGTCCCGGGCCGTGAACAGGACGCCGGCCTCCTTCGCGCGGGACACCAGCTGGATCGAGACGATGCTGTCGCCGCCGAGCGCGAAGAACGAGTCACCGATACTGACGCGCGGCAGACCGAGAACCTCGGCGAACAGGCCGGCGATCGACTCCTCCATGGTGCTGCGGGGCGCCACGTACTCACTGGACTCCGCCGCGAACGTGGGTTCGGGCAGCGCCTTCCGGTCGAGCTTGCCGCTCGCGCCGACCGGCATCTCGGCGAGCACCGTGACGGCATCGGGGACCATGTACGAGGGCACCGCACGGCCGACGTGGGCCGTCAGGTCGTCGACGTCCACCACCGAACCGGACTCGGGGACGACGTAACCGACGAGCCGCTGCCCGAGGGAACTGTCGTGCACGACCACAACCGACTGCGCCACATGGGGATACGAGGACATCGCGGACTCGATCTCGCCCAGCTCGATCCGCAGGCCGCGCACCTTCACCTGGAAGTCGGTGCGGCCGAGGTACTCGATGCTGCCGTCGACGCGCCACTTGACGAGGTCGCCGGTGCGGTACAGGCGGGTGCCCGCCGCGCCGAAAGGATTGGCCACGAAGCGTTCCGCCGTGAGTTCCGGCCTGCCCTCGTAGCCGCGGGCCACCTGGGCGCCCGCGAGGTAGAGCTCTCCCGCGGATCCGATGGGTGCGGGCCGGAGGTGGCCGTCGAGCACGTACGCCTCGGTGTTCCACACCGGGGTGCCGATGGGGATCGTGTGGACGGACTCCCGATCCACCTCACCCGCGGTGGCGTGCACGGTGAACTCGGTGGGGCCGTACAGGTTGTGCAGCCCGGCGCCGGACTTCGCCCGGAACGCCGCTGCGACCGCAGGCGGAAACGCCTCTCCCGCAACGAGAACGACGCGCAGGCTGACGAGTTGTTCGCGGTCGGCCTCGGAGACGAACACCGACAGCATCGACGGGACGAACGACGTCGCCGTGACGTTCTCGCGCGCGATCACGTCGGCGAGATAGGCGGGGTCGCGATGCCCCTCCGGCGCGGCGATCACCAGGCGCGACCCGGAGGCGAGTGCGGCGAACAGTTCCCACACCGACACGTCGAATGTCGTCGGGGTCTTCTGCAGCACAACGTCGTTCGCGTCGAGGCCGTAACGCGACGCGATCCACGTGACCTGGTTCAGGACGGCGGCGTGGCTCACCGCCACACCCTTCGGACGTCCGGTGGACCCGGACGTGTAGATGACGTACGCCGGGTTCGTGGCCCGGAGGGTGGCGTTGCGCTCCTCGTCGCGGATCGGGCCCGCCGGGACGTCGCTCGACTCCACGGCGTCGATCTCCAGGACGTCGTGACCGGCGGGGAAGACGAGCCCGTCCCGCGCCACCGTGAGGATGCACAGCGGGCGGGCGCTCTCCAGCACGTACGCGGTGCGTTCGGCGGGATGGTCGGGGTCGAGGGGCACGTATGCGGCGCCCGCCTTGACGACGGCGTACATCGCGACCATCGAGTCGAGGGAGCGGCGGATCGCGAGGGCGACCTTCGTCTCCGGACCCACGCCGCGGCCGATCAGCGTCCGGGCGAGGCGGTTCACCCGCGCGTCGAACTCGGCGTAGGTGAGCTCCTCGCCCTCGAAGACGAGTGCGGTCGCGTCGGGAGTGCGCGCGACCTGGGCGTCGAACAGATCGACGACGGTGCCGGCGGGCGGGGCCACGACGTCGCCGTTCCACCCCGTCACGACCTGCTCGTATTCCTCACCGCTCATCGTGGCCAGGTCCGACACCGAGGCGTCGTCGCCGGCGCCGAGGAAGCGCTCGAAGAAGTCGAAGAAGCGACTGTGGTGGCGGTCCAGCTCGTCCGCGGAGTACAGGTTGGGGTTGGCCTCGAAGTCGATGTGGATCTTGCTGCCGGCCACACCCTGGTAGATGTTCAGCGAGAGGTCCTCGACCGGCCCGGTGGTGAGGACGTTCTGGTGTCCGGTGACCGTCCCCAGCTTGATCTCGCTGTGGAACATCATGATGTTGATCGAGGGTCCGAAGAAGCCGCGCTGCCCCTGGGGCGCGCCGGCGTCGCGGCGGATGTCTTCGTGCCGGTAGCGCTGGCGGCGCAGGGCGCCGGTGAGTTCGATCTGCACGCTCTTGACCAGCTCGGGGACGGTCATCTCCGGGGTGATCTGGAGTCGGAGCGGAACGATGTTCGACACCATTCCGCCGGAGCGGCGCAGCGTGGCGGTGGTGCGGGCCGACACCGGGAGGCTGAGGACGACATCCGTCCGGTCGGTCATGTGGGCCAGGTACGCGGCGAACGCGGCCACCACGACGGGCGCGGAACTGGCGTTGCTGCCACCGAGCACCTCGTCGAGAAGGGTGGCGGTGGACTCGGGCAGCGCTTCGGAGGAAAGCCGCGCGAACTTGCCGACCATCGCCGCACGACCGGCCAGGCTCGGCGCCTCGGGCAGGTGCGCGGTGCGCTCGGCCCAGTACTCGCGATCTTTCGCGAACCGGTCGGAGTTGCGGTACCGCTGCTCGTCTTCGACGATCCGGACCAGGTCCTCGGCGCGGCAGGCCGGCGGCTCGGTGCCCTCGACCAGTGCGGTGTAGATCTCGGCGATGCGCGCGATCAGCGCCATCGCGCCGAAGCCGTCGAGCGCGATGTGGTGGATCCGGCAGAACCAGAAGTAGTGGTTCTCGCCGACGTGGAGCAGGTAGACCACGACGAGGCGGTCCTCGAGAAGGTCGACGGGGGCGCTGTAGTTGGCCCGCATCCACTTCTCGGCGGCGTCGACGGAGTCGTCCTCGCCGCGGAGGTCGACGTAGTTGACGGCGTCGTCGAGGGACTTGTCGACGTACTGATGGGGCATGCCCTCGACCTCGACGAGGCGCAGGAACCCGGAGCCGAATTCCCGGCCCGTGCGGACGGTGGCCTCGCTCAGAAGATCGAGGTCGATGTCGCCGCGAAGCTCGATGTACTGGGCGATAGTGAGGGGAACGTCGCCCATCGCGTGTTGTGCGAACCAGATGCCACGCTGCGCAGCCGACAGCGGAAACGCTCCTTCCGGAGCACCGCTACTACCCGCTGCATGTCCCGACCCCAAGGGTTACTCCGTTCTCGAACGCGTGGCGACTGCCGCCTGTGTCTTTGGTGATTCGTAGCTCTCGGTCCCGCGGACTGCGCCGGGGGCCGGTCTTCCGATGAACGCCATCACATGGACGGGCCTTGCCGGTTCGAAGCTTTTCGCGGAACAGGGACGTGCCGAGCGCGGGACGACCTGCGCTGATCGAAGAGTTCCACCACACTCGGAGTCGATGTCAGACGATCGTCCGAAACCCGATTGCCTGCGACGCTGAACACTCCAAGGCCCTTACATCCCGAACTACTTGCGGTGAGCGGGTTCATACGTGGCTCCGTTCTCTCATCGATCCAACAAGCGGCCACCCAATCGGTGCTCGTCATCCTCCGAGTCGAGAGCCGAGTCTACGGCGCTGGTGAGGGAACGAAACATCGTCGCGATCATCGCTTCGGCCTCCTCTCGCTCGGTGGTGACGATCTCGGTTCGTACGGTTCCGCGGCAACGCCGGGAATTACATCGGTGTCAGATCCAGTACCGTTACCGACGCTGGTGTGACGTACCCAACCCTCGATACTTCCAGAACCAGGCCTGAATTCGACCTTCGACGCGCTCATATTCAACAGGCAGAACCACATTCCGGGCGTCGCGTCCAACCCGAACGCGGATACCGTACCGAGAGTCGGAATTTCGCTAGGTGTACAACTGTCGTATCCAGTTTCATGTTCCGCCTCCCGACTGTCTCCGTGCACGGTGCGGCCGATCCGGTGATCGACCGCGGCGTTGAACACCCACTGCCCCCCGTGACCGCAGTTTTTGCCAACCACCGTGTCTACCAAAGCCCCGCGCAGGTCTCAAAACGGCAAACACCCGAGGTTGCGTGCAGGGAATAACCGACCAGGTCCGTCGCCCCTCGGCAACGAGCGGAAAACTGGACGCCCGACCACCGCGATGCGCACATCGGAATGGTGGCAGATCGACCGCTGACCTGCCACGGGAAGCGCGGGCGCCATCGCGGCGCGGGCGGGACGGGGCGGCGACATCGCGACCCCATCCCAGCATTTGAGACGCCCTCTCGCGACGCGACGCTTCCGATGTCCGATTAGTCGTAATTGCGGCGACGCGACCGCGCGGAAGCCGACGGGAGATATGTCACATTCGCCGTCGTGCGATCACCGGAAGCCACGATCACTACCCGTCGGTAACAAAAGTAAGGCTCCCCTAAGTGCTGTCGCCCCAAGGACACTGAGATCTGCGGGGTCGCTGCTCAGCGGCCGTGCCGCGCGAACCAGTCGAGAAGTCCGGGGTCGTCGACCGCGCTGCGGTCCACCGTCCGCCCCGCGTCCGCACCCTGGAAGATCCGCTTGAGCGGCACCTCGAGTTTCTTGCCGGTACGGGTGTGCGGGATCCCCGGCGCCTCGATGATGTCGTCGGGCACGTGCCGCGGAGAGGCCTGCTCCCGGATCGCGCCGCGGATCCGCTGCTTCAGTCCGTCGTCGAGTACCGCACCCTCCGAGAGGACCACGAACAGCGGCATCCAGTATCCGCCGTCCGCCTGATCGACCCCGACGACGAGCGCCTCGGCGACCTCCGGGAGCTTCTCCACCACCTGGTAGATGTCGGCGCTGCCCATGCGAATTCCATTGCGGTTCAACGTCGAATCGGACCTTCCGTGCATGAGGACGGTCCCGCGGCCGGTGATCGTGATCCAGTCACCGTGCCTCCACACTCCGGGGAATACCTCGAAATAGGCTTCGTGGTAACGCTTTCCGTCCGGGTCGTTCCAGAACGACACCGGCATGGACGGCATCGGCGCGGTGACGACGAGTTCGCCCACCTCGTCGCGCACCGGCCGTCCCGACTCGTCGTACGCCTCGACGGCGACCCCGAGGCAGGGGGCGGACAGCTCCCCCGGCCAGACCGGAACGGTGCGCGCTCCCCCGATGAACGCGGACACCACGTCGGTCCCACCGGTGATCGACACGACGGGAACATGGCGGCCGACGTTCTCGGACAGCCACAGCGACGAGGCCGCCGGCAGCGTCGATCCCGTGACCCCCACCGCGCGGAGCGCGCTCAGATCGTGGTCGCGGACGGGGACCACACCCGCCTTGTCGCACGCGAGGACGTAGCCGGGACTGGTTCCGGCCACCGTCACACCCAATCGTGACGCCAAGGCCCACAACGCGTCCGGAGTCGGATGGGACGGACTTCCGTCGTAGCAGACGATCGTGGCTCCCACGAGCAGGCCCGCCGTCTGGAAGTTCCACATCATCCAACTGGGACTGGTGTACCAGAAGAGGATGTCGTCGCGGCCGATGTCGAGCTGGAGCGCGAGCGACTTCACGTGTTCGAGGAGAACGCCGCCGTGACCGTGCACGATGCCCTTCGGCAGGCCGGTGGTCCCCGAGGAGAACACCACCCACAACGGGTGGTCGAACGGGACGGGAACGGGCTCGAGTGCGCCGCCCGCGGCGGTGGCCTCCGCCCAGGTGACGGTGCCGTCGACGGCGGCGTCCGGGTCGAGGTGGGGCACCACCACGGTGAGGGCCGGCGACAACCCGGCGCGCAGCTCGGCCACCGCCCCCAGCCGGTCGTGTTCCTTGCCCCCGAACCGGTACCCGTCCGCGGTGATCAGCGCCGCCGGTTCCAGTTGACCCAGCCGATTAAGCGCGGCCGGCGCGGAATAGTCCTGCCCGCACGCGGCCCACACGGCGCCGAGCGACGCCGTCGCGAGGAACGCGACGACCGCCTCGGGGATGTTCGGAAGGTAGCCGACCACGCGATCGCCGACCCCGACCCCGTGCTCGCGGAGCGTCGCGGCGAGTCCCGCCACCGCGGAACGCAACTCGTCCCATCCGAGGGAGGCGTCGGTGGAACCCTCACCCGCGTACAGGATCGCCGGACTGCCGGGGCGCGCGTTCCGGAAGACGTGGTCGACGTAGTTGAGCGTCGCCCCCGGAAACCACACGGCGCCCGGCATCGCGGCGTCGGCGAGGGCGGGCCCGGGATCGGTGGCGGACCGGACGTCGAAGTAGTCCCACACGTCCTGCCAGAACTCCCCCGGCGCCGCCACCGACCAGCGCCACAGCGACCGGTAGTCGTCGACCGTGACACTGTGGCGCCGGGCGACGAACGCGGCGAAATCGGTGATCACCGCGTCGCGCACGTCGGTTTCGGTGGGAACCCATTGCGGATCGGCAGTCATGGGCACCATCTTCCCCGAGAGCGCGAGCCTTCCGCGCTCTTTCGCCGCCTACCGCCGACGTCAGACCGGCGTGTCCCCCGCCGAACCGACCTGCGAGCGGCGCAGGATCGCCTCGGCGTGCCGCAGGACCGGCGCGTCCACCATCTTCCCCTCGAACGCGAAGACCCCGCGCTGGTCGGCGACGGCGGCGAGAACCCGGGTCGCCCAGTCGACGTCCTCGTCGGACGGCGCGTACGCCTCGCGGATCACCGTCACCTGGCTCGGATGGATGGCGACCTTGACGTCGAATCCGACGGCGACGGCGTCGAGCGCCTCGGCGCGCAACCCACCGAGGTCCTTGATGTCGAGGTAGACGGAGTCCAGCGCGAGCCGGTGATACCCCTTGGCCGCCAGTAGCGTCGACGACCGCACCTGGGTGGCGACGTCGCGGTAGCTGCCGTCTTCGCGGCGGCTGGAGTTGCCGCCCATCGCGGCGACGAGGTCCTCGGCTCCCCACATCACACCGATGGTGCTGGCCGCCAACGCGATCTCGGTGACCGCGAGCGCACCCAGCGGCGACTCGACCAGGGCGATCACCTCGCGCGGAGCCAGCGACAGCACCTGGTCGGCCGACTCGCACTTGGCCAGCATGAGCCGGGTGTAGCGGGTGCCGTCGAGCGCGAGCAGGTCGCGTTCGTGGTCTTCGGTACCGACCGGGTTGACCCGCACGACGGTGCGATCGGGATCCAGCGGCGTGTCGATGAGGGCAACCCGGGCCGCCTCCTTGTCGCCCGGCGCCACCCCGTCCTCGAGGTCGAGGATCACGACGTCGGCGGCCGCGGCCGCTTTCGCATACCGCTCGGGCCGGTCGGCCGGGCAGAACAACCAGGCGGGACCGGGCAGTTCCCAGCTCACGACGGCTTCTTCTGGACGAGGGTCTTGCGGACCGCGATCGCCACCACGTCACCGTTCTGATTGCGGCCGGTGTGCTCGAGCGTGACGATGCCCTCGCCGGGGCGACTCTTCGATTCACGCTTGTCCGCGATCTTCGTCTCCGCGTAGAGCGTGTCCCCGTGGAACAGCGGCTTCGGGAAACTGATCTCCGAGAATCCCAGGTTCGCGACGATGGTCCCCTGTGTCAGCTGCGCCACCGACAGCCCGACCAGCGTGGACAGGGTGAACATCGAATTGACGAGTCGCTCGCCGAACTGCGTGCCCTCGCTGTACGCCGCGTCCAGGTGCAGGGCCTGGGTGTTCATCGTCTGCGTCGTGAACAGGACGTTGTCGGCCTCGGTGACGGTCCGGCCGGGACGGTGCTCGTACACCGCGCCCAGCTCGAACTCCTCGAACCACAGGCCGCGCTGGACGATCCGTGTCACGGAGTCGGGTTCGGTCACAGTCCCGCCTCCCGCGCGATCAGCATCAGCTGCACCTCGGTGGTGCCCTCGCCGATCTCCAGGATCTTGCTGTCGCGGTAGTGCCGAGCCACGGTGTACTCGTTCATGAATCCGTAGCCGCCGTGGATCTGGGTGGCGTCCCGGGCGTTGTCCATCGCGGCCTCGGAGGCGACGAGCTTGGCGATGGCGGCCTGCTTCTTGAACGGCTTGCCCGACAGCATCCGGGCGGCGGCGTCGTAGTACGCCGTGCGGGCGGTGTGGGCACGCGCCTCCATGCGGGCGATCTTGAACGCGATGGCCTGGTTGTGTCCGATGGGCCGTCCGAACGCCTCGCGTTCCTTGGCGTACTTGATCGACTCGTCGACGCATCCCTGGGCGGCGCCGACGCTGAGCGCGGCGATGGCGATGCGGCCCTCGTCGAGGATCCGCAGGAAGTTCGCGTACCCGCGACCACGCTCACCGAGCAGGTTCTCCTCGGGAACGCGCACGTCCGAGAATGTCAGCGGATGCGTGTCGGAAGCGTTCCAGCCGACCTTGTTGTACGCCGGTTCGGCGGTGAAACCCGGAGTCGACGTCGGCACGAGGATGGTGGAGATCTCCTTCTTGCCGTCCTTCGTCCCGGTGACCGCGGTGACGGTGACGAGCGTGGTGATGTCGGTTCCGGAGTTGGTGATGAACTGCTTGTTGCCGTTGATGATCCATTCGCCGCTGTCGAACTTCGCGGTGGTCTTCGTGCCGCCGGCGTCGCTGCCCGCACCCGGTTCGGTGAGCCCGAACGCGGCCAGGCTCTTGCCGCTCGTCAGCTGCGGCAGCCACTCCTGCTTCTGCTCCTCGTTGCCGAACCGGTAGATCGGCATCGCACCCAGCGAGACGCCCGCTTCGAGGGTGATCGCGACGCTCTGGTCGACCTTGCCGAGTTCTTCGAGTGCCAGGCACAGGGCGAAGTAATCACCGCCCATTCCGCCGTACTCCTCGGGGAACGGCAGACCGAACAGGCCCATGTCGGCCATCCCCGACACCACCTCGTACGGGAACGTGTGGTTGGCGTCGTGTTCCGCCGCGACCGGTGCCACCACGTTCTTGGCGAAGTCGGCGACGGTCTTCGCCAACTGCTGGTACTCGTCCGGAAGCTGTCCGGTGGCAAGGAATTCGGTCATGACGCGTCTTCTTTCGTGTCGGTGGTGTCGGTGTGCGGGGTGACCCGGGCGAGCAGTTGGTCGACCATCACCTGGTCACCGGGTGCGACGAGGATGTCGACGACGCCGTCGACGGGCGCGGTGAGCGAATGCTCCATCTTCATCGCCTCGACGACGACGAGCGTCTGGCCGGCGGTGACGTGAGCGCCCGCCTCGGCGCCGACCGCGATGACGGATCCGGGCATGGGGCTGGTGATCTCCGCCTCGCCTGCGTGGACGTCGCCGGTGCGGACACTGAGTTCGCGGACCTCACGCAGCATGGTGGTGCCGTCGGTCCCGGCGAGCCAGATGTGCCCGTCGGTCTGGGCGACGCGGTACGTTTCGCGGCGGCCGTCGATCACCACCGACAGCGTGGACCCGTCGAGCGCCGCGGTCAGGGACAGGGTGTCGCCGTCCTCGACCTGCGCCGTGGCGTCGGCCGGGCTGCCCGTGATCCGCACGTGGTCGGTGCGGGTGGCGGACGACAACCGGATGCTGGTGGGTGCGGGAACCCCGACCCGCCAGCCGCTCGGGACGTCCCACGGGTCGGCCTGCGCGCGGTCGGGCCAGCGCTGCAACCACCGGAACGCGGCCGCGGCGATCAGGGCGGCATCGGTGGCCTCCGCGGCGGCGAAGTCGTCGAGCCGCCGGTCGAGCAGGCCGGTGTCGAGGTTGCCCGCCACCACGTCGGGGTCGGCGAGCAGGAAGCGCGCGAACTCGATGTTGGTGACCACTCCCAGCACACCGGTCCCGGCCAGCGCCCGGTCCAGTTTCCGCAGCGCGCCGGCGCGGTCGTCGGCGTGGGCGATGACCTTCGCCAGCATCGGGTCGTAATCGCTGCCCACCACCGTGCCGGGCTGCAGCCCGGAATCGACGCGGACACCGGGGCCTTCCGGTTCGACGACGTCGGCCACGAGTCCGCCGGTGGGGAGGAAGCCGCGACTGGGGTCCTCGGCGTAGACGCGGGCCTCGATCGCGTGACCGGTGAGGGTGATGTCGTCCTGGGTGAAGCCGAGCGGCTCACCGGCGGCGACCCGCACCTGCCACTCGACGAGGTCGAGTCCGGTGACGAGTTCGGTGACCGGATGCTCGACCTGCAGCCGGGTGTTCATCTCCATGAAGAAGAACTCGTCGGGC
>JBCEBZ010000110.1:0-23353 GCA_039206675.1 Rhodococcus sp. (in: high G+C Gram-positive bacteria) | reverse complement strand
GTGGTCCGGGGAGGCCCTGCTCGCCGATCTGCGCTCACAGCGGGGACCCAGGAAACCCGCAGGGAAACGGCAGCGCAGCTAGCCGGTTTCGACCGGGCTGGTGCCGTGTATGTCCGGTAGCATCGGGGTCACCTGATCTTTTGGAGGTTTCATCATGGGAGCCATGAGCCCCTGGCACTGGGCCATCGTCGCGCTGGTCGTCGTCATCCTGTTCGGTTCCAAGAAGCTGCCCGATGCGGCTCGTGGACTCGGCCGTTCGCTCCGCATCTTCAAGAGCGAAGTCAAGGAGATGCAGAACGACAACAGCACGCCGGCGCCCACCGCGCAGCAGAGCGCGCCCGCCGAGCTGCCCGTGGCGGACACCACCACCGCACCGGTCACCCCTCCGGCGCCGGTGCAGCCGCAGCCGCAGCCGCAGCACACCGAGCCCAAGTCGGCGTAGCCCGAGCCGCCTGACAACCGGGGTGACTCTTCACCCCGGTTGACTGCTGACCAAGACTAGGGCGAACAACAGTGCGAATTCCGTTCGATCCGCGCCACAGCAAGCGGAGGACCAATCCCGACGGCACCATGTCGTTGGTCGATCACCTCTACGAGCTGCGCACGCGACTGCTCCTGTCGGTGCTGGCCATCGTGGTCACCACCGCGGTGGGGTTCTTCTGGTACTCCCACCAGATCTTCGGCATCGAGAGTCTCGGCGAGCTCCTGCGCGGACCGTACTGTTCGCTGCCGGAGTCGAGCCGCGCCGACCTGAGCAACGACGGGTCGTGCCGACTCCTCGCCACCGGACCGTTCGAGCAGTTCATGCTCCGCTTCAAGGTCGCGCTGACGGCGGGCGTCGTCCTCGCCTGCCCTATCTGGCTGTACCAGCTGTGGGCGTTCATCACACCGGGCCTGTACGCGAAGGAACGCCGCTACGCGATCGGCTTCGTGGTGTCCGGCGCGGCGCTGTTCATCGCCGGTGCCGTCCTGGCGTACGTGGTCGTCGCGAAGGCCCTGCACTTCCTGCTGACGATCGGCGACAACGTCCAGATCACCGCACTCGGCGGCGCGGAATACTTCGGGTTCATCATCAACCTGCTGATCATCTTCGGTGTCAGCTTCGAGATCCCGCTGCTCATCGTCGCCCTGAACTTCGTCGGCATCCTTCCCTACGCGAAACTCAAGGCGTGGCGCCGTGGCCTGATCTTCGCCCTGTTCGTGTTCGCCGCGATCGCCACACCCGGTCAGGACCCGTTCTCGATGCTCGCGCTCGCGTTCGCGTTGACCCTGCTGTTCGAGATCGCCGTGCAGATCGCCCGCATCAACGACCGCCGCAAGGCTCGTCGCACGGAGCAGGAGTGGGGTGCCCTCGACGACGACGAGGCATCGACGATCGCGGCGCCGTCCGACCTGAACGAGTCCTTCGACGTGGCCGCCGCAGCGGTCCCCGAGCCCGCGGGCCGGTTCCGGCGTTCACGCAAGTCGGGGAAGTCCGGTGCCGCGCACAAGAACGACGATGCGAGCACGACCGGCAGCAACACACCGGGTCAGGACTTCTCCGACACCCTGTGACAATCTGACGGGGTGGCAGTGACAACAGGTGACACGACCGGCGGCACCGAACTCGATGTGTTCTCGGCGCAGCTCGGCTTCGTGCTCGACCCCTTCCAGATCAACGCCTGCCGCGCGCTCGAGGGCGGCCACGGCGTCCTCGTCTGCGCCCCGACCGGCGCGGGAAAGACGGTGGTCGGCGAATTCGCGGTGCACCTGGCGCTCGCGGCCGGCCGCAAATGCTTCTACACCACTCCGATCAAGGCGCTGAGCAATCAGAAGTACGCGGAATTGGTGCGGCGGTACGGCAAGGACACCGTCGGGCTGCTGACGGGAGATTCGAGCATCAACTCGGACGCCCCGGTGGTCGTGATGACCACCGAGGTGCTGCGGAACATGCTGTACGCCGATTCCGCGGCGCTGCGCGGGTTGTCGCACGTCGTCATGGACGAGGTGCACTTCCTGGCCGACCGGTTCCGGGGGGCGGTGTGGGAAGAGGTGATCCTGCACCTGTCGGAGGATGTCCGGCTCGTCAGTCTGTCGGCCACCGTCAGCAACGCCGAGGAGTTCGGTGCGTGGATGGAGACGGTGCGCGGCGACACCACCGTGGTCGTCGACGAGAACCGCCCGATCCCGCTGTGGCAGCACATCATGGTCGGACGGCGGCTGTTCGACCTGTTCGACACGAGGGCGCGCAGCGGGGATGCCCGCAAGGATCTGGTGGTCGACCAGGATCTGGTGCGTCACGTCAAGCAGCGTCAGGCCCTCGAGCGGGCCGACTCGTGGGAGTCGCGGGGCCGGGGGCGGCGC
Organism: Rhodococcus sp. (in: high G+C Gram-positive bacteria); assembly: GCA_039206675.1. Taxonomy (GTDB): domain Bacteria; phylum Actinomycetota; class Actinomycetes; order Mycobacteriales; family Mycobacteriaceae; genus Rhodococcus_F. The sequence goes on along the minus strand of JBCEBZ010000110.1, from coordinate 21,010 downwards.
GGCGGCGGACGCGGGTATTCCAGCGACTTCCGGCCGCTGCCCCGGCCGGAAGTGATCTCCCGCCTCGACGACGAGGGGCTCCTCCCGGCGATCACGTTCATCTTCAGCCGGGCCGGATGCGACGCCGCGCTGGCGCAGTGCCTGCGGTCCCGCCTCGACCTCACCACGCCGGAACAGGTCGCCGAGATCCGGACCATCGTCGACGCCCACACCGGCGAACTGCCGAAGGCCGATCTGGAGGTCCTCGGGTACTGGGAATGGCGCAAGGCGCTGGAGCGGGGCCTCGCCGCGCACCACGCGGGGATGTTGCCGGCGTTCCGGCAGACGGTCGAGGAGTTGTTCGTCAAGGGACTGGTCCGGGCCGTGTTCGCCACCGAGACGCTCGCTCTCGGTATCAACATGCCCGCCCGGACGGTCGTCCTCGAACGCCTCGTCAAGTACAACGGCGAGGCCCACGCCGAACTCACCCCGGGGGAGTACACGCAGCTCACGGGCCGGGCGGGACGTCGCGGCATCGACATCGAGGGCCACGCGGTGGTCCTGTGGCAGCCGGGGGTGGAACCGGTGGACGTCGCCGGGCTGGCGTCCACCCGCACCTTCCCACTGCGCAGTTCGTTCCGTCCCGGCTACAACATGACGATCAACCTGGTCGACCGCATGGGTGCGGCGGAATCGCGGGCCCTGCTCGAGCGGTCGTTCGCCCAGTTCCAGGCGGATCGATCGGTGGTCGGCCTGACGCGCGGAATCGAACGCAACGAGGCCGCGCTGACCACGCTCCGCGAACGGCTCGGCGGCGAGGACGGCGAATACTTCGAGTACGCGCGGCTGCGGGAGGAACTGAGCAGCCGGGAACGGTCGCTCGAACGCGCAGGCCGCACCGAACGCCGGGACGCCGCCGTGGCCTCGCTCGTCGCGCTGCGGCGCGGCGACGTGATCGCCATCCCGGTGGGACGGCACTCCGGTCTGGCGGTGGTGCTGGAACCGGACCGGGACCCGACGGACCCGAAGCCGTTGATCCTCACCGAGGCGAAGTGGGCGGGCCGGGTGTCGGCAGGCGACTTCCCCGAGCCGGCACGGTCTTTGGGATCGATGCGGTTGCCGCGACGCTTCGATCACCACACGGCCCGGGTGCGACGCGATCTGGCATCGGCGTTGCGCAGCACCGGAATCGTCGCGCCGGGCCGTCGGAAGCGGAAGAAGTCGGGTGCGGCCGCCGACGACGCCGAGATCGCGCGGCTGCGGCGCGCCATCCGGCAGCATCCGTGCCACAGCTGGCCCGACCGCGAGCAGCTGAGCCGGATCGGCGAGCGTTACAACCGGCTGGCCCGCGAGACGGAGACGATGCGCCAGAAGGTCGCCGCCACCACGAACTCGTTGGCGCGCACGTTCGATCGGATCCTGTCGCTGCTCGCCGAGCGCGACTACGTCTCGGCGGGTGAGCACCCCGATGCCACCGAGCACGGCACCCGGTTGAGTCGGATCTATTGCGAGAGCGACCTCTTGGTGGCCGAGTGCCTCCGGCAAGGTGTGTGGAAGGGGCTCGGGCCCGCGGAACTCGCCGCCGTGGCGTCCGCCGTGATCTTCGAATCGCGACGCGAGGGGGACACCGTCGAGAGCGGCGGTCCGGGAGCGTTGCGGCACGCGCTCGACGAGACCGTGCGGGTGTGGCGGGAACTGCGGGCGGACGAGATCCGGCACAAGTTGCCGCCCACCCGTGAACCGGACTTCGGTTTCGCCGCCGCGATCTACCACTGGGCCAGCGACAATTCGCTCGTCGAGGCGCTGATCGCGGCGGGAGACCAGGGGCGCGCGCTGTCCGCCGGCGACTTCGTGCGGTGGTGCAGGCAGGTGATCGATCTCCTCGAACAGGTCCGGTCGACGTCGCCCGATCCGGAGGTCGGCAAGGCCGCGGGTCGTGCGGTCGCGGCGATCCGTCGTGGCGTCGTCGCCGTGGATGCTGCGTGACCCGACGCCGTGTGGTTGGATTCGCACGCCGTCCGAAGGCCCGAATCCGATGGTGGGGCGTTACGGTAGGTACAAAACTTGACACGTGAGCGGGAGGCGACGATGAGCGGCCCTTACGGACCGAACGACCCGAACGGGCAATGGGCCCAGGGACAGCAACCGGGCCAGGGTAATCCTGACCAGACCGGCGGCCAGTACGGCGCGCCGCAGTACGGTCAGCAGCCGCCCGCCCAGCCGTGGGGTCAGCAACCGGGTCAGCCTCAGCAGCCCGGTCAGCCGCACTGGGGGCAGCAGCCCCAGCAACCCGGTCAACCCCAGTGGGGTCAGCAGCCGCAGCCCGGTCAGCTCGGACAGCCGGGCCCGGGGCAGTGGGGTCAGCAGCCCGGTCAGCCGCAGTGGGGGCAGCAGCCGGGTCAGCCGCAGCAGTGGGGCCAGGCCCCCGGCCAGCAGCAGTGGGGGCAGCCGCCGTCCTCGGGGAAGTCGAAGCTGCCGTTGATCATCGGCGGTGTGGTGGCGCTGCTGGTGATCGTGGGTATCGCCCTGGTGCTGGCGTTCACGGTGTTCGGCACGGACACCCTCGATCAGAAGGCGGCGGAGGACGGTGTCGAGCGCATCGTCACCGATTCGTACGGCGCCGAGAACGTGTCCGGTGTCACCTGCCCCTCGGGTCAGGAAGTGAAGAAGGGCAACAGTTTCACGTGCAGCCTCACCGTCGACGGTGAGAAGAAGCAGGTCACTCTCACGTTCACCGACGACAAGGGCACGTACGAGGTGAGCCGCCCGAGCTAGGGCATGCCCCGGGCGGCCCACCCGGCCGTCACGGAACCCGTGCGGCGGCCACCTTTTTCATCGCCGCGGTGAGGCGTCCCACGGAGTTCTCGATTCCGAGTTCCTCCGCCAGCCTGCCGAGCCGGTCCGCGTCGACCGGTTCGGCGGGCAGCGTGTCTTCGCGGGACAGTTCGACTTCCGCGTCCCGCACCACTCGCACCACCGGCAGTGCCGCGTCGAGATAGTCGGCCGCGGCGGCGAACTTCGCGCGTGCACCCTTCGCCATGTCGGATTCGGGATCGACTGCTGCGGCCCGCAGTGCGGCAAGCGATCCGTATTGCATGATCAGGCTGGACGCGGTCTTCTCACCGATCCCCTTCACACCCGGCAGCCCGTCCGACGAGTCGCCGCGCAGCAGGGCGAGTTCGGCGTAGGCCTCACCGGCCCGGTCGGCGGGCACCCCGTACTTGGCTGCCACCTCTTCGGGCCCGAGCAGCTCGGCCTTGGCGAGGCCGCGCACCACGTACAGCACCCGCACCGGCACCGGGTCGTCCGTGACGACCTGCAGCAGGTCGCGGTCGCCGGTGACCACGATGACCGCGTCGCCGGTCTCGGTGGCGGCGAGGGTGCCGAGGACGTCGTCGGCTTCGAGGCCTTCCGCGCCTGCGGTCGCGATTCCGGTGGCGGCCAGGACATCCAGGATCATCGGGACCTGTGGCGACAGGGTGTCGGGGACCTCTTCCTCCGCCCCGCCGGTGTCCTCGGCGACCCGGTGCGCCTTGTAGGTGGGCACCGCGTCGACGCGGAACGCGGGCCGCCAGTCCAGGTCGAGGCACACCGCGAGCCGGGACGGCTGATGCTTGGTGATCAGTGCGGCCACCATGTCGGTGAATCCGCGCACTGCGTTGACGGATCGACCGTCGGGTGAGGTGATCGAGTCGGGTAGCGCGTAGTACGCGCGAAACCACAGGCTGGCACCGTCGAGGAGAAGCAGAGGCCCTGTCATGACCCTCATCCTGCCAAACCGGTTTAGCCTGAAGCCATGAGTTCTCTCGGCGCATCGACTTCACGCTTCCCGACCACCATCTATGCCGACCGGATCGCGCGCGCAGGCGCCCTGGCCCGCGACGCCGGACTCGACGGCCTCCTCATCACGCCCGGCCCCGATCTGCGGTATCTGCTGGGTTCACGCGCGGAGTCGTTCGAACGGCTCACCTGCCTGGTGATTCCGGCGAACGGCGACACCGCGTCGGTGGTCGTGCCGCGGCTCGAACTGGCCGCGCTCACCGAATCGGCGACGTCCGACCTGGGTCTGACGGTGCGGGACTGGGTGGACGGGGTGGACCCGTACGCGCTGGTGTCGGGTCTGCTGCCGTCTCCTGCGCGGACCGCCGTGACGGATGCGATGCCTGCGCTGCACCTGATTCCGTTGTCGGAGGCGCTCGGGGCGCTGCCGGTCCTGGCCACCGAGGTGCTGCGGGAGCTGCGGATGGTGAAGGACGACGCGGAGATCGACGCGCTGCGCCGGGCGGGGCAGGCCATCGACCGGGTCCACGCCCGGATGGGGGAGTTCCTGAAGGTCGGCCGCACCGAGGCCGAGGTGGCGGCGGACATCACCGCCGCGATCCTCGAGGAGGGGCACACCGAGGCGGCGTTCGTCATCGTCGGATCGGGGCCGCACGGCGCCGACCCGCACCACGAGGTGTCCGAGCGGGTCGTCGAGTCGGGTGATGTGGTGGTCATCGACATCGGCGGACCCGTCGAACCCGGTTACAACTCCGACTCCACCCGCACCTACAGCATGGGTGAGCCCGATCCGGGTGTGGCCGAGAAGTTCGCGGTGCTCGAGGAGGCGCAGGCGGCGGCGGTCGCCCTGGTGCGTCCCGGCGTCACCGCCGAGGCGGTCGACGCGGCCGCCAGGGACCTGCTGGCCGCGCAGGGGCTCGCCGAGGTGTTCGTGCACCGGACCGGGCACGGAATCGGTTTGTCGGTGCACGAGGAGCCGTACATCGTCTCGGGTAACGCGATCGAACTGACGGAGGGGATGGCCTTCAGCGTGGAACCGGGTATCTACTTCCGCGGGGAGTGGGGGGCCCGCATCGAGGACATCGTCATCGTGACCGCGGACGGCTGTGAGCCGGTCAACACCCGGCCGCACGGGCTGACCGTCCTCCCGGGCTGAGGACGCCGCGGTAAGCGGGAGCGTGCGGGGCGGTGCGGCGCGGGTAGTAACATCTCCCATTTGTTCACGATCGCACTCGCTGCTGCACGTCCGCGGCGAGTCGGGATCACAGATCAACCGAAGGTGTCATGGAAAGCGTCGCCCCGAAGGTAACCGTCGTCGTCCCGACCTACAACGAACGCGACAACCTGCCCAAGATCGTCGAGCTTCTCGCGGCGTTGGACATCCCGAACCTGCACGTGCTGGTCGTCGACGACAACTCGCCCGACGGCACCGGTGAGGTCGCCGACACGCTCGCGCAGAGCGGTCCGATCCCGGTCGGTGTGCTGCACCGGACCGTGAAGGACGGCCTCGGGCGTGCCTACGTCGCGGGCATGACCCGGGCGCTGTCCGAGGGCGCGGACATCGTGATCCAGATGGACGCCGACCTGTCGCACCCCACCGAGGCCATCCCGCGGATGGTGGAGACCCTGACGACGACGGATGCGGCCGTCGTGCTCGGCTCCCGCTACGTGGCGGGGGGCGCGGTCGCCAGCGACTGGCCGTGGCACCGCAAGGCACTGTCGGCGTGGGCGAACTTCTACGTCAACGCGATCCTGCAGTTGCGGGTCAAGGACGCGACCGCCGGGTTCAAGGCGTGGCACGCGGACACGCTGCGGGCCATCGACGTCGAGGGTGTGCAGAGCAACGGGTACGCGTTCCAGGTGGAGATGAACTACCGGACGGTGCAACGCGGCATGAGGATCGCCGAGGTCCCGATCCGGTTCGAGGAACGCACCGACGGCGTGTCCAAGATGAGCCTCGCGGTGCAACTGGAGTCGGCGCGGGTCCCGTGGAAGCTGCGGTTCAGTCGTGACGCAGCGCAGCCGAGCCGAGTACGCGGCTGACGGCGATCTCGACGACCACCCGTGTCGGGTTCACCCGGGGCTGGCGGTACCTCGCGGCGTAGCGGGCCACGGCGTCGGCGACGGATTCGGGGTCGGTGAGGACCCGTGCGGGACCTTCGAGCGTCATCCAGCGCGGTCCGTCCACCTGGCTGACCGCGCCGTACCCTCCCCGTTCGGCGTTGAGGGCCTTCTGCGAGGCGCCGTTGGTGATGACCCGCGCCAGCCCGTGCTCCTGATCCCAGGTGAAGCCGACGGCGACGACGTGCGGGGTGCCGTTCTTGCGCAGCGTGGTGAGCGTCCCGAGGTGGTATTCGCCGAGGAAGGCGAGTGCCGCGTCGGGCAGGCGGATCGGGGTGGAGGGGGTGCGGTCCATCCCCCGACGGTAATCCAGGACACTGGACGGGTGAGCCTGGGATCGAAGAAGAACAGCGGAAAGCCCGACGACGGGGTGGTACTCCTGCTCGGTGGTCGCAGCGAGATCGGCCTCGAGATCGCCTCCCGGCTCGCGCCCGGCCGCACGATCGTCCTCGCCGCCCGCCGCAGCACCGAACTCGCCGCCGAGCGGCAGGCGCTGCTCGATGCAGGCGCGTCCGCGGTGGACTGCGTGGAGTTCGACGCCGACGACCTCGACACCCACGAGAAGCTGCTGCGGTCCGTCGTGGACGCCCACGGCCCGCTGTCGGTGGCGGTGCTGGCGTTCGGCATTCTGGGCGACCAGGCGCGCGCCGAGCGGGACGCCCGGCACGCCGTCGCCGTGGTGCACACCGACTACGTCGCGCAGGTCGCTCTGCTCACCCACCTGGCCACCCTGCTCCGGGCACAGCGGTCGGGACGCATCGTGGTGTTCTCGTCCGTCGCGGGTGTGCGGGTGCGCCGCGCCAACTACGTCTACGGGTCGGCGAAGGCCGGCCTGGACGGGTTCGCCTCCGGTCTCGGCGACGCCCTCCACGGCAGCGGTGTGTCTCTCCTGCTCGTCCGGTCCGGTTTCGTGATCGGCCGGATGACCGAGGGAATGTCGCCCGCGCCGATGTCGAGTACGCCGGCGCAGGTCGCGGACGCGGTCGTGCGGGGCCTGCGCCGCGGCGCGAGCCGAGTGTGGGTGCCGGGACGGCTGCGGCCGGTGTTCTTCGTCATGCGCCTGCTGCCGCAGGCGATCTGGCGTCGGATGCCGCGATGACCGACCCGATCGTCGTCGTCGGTATCGGTGCCGACGGATGGGACGGTCTGTCGTCGTCTGCGCGACGCGAGATCGAGGCCGCCGACGTCGTGATGGGTTCGGGGCGCCAGCTCGCCCTGATTCCCGGGTCGCCCGCGCTGCGGGTGGCGTGGCCGTCGCCGCTGGTCCCGGCGCTGCCCGGCCTGTTCGAGCAGCACCACGGCCGGCGGGTCTGCGTGCTGGCCAGCGGAGATCCGATGTTCCACGGCATCGGTGTCACCCTCGTCGACCTTCTCGGCGCGGACCGCGTGCGGGTGATCCCGCACCCGTCCTCCGCCACCCTGGCCTGCGCCCGGCTCGGCTGGGCGGCGCACGAGACGCCGGTGGTCAGTCTCGTGAACCGGCCGGTGGACTCGCTCCTGCCGGCACTCGGCGATCGGACGCGACTGCTGGTGCTGAGCCGTGACGAGCACACCCCCGCGGCCGTGGCCGAACTCCTGACGGGACGCGGGTTCGGACCGTCGCGGCTCACCGTGCTCGGCGAACTCGGCGGACCCGGCGAGTCGAGGCTCGACGGAACGGCGTCGGTGTGGTCGCACGGGCCGGGACCGCGGCTGAACGTGATCGCGATCGACTGCCGCACCGAGGCCGGCGCCGTCCGGCTGACCCGGCTGCCGGGACTGCCCGACGCCGCATTCACCGGTGACGGGCAGATGACCAAACACGAGATCCGCGCCCTCACGCTGTGCGCGCTCGCACCCGCGGCGGGGGAGTTGCTGTGGGATGTGGGCGGCGGGTCCGGCACCGTCGCGATCGAATGGATGCGCACCCACCCGCGCTGCCGGGCAGTGACTTTCGAACGCAGCACGGCACGGGCCGATCAGATCGAGGCGAACGCGTCGGCGCTCGGAGTGCCGTCCCTCGCCGTGTTCGGCGACGCACCCGCCGCGTTCGAGGACGTACCACCCGCATCGTCCGTGCCGGACGCGATCTTCGTCGGCGGGGGCGTCACGCAGGACGGTCTGCTGGGCGAGTGCTGGTCCCGGCTTCGGGTCGGGGGCCGGATGGTGGCCAACGCGGTGACGGCGGAATCGGAAGCGCTTCTGCTGCAATGGTTCTCGCAATGCGGTGGGCAGCTCCGCAAGTTTCAGGTGTACCGGGGTGAGCCACTCGGCGGGTTCACCGCGTGGCGCCCGCAACTGCCGGTGGCGCAGTGGTCGGTGACGAAGCAGTCGAAAGGTGATGCGGCATGACGGTGTACTTCATCGGAGCAGGTCCCGGCGCGGCCGACCTGATCACGGTCCGCGCGCAGCGGATCATCGCGGCCAGCCCGGTCTGCCTGTACGCGGGCAGCCTCGTCCCGCAGGAACTCCTGGCGGAATGCCCCGACGGGGCGCGGGTGATCGACACGGCGCGTCTGAGTCTCGACGAGATCGTCGCCCTGCTGATCGAGGCCGACGCTGCCGGTCAGGACGTCGCCCGTCTGCATTCGGGTGACCCGTCGATCTTCAGTGCCGTCGCCGAACAGGTTCGCAGGCTCGAATCCGCGGGGGTCGCGTACACGGTGGTGCCGGGGGTGCCCGCGTTCACCGCGGCGGCGGCGTCGCTGGGTCGGGAACTGACCGTTCCCGGTGTCTCGCAGTCGATCGTGCTGACCCGGGTGTCCACACTGTCCACCGCGATGCCGGAGGGTGAGGACCTGCGTTCCCTCGGCCGCAGCGGCGCCACGATGGTGGTGCACCTGGGTGCGCACCGGATCGATCAGATCGCGGAGGAACTCACCGAGAACTACGGCCGCGACTGTCCCGCCGCCGTCGTCGCGTTCGCGTCGCGTCCCGACGAGATCGTGCTGCGCGGCACCCTCGCCACCATCGCCGATCAGGTGAAGGCGGCGGGCGTCACGAAGACGGCCGTGGTGATCGTCGGTAAAGTGCTTGCTGCCGAAGGATTTCCGGACAGCTACCTGTATTCCGCCACCCGCGAGCGCACCACCCACTGAGCGTGGCACGGATTCTGATCCTCGGCGGAACCGGGGAGGCGCGTGCGCTCGCCGCGGCGCTCGCCGACGTACCGGGTGTCGAGGCCGTGTCTTCCCTCGCCGGCCGGGTCCGTGATCCGCGCCTGCCCGTCGGCGACGTCCGGATCGGCGGGTTCGGGGGAGCGGACGGCCTCGCGGAGTGGTTGCGCGCGAATCCCGTCGACGCGGTCGTCGATGCGACGCATCCGTTCGCGGCGCAGATCACGCGCAACGCCGCCGACGCCGCACACCGTTGCGGGGTACCGCTCGTCGTGCTCCGGCGCCCCGAATGGTCGCCGCGTCCCGGCGAACACTGGCACACCGCCCCGGATCTTGCCGGCGCCGCCGAACTGCTGCCCGGCCTGGGAACGAGAATCTTCCTCACCATCGGCAGGCAGGGTGTCGACTGTTTCGCAGACCTGCACGCACTGTGGTTTCTGATCCGCGCGATCGATCCGCCCGACGTGGCGATGCCGCCGCAGTCGACCCTGCTCCTCGCCCGCGGGCCGTTCGCGGTGGCCGACGAGACCGCACTGATGCGTCAGCACCGCATCGACGTTCTGGTGACCAAGAACAGCGGCGGCGGTCAGACCGACGCGAAACTGGACGCCGCCCGTGCACTCGGCATCCCGGTGCTGATGATTCGCCGTCCACCGCTGCCGCCCGCGACGGCAACGGTCGAGGACGTCGCGGGAGCGATCGCGTGGATCGGCGCTCTCCCGCGATGAAGACCCCGCCGGCCCGTCAGCAGGCCGGCGCAGGCGCGTCCTCGGAGAGCGGCTTGCCTTCCGGTTCGGTGTAGAACGCGAGCAGGACCAGCGGTTCCGTACCCAGATTGGAACCCTCGTGGACGTGATCGCTGCCGTGGTCCTCGGTGATCGCCTGACCGGCGGTCGTCACCGCTTTCGTGCAGTCCTGCAGTGTGCGGCTCAGCACCCCCGATTCGACGAACGCATACACCGGGCCGTCGTGATAGTGCCACCCCGTCGTGCCGCCGGGGGCGATCTCGATGCGCCGCAGCGTCAGATCCGTGCCCGCCGAACTGCCGGCGGCCGCCGGAACCGTGGTCTCGAACAGAATCTGAGCGGTCACGCCCGAAGACGGCGTGGCCTGGGCAGGTGACGCGGACAGTGCCGCGGCAACGGCACAGGACAAGGCGACCACACTCGATCTGAGGAGCATCGTGACGACCTCTCGGCGCGCTGGCCCTGCACACTGCGCGCAGGCGTCCAGGGGGCGTGCATTACGGCGTGTCCAGGGTAGGGCCACGGTCCGTGCGCCCGCGGGGATATCCGTGAAACCCGATCGTCGTGTGGACGACTGCGGCGTCGGCGACACTGTAGTGACGTGCCGGGTGCGGCGACGACGTGTGGCGTGTGAGTGCGGAGCGGAGTGACGGGACGAGCATGACGATCGAGCGGTTGCTGACCACGCATTTTCCGGATGATCCCGTGATGGATGCGGCGTTTGCGTCGGCGCTGCTGCGCCGGACGGGGCGAGATCCGAATGCCCCTGGGCTGGTGCGGATCTACAGTCCCGCACGGACGTTGTCGTTCGGGCGGTTGGACGCCATCCGACCGCAGTTTCCGGCGGCCGCGGCGGCGGCGCGGCGACATGGATTCACCCCCGTCGTCCGAGGGGCCGGTGGTCGGGCCGCGGCCTACCACGAGCAGACCCTCGTCGTGGAGATCTTCTCCCGGGACACCGAGGGCATCATCGGCGCCCGCCCGCGCTTCGAGCGGATCACCCCGAGGATCGTCGCGGTGCTGAGGAGCCTCGGCGTCGATGCTCGCATCGGACCGGTCCCCGGCGAGTACTGCCCCGGTGACTGGACTGTCAACGGCGAGGGCCGGGTCAAGTTGGCGGGGACCGCGCAGCGAATAGTCGCCGGCGCGTGGCTCTTCGGTTTCGAGCTCGTGGTGTCCGATTCGGATCCCGTGCGAGCGGTGCTCGCCGACGTCAACGCCGCCCTCGAGTTGGACTTCGACCCGGGCACGGCGGCGTCGCTCACGGACCTGAACCCGGACCTCGGCCTCGAACAGGTCCGGGCCGCGATCCTTGCCGAGATCGGTGCAGTCCACGAAGGGACCGTGGACCCCGGCCTCCTCGAGGAGGCCGCGAACCTGCGCGATGCGCACGTGGCGTGATTCCGGGCGGAACTATTTCGGGATACTTCATTGCAGGACAGCGTGTTTCACGGGAGCGTTCTGATGGTGTGAGCGTTCTGTTCCGGAGAACGCAGGGTTCGGTACAAACTGTTGGACCCCTGTTCCGCCCGGTTCTAGCGTTGTCGCATAGCCATCCGGTGTGACGTGCAGCACGTGCAAACCACTGCGGCACGTCGGAGAAATCGTGGAGGAGTCCAGCGTGAGCCTGCAGAACCGTTTCACCGAGAAATTCGGTATCGAGCACCCCATTGTCCTTGCCCCGATGGATTACGTCTCCGATTGGCGATTGGCTTCTGCGGTGGCCGAGGCAGGTGGGCTGGGATTGATCGGCGGCGGATACGGCGACGAGGCCTGGTTGCACGATCAGTTCGGCCACGTGACCACCGAAGCGGTCGGCTGTGGCTTCATCACGTGGTCCATGGCGCAGCAACCGCGGCTCCTCGAGACAACCATCGGCCACCGGCCCGCGGCGATCTTCCTCTCCTTCGCCGACCCGGCGCCGCATGCGCCTGCTATTCGTGCCGCGGGAATCCCACTGATCTGCCAGGTGCACGATCTCGACCAAGCGCGCCGAGCGGTCGAGGTGGGTGCGAGCGTCGTCGCTGCTCAGGGCGGAGAGGCGGGCGGCCACGGAACGGGGGCCCGTTCGACGTTCACCCTGGTTCCCGAGATCGCCGATTTCCTTCGGCGGCAGGCGCCGGAGGTGATGCTGCTGGCGGCCGGCGGAATCGGCGACGGCCGGGGCCTGGCTGCCGCGCTCGCGCTCGGAGCCGACGGCGCCCTCGTCGGGACCAGGTTCTGGGCGGCCGAGGAGGCGGCGATTCCGCGTGCGGCGCAGCACCGCGCGCTGCGGGCGGGCGGGGACGACACGATCAGGCAGAGCGCCTTCGACATCGTGCGCGAAAAGCCCTGGCCGACTCGGTACACGGGGCGCGTTCTGCACAACGGATTCATCCGGCGATGGCACGGCGACGAACCGGGCCTGCGGGACGCACTCCGGGAGAAGCAGGAGCAGTTCCTGGCCGCGGTGAAGGCCGAGAACTACGACGTCGCGAATCTGATCGTCGGAGAGGTCATCGGCCAGATCGATCGCGTCGACACCGTCGCGTCGATCATGGACGACATGGTCGGCACCGCCGCCGCCATCCTCGGCCGCAGTTCCCGCGACCTGGCAGCGATCGGCTCCTAGTCCTCGATCGGTGCGACCTCGCACACCCCATTCCGCGTGCCCCTCCAGAAGGATTCCCCATGCCCAGCCAGTCCGTCTCACCACCCGTTCCCGGCAGCGGTGTCGCGAAGAGCAGTCTTCGCAAGATCATCGCCGCGTCCAGCGTCGGAACGTTGATCGAATGGTACGACTTCTACATCTACGGCAGTCTCGCCGTCGTGTTCTCCGGGATGTTCTTCCCCGAAGGAAACGGAACCGCAGCACTTCTCGTCACGATCGCGGCCTTCGGCACGGGATTCGTCGTGCGCCCCGTCGGCGCCGTCGTGTTCGGCCGGATGGGGGACCGGATCGGGCGTAAGAAGACGTTCATGACGACGCTGCTCCTCATGGGCGGCGCCACCACGATGCTCGGATTGATGCCCACGTACGACCACATCGGAATCCTGGCGCCGATACTGCTGGTGACGCTGCGGTTGCTGCAGGGACTCGCGATCGGGGGAGAGTACGGGGGCGCCGTCGTCTACATCGCGGAGAACTCGCCGGCGGAGAAACGCGGAGCCCTGACGAGTATTCTGCAAACCACCGCGACCGGAGGTCTGCTCCTGTCGATCGGCGTCATCGTGCTCTGCCGGGTGGGGCTGGGCGAGGAGGCATTCAATTCGTGGGGATGGCGGATCCCGTTCCTTCTGTCCGCGGTCCTCGTGCTGTTCTCGCTGAAGATCCGCATGAAGATGCACGAGTCGCCGGTGTTCGAGGAGATGCGACAGAGTGGGAACCTCTCGCGTTCCCCGATCAGGGACGCCGTCGCGCACAAGCCGGCGTTCGCGTTGCTGCTCGTGGTGCTCTTCGGGGTCACGGCGGGTCTGGGAGTCGCCTGGTACACGAGCCAGTTCTACACGCTGTACTTCCTGCAGACGATCCTGAAGATCGACTTCCTCACCGCCAATGTCTCCGTCGGAATCGCACTGGTCATCGCGACACCGTTCTTCGTCATCTTCGGAAAGCTGTCCGACAGGCATGGACGGACCCGAATCATCCTGTGCGGACTGGTCTTTTCGGCAGCCGGGTACGTTCCGCTGTTCGCGTGGATACGACACGCGGCCGTCCACGGCGACCAATTCCAGATGGTGCTGGCGCTGACTGTCCAGGTCATCTTCGTCACCATGATCTACGGTCCCACGGCGGCGTTCCTGTCCGAGTTGTTCCCACCGCAGATCCGTTACACCGGACTGTCCCTGGCCTACCACCTCGGGACCGGCGTGTTCGGTGGCTTCACGCCTCTGGTGGCGTTGTCGCTCAACACCGCGACCGGCAACGTGCTCGCCGGACTGATCTATCCCATCGCGGTCACCGCGATCACGGCACTGGTGTTCGTGCTGACCCTGCGACGCGGAGTGGACAGTCCGATCGTGCGGCGCGCGTGGAAACAAATCGACTCCGAGTACTCGGCCGAAACGATTTCGGCCACAGCGGAACAGCCGAGCGGGTCCGTTCCCGCTCCGGAAGCCGCGACGTCGTGACCGGCCCGTCCCGGTACGGCGCGATCGCGTTCACCGCCCCGGTCGCCGAGCGGCAGAAGGCGACGGGAAGCATCCACTGGTACGGGCGGAAGCGAGCGCAGGGCGACAACGTCGGCAGGCCCGACGAACTGGACACGCGCGTGACCGCACTGATCCGGTCCACCGACTCGTTCTTCATCGCGACGGTGACGCCCTCCGGGTGGCCCTACATCCAGCACCGGGGCGGCCCGCCCGGCTTCGTGCACGTACTGAACTCCTCGACGATTGCGCTCGCGGACTATCCGGGGAATCAGCAATTCGTCACGATCGGCAACCTCGACGAGAACGACGCAGCGGCCCTCTTCTTCATCGACTACCCCACCCGCACCAGAGTCAAGGTGTACGGACGAGCCGAGGTCGTCGAGCGTGCGGACGATCCGGATCTCGTCGATAGGATCCTCACCACCCCCGGCGGGGTCGGCGCGGCCGGCTGTGACCGCGCGCTCGTCGTCCACGTCGAGGCGCTGGACCGCAACTGCACGAAGAACATTCCCCCGAAGTACGGCGAGGCCCGAATGAGGGAATCGCTCGCGCTGGCCCGGAAGGCACTGCAGAACGAAGTCGACGCCCTGAAATCCCGCAATGCCGCACTGGAACGGGAGATCGCGCAGCTTCGTGGCGGCAGTGACGGTCAGCGGGGTTGACGAACGGTGGCGCCGCCGGGCGGGGGAGAGTTGCGGATCGCGGCGTCTCGCAACACCCGCAGCAGCGGCGTTACCCGGTTGCGGCGGTACACGAACCTCACGACCGCGGGCGGAGCACCGACCAGCGGGATGAACCGGACATTGCGGTGGGTCACACGCCTCCGGGCGACTTCCGGAACCGTGCCCACACCGCGATCGGCTGCGATCAATTCGAGCCACTCGTCGAAGTTCGAGCACGTCACCACCGGTCCGTCGTGGTTCGGCCACAGATCCTCGGATGTGGTTCCGCTGAGGGTGTTGACGACAAGAGGAAGTGTTTCGAACTCGGCCCAGTCGATGGACTCGCGGCTCGCGAGTGGCGAGGCGGCCGAGACCGCCGCGATCCGCTGCTCCTCGAACAGCGGATGCGCCGCGAACTCGTCGCCCGGGACATCCCGGCGGACGACGGCGGCGTCCACGGTGGCGTTGTTCAGTGCGGCGATCGGGTCGTCGCAGCGACGCGGAACCACGGTGGCGCGAGAGTTCTTCTCGACGTCGTCGATCACCTGCTGCGCCCACGGATCGGGGAGCAGCCAACTGAAGCCGAGGGCGAGGGATCGGGTGGTGTACAGCGCGACCGCGGAATCGAGATCACCGAGAATGACGCGCACCTTCTCGACGAACCCGGCGCCGTCCTCGGTGAGGGCGAGCACGCGCGAGGTCCGGTCGAACAACCGCACGCCGAGTGAGGTTTCGAGTTGCTGCACCGTTCGGGTGAGCGCCGGCTGCGTGATGTGCAGCGCGGTCGCCGCGGCGGTGAAGGAGCCCGCTTCGGCGACCGCCACGACCGCCCGGAGGTGCCGCAGTTCGATGGTCATAACTGCCAAGCATAGATCCAGCCGAAACGGCATTTCCGCTCGCCGATGCGGCGGTGCACGATGGGGAACGGAAGCGTGAAGAGGGCGTGAACCTCGTCCTCACGCACCCATCGATCGAAAGGATGCTGGTGTTCGATTTCGCGGAAGACCTCCGAATTCCCATCGTCGGGGCACCCATGGCGGGAGGGCCGAGCACCCCCGAACTCGCTGCCGCGGTGTCGTCCGCCGGCGGCCTCGGTTTCCTTGCGGCCGGGTACAAGAGCGTCGACGCCGTTCGCCGTGAGGTCGACGCGGTTCGCGCTCTGACGGACGCACCGTTCGGTCTCAATCTCTTCGTCCCGGGCCGTCCCCTGGCCGACCGCGCGGCCGTGGAGGCCTACCGGGAGCGGTTGCAGCCGCTCGCCGAACGCCGGAACGTGGTGCTGCCCGAGGTCGTCGACCACGACGACGACGCCTTCGACGGCAAGGTCGGCCTCGCGCTCGAGCTCGAGGTTCCCGTGGTGTCCTTCACGTTCGGCCTTCCGCCACGCGACGTCGTCGATCGGTTGCACGCTGCCGGTACTGCTGTCGTGGCCACGGTGTCGGATGTCGACGAGGCACGGTCGGCCGCGGAGCGGGGCGTCGACGCGATATGTCTGCAAGGAGTCGACGCAGGCGGGCATCGGGCGACGCTCGACCCGGACGCGGAACCGGACCCACGTTCGACCCGGGACCTGGTCGAGGCGGCCCGCTCTGCCGTCGACCTTCCCATCATTGCGGCGGGCGGGATCGCGACCGGAGAAGACGTCGCTGCGGCTCTCGCGGCCGGTGCGGCTGCAGTCCAGATCGGAACCGCTCTCCTGGGCGCCGACGAGGCAGGGACCAAACCCGCTCACCGCGCCGCCCTGCACGACGACCGGTTCACCGACACCATAGTCACTCGCGCGTTCTCGGGTCGTCCCGCCCGCGGTCTGGTCAACGACTTCATCAGAGACTTCGATGCGTACGCGGTGACGGCATATCCGCAGGTACACCTGTTGACGAGCGGGCTGCGCGCCGCGGCAGGCGCCGCCGGCGACCCGCACGGGCTCGCTCTGTGGGCCGGCGCCGGGTATCGCAGCGCCCGGTCTGGCCCCGCCGACGAGATCGTCCGGGGCCTGTGGAGAGCAGCACGGGAATTCTCGTGGACATCGGCGACCTGAGTTTCTTCCTGGCCGTCGCCCGCGCCGGGGGAATCTCCCGGGCTTCGAAAGAACTTCTGACAGTTCAGTCGAACATCAGCTCACGGATCCGGGCGCTCGAGGACGAACTCGGAGTGGAACTGTTTCGCCGCCACGCGCGGGGAGTGACGCTGACGAACCCCGGCGAACGTCTGGTGCCGTACGCCGAACGCATCACTCGGCTCGTACGCGAAGTGACGCAGGTCGTCGGCGACGATCGAGATCCTTCGGGAAGGCTCGCGATCGGCTCCATGGAGACCACCGCGGGGTTGCGGCTGCCCGGGGTGCTGGCCGCCTTCAGCGAGGAATGCCCCCGCGTCGACTTCACCCTGACGACCGACACGACCGACGCCCTCACCACCCAGGTGCTCGAGCATCGACTCGACGGGGCGTTCG
Source organism: Rhodococcus sp. (in: high G+C Gram-positive bacteria) (assembly GCA_039206675.1). Classification (GTDB taxonomy): domain Bacteria; phylum Actinomycetota; class Actinomycetes; order Mycobacteriales; family Mycobacteriaceae; genus Rhodococcus_F. Next base: position 4,044 of record JBCEBZ010000110.1, on the reverse strand, counting down.
TCTGCGGACCGGTGCGGCATCCGGACCTGGTCTCCGAGCAGGTGTTCATCGAGCAATTGGTGCTGGTGAGCGGCGTCCGCATCGCGGATCTGGGTTCGGTGCCTGCCGACGGACGGCGGAACAAGGTCCTCGTCCTCCGTGCAGGATGCGCCTACCGCGCCCGACTCGAGCGGCTCTTCGAGCGGCACGGTCTGCCGGGCCCGGACGTCCTCGAATTCGGAAGCCTCGAGGGCATCCTCGGGTGCGTGGCCGCGGGAATGGGTGTGACCCTGCTGCCCCTGGGGGTGGTGACCGCGTCGCCGTTGGCGTCGTCCCTGAAAGTGCATCACCTCGCGCCGGCCGACTCGCGGGCGGAGACGCTCTTCATCCGCCGCAAGGGTTCGACGACGACACCGGCTCTGTCACGGTTCCTGTTCCACACCTACGAGTCCAGCCGCCCGGCGTCGCTGACATCCGTCGCTCGCTAGGTTCGGCGGCGAGCCCGATGTCTGAACGTCCCTGGAAGAGAAGGCATGAACGCAATCAGGAGCGCCGACGAGCGACTCACATTCGGAGCACCGACCTCGCCGTGGCTCACGGTCGGCCAGGTGGGCGCTGCACTGGCGGCCGGCATGGGGATCGGGCGCTTCGTCTACACCCCGGTTCTCCCGCTGATGGAGGCCCAGGCAGGATTGACCCCGTCGGTGGGCGCCGCTCTGGCGACGGCCAACTATTCCGGCTATCTCGTCGGGGCGCTGGCCGGAATCGTTCTCCCCGCAGTGGTGCGCTCGGCGGTGGCCATGCGTGTCTCGATGCTCGCCCTGGCCGCCACGTTGGCGCTGATGCCGCTGACGTCCAGCGAAACATGCTGGGGTGTTTTGCGATTCATTGCGGGTGTGACCAGTGCGATGGTCTTCGTCATCGCCGTCAGTGCCATGCATTCCTCTCTGCGGGGGCACGCGGCGCACCTGTCGGGTTGGGCGTTCGGCGGAATCGGGGCGGGTATCGCGCTGTCCGGGCTCGTCGTCCTCATCCTGCGGTCGATGAGTACGTGGGGTTCGGTGTGGTGGGCGGCGGCGTTGCTGACCGTGGTCTGCACTCTGGCTGCGTGGACGCTCGCACCGCCACCCGGGGCCACCGAGACCGGCGCCGAGGGCAGAAAGTTCGGCGCCGGGGCGTTCCGCCGGTTCGGTGCGCTCTTCGCCAGCTATTCTCTCGAGGGTGTCGGGTACATCATCGCCGGCACGTTCCTCGTCGCGGCGATCGATCAGACCGCGGGCAGCCTCGCCGGTAGTAGCGCTTGGATGCTCGTCGGGTTTGCGGCGTTGCCGTCCGGTCCGCTCTGGGCGTCGCTCGGCCGACGATTTTCCCCTCCGATCCTGCTGGTGGTCGCCCTCGTCATTCAGGCCGTCGGCATCGCGCTGCCCGCGGTGGCAGAGGCATCTGGCCCGCGCTGATCTCCGCCTTCCTGTTCGGGGGAACCTTCCTCGGCATCAGCCAGATGTCGCTCGCGATCGGCGCTCACCTCCAAGTCCCGCGCGCGGTCGCCATTCTGACGAGCGGATACAGTCTCGGGCAGATCGCGGGCCCGCTCGTCGTGACACCACTGCTGTCCGACGGCTACCACCTCGCCTTGCTCGTCGCCGCGAGCAGCGTTCTCGCCGCAGCACTTGCGGCCGCGGCACTGCCCGTCCTCACGTGGGGTCGGTCGAAACGAGCCGGAGCCACAGCCACAGGCGCGTGGTCGGATTGTCGAAGTCGATACCGAACTCCTCGGCGAGGCGCGTGATCCGGTACCGAATCGTATTGCCGTGTACATGCATTCGGTCTGCCGCTCTGGACACGTTCGCGTTCGAATCGAAGTACGCACGCAGCGTGATCAGGAAGTCGGTCTGATGGGCGGCGTCGTAATCCCGGATCGCATCCACGACGTCGAACTTGCCGAGATGCTTCTCCGCGATGTACTGGCCGATCTCCAGTAGGTTGAGCTCGGTCCAGTAGTCTTCGAACACGGCCGTTGCCGGGGGTTGCAGTGACGGATGTTCTCGCGTGACCGACTGCTGGTGCATCAGATACTCCAGTGTCCGCACCGCCTCGGTCCGGGATCGGGGTAGCTCGCCGATCCGCTCGGCGACGCCGCCCACCGCGGCGACGACGGGATGCGCGCTGATCGTCGTCGCATAGGAGCTGATGTCACGAATCACCCGGCGGTGGGCTGCCCGGGGAGACTCGCCCGCGCAGGGCAGCAGCGCATACACGACCGAGTCGATCAGGGCGCTGTACGCACTGCGGAACTGGACGTTGCACGTGACGGTCACGAGCTGAAGTAGTCGATGCTGCTCACGCATGGCGTCGAGGCTGCCGGCGTTCGGGTGGGCGAGGGCAAAGGCCGCAATGGCGAAACCATCGGTGAACTCGAGTCCGAGTTGTGCGGCGGCGAAAGAGGCTTGGGCCGGATCGTCCATCAACGTCCGCATGAGATCGGCGTTGCGGCGTTCGGTGAAGTCGGCTGCGGACCGGGCGTGAAGCATGTGCAGGCCGGCCAGTGGCGCCAGTCTGTCGAGCGCATCGAGAGCAGGCTGGCGGCGCTCACCTCCGGGATCGATGATCCAGATCGATCCGAGCAGTTCCCCGCCCGCCCGGACCGCCAGTGCCAGCCGGTCCCGTATCCCGCTCGGCGACTGCACGAACAGTGCGTCGGTGGAGGCGTAGACCATCGTGAAATCGGCGTCGAGTGCCGGGGGCGTCCGCTCCTGCAGGGTCAGAGTCGTCTCACGCCGTAGGTCGTCGATCGGCTGGCCCGGCACCGTGGAGTAGCCGAGGATGCGGCCCGAGGGATCGACGATGCTGGTGGCTCCATTGGCTATCGAGGCGACGGCGTTGGCGAAGGCGAACAGATCGCCCAACCGCACGCCCGATACGGAATCGACCGCAGCGCCCGCGACCACTGTTCGTGCCGTCGCAATCAGCCGTGTCCAGTCCGCGTCGTCTCCGACGACGAGCACGGGAACGTCGTGACGGCTGGACGCGGCCCGCAGATCCCCGATCGGCGTTCCTCGTGCTTTGACGATCACCGCGGCGGCCTCACCGTCGGCGGCGTGGACGAGTGCTCGCTCGAATCCGGCCGATCCGCAGGACACCCCCATCGCGAGGACGATTGCGTTCTTGACGTTTGCGTGGTCGTCGAATGCGTCGTAGAGCTGCACGTCGGCGACGGGGCGGCGGAGGTTCTCGGCGGTCGGATTGGTGTGCACAAGATCTTCGTGCACGAGGTCGGTCCAAGCCGACAGCGCGATCGGCTCGGGGAGCGCGTCGCCGTGTCTCGTCAACTCCTCTGCCGCGGCCATTGGAAAATCTTACAAGCTTCTCGTCCGAGCTTGGAAACATCTCCATATCAACCGGGTGAGGTCTGGATCACTATTGGTTCACCCGACGCACCGGGTTGTCAGCACCACTTCGAGGAGCCCCGATGAAACTCAGAGATATCAGGTCGTTAGTGAATGTCGAGGGCCCCGCTCGGTCCGTGTCACAACGGCTCGCACGGCGAAGCCACAGCATCGAAGACGTCCGCAAGATGGCCGCCGCACGTCTGCCGCTGAGCATCCTCGACTACATCGAGGGCGGCGGGGAAGACGAGGCATCGGTCCGCCGAAATCGTGCCTCGTTCGACGACTGGTCCTTCGTCCCGCGGTGGGGTGCGGTGGAAAACCTCGACTTGGCGTCGACTCTGCTGGGCAAGCCCGTAGCCATGCCGTTGATGCTCTCTCCCACCGGAGGAACACGACTCTTTCACCCGGAGGGCGAACTCGGTGCGGCGCGCGCCGCTCTCGCCGCGAACGTCCCGTACGGTCTGGCGCACCTGAGTACGACGCCGATGGAACTGGTCAGCGCGCAGACCCCGGGCCTTCGTCGCTGGTTCAACATCGAACCGATGGCGGACAAGGGCATGCTGCAGGCGATGCTCGACCGAACGGCGAACGCGGGATACGAGGCCCTGCTGGTCAACCTCGATTGCCGAGCGATCGGCCATCGCGAACGCGACTACCGCAACGGCTTCACGGCACC
>JBCEBZ010000109.1:0-6091 GCA_039206675.1 Rhodococcus sp. (in: high G+C Gram-positive bacteria) | reverse complement strand
CGAAATCACGGGCCGTGTCACTGATCGCCCGCTCGTCATCGGTCAAGGTGAACATATCAATCGACCCTTTCAGGTTCGGGTAGTTGGAAGTACTATAGTTGGATATCCATGTAAATTGCCAGTGGGATGTGACCCGAAAGTGGTCGTTCATTGGATGCCCGATTCCGAACCACGAGGAGGCTACCGGTGGCCACTACGCAACCACCCCACCCGGCGTCCGGCGCCGATTCCGTCGCGCCGGCCACGGCGCTGATCGCCGCCGTCCTGCAGACGCAGAAGCTGATCACCCATCACCTCAACTCCACGTTGCGCCCACTCGGACTGTCCTTCGCCCGGTACGAGGTCCTGGCGATGATGGTCGCCGCAAACGGCCCACTGCCCATGGTGCGCATCGTCCGTGCCCTGGACCGGCACCCGACCACCATCGGAACGCTCGTCGACGGGCTCGAAGATGCCGGGCTGTGCGTGCGGGCGATCAATCGCTCCGATCGTCGCTCGACCCTCGTCACGATCACCGACAAGGGGCGTGAGGTGGGGGCCTCGGCGAGCCGGGCCCTCGATGGCGTTGCACTCGCAGATCCGCAGGACATGCACCGTCTCCACGAGGGTCTGCAAGAGTTGGTCACCGCAACCCGGCGGGCATCGGCCGCGGCCGCCGACCTGGCGGGAGGCCGGCCGTGATCGACGTGCGCAATATTCGCTCGGATGATCTGCGGTATCTGCTTGCCGTGGCGCGAACCGGTCGCCGCCAATCCGCGGCGATGGACCTGGGTGTCGATCACACCACCGTCTCGAGGCGAGTGCGCGCGCTCGAGAAGGTCCTCGGCGTCCGTCTGCTGCAGCGCAGTGCCGACGGGTGGGAGTTGACCGATGTCGGCCGATCGATCGCGGAGAAGGCGCAACTGATCGAGGAAGCCGTTCAGGAGGCTGCCGACGTGGTCCTCGGCATCAGCGAGAATCCGCTGCGCGGGACGGTCCGGATCACCGCCCCGGACGGATTCGGCTCGTTGTTCGTCGCTCCGGCGCTGGCCAAGCTGAGAATGAACCATCCGCATCTCGTCGTCGAATTGATCACGGATACAAGGCAACTCAACCTCTATCAATCGGGGTTCGACCTGGCCGTCGCGGTGGGGACACCGATCACCAGTCGGCTGGTCTCCGAACGCGTGTGTCAGTACTCGCTCGGGTTGTACGGCAGCGAACAGTATTTCCGCGACCACGGTGAACCCGGCAGCATCGAGGAGCTGACGGCGCACCCGCTGGTCTTCTTCGTCGACTCCCTGCTGCAGGTCGGGGATCTCGACCTGAGCCGGCATCTGCCCGGTGTCGCGGCAAAGTTCATGTCCACCAACATCTTCGCTCACGTTGCTGCCACCCGGTCCGGCGGCGGCATCGGGCTGCTGCCGGCGTTCATGGCCGACCAGCACGCCGATCTGCGCAGGATCCTGCCCGATGTCGTCGACGTCCGGCTCGCCTTCTCCCTGGCCGCCCGCCGCGAAAGCCTGACCAATCCTGCGGTACAGGCTGTCCGGCAAGCGATCCAGGAAGAGGCCCTCATTCGTCGAGAGGAACTGGTCCCCGCCAGGTAGCTCCGCCGCTCGGCGTCACGCCTGCGCGGGCACCCTGGTGCCGAGCGGATCGGCGGCGTCCACCGAGTCGAGCCAGTCCAGGATCTGCTCGGTGTGCTGCCCGAGCACCGGTGGTGCGGCGTGCTCGGCGCGCACCAGCGACTCGCCGCCTGCCGTTTCCATCCGCAAGGACGGACCCGGCAGCTGCACAGGTCCCACCACCGGGTGCTCGACCTCGAGCAGCAGTCCCTGGCTGCGGGTCTGCTCCCACTCGTAGACCTCGTCGATCGTGCGGATCGACCCCGCGGGAACACCCGCGGCCTCGAGCGCGGCGAGAACATCGACCCGAGTACGGCCGGCGAAGTCGGCCTCGATGGCGGCGATCAGCGCATCCCGGGCCGCGACCCGGTCACGGTTGACCGCGAACCGCGGATCGGTGGCCGACAGACCGGCCACCGGCGCGAACTTCGCCCAGATCGCCTCGCTGCCGACCGCGATCTGCACGTAGCCGTCCGCGCAGCGGAAACTGCCGTACGGGGCGATCTGCGGATGGTGGTTGCCGGACCGCTGCGCGACCTGACCGCCGACGGTCCACTTCGTGCCCTGGAAGGTGTGCGCGCTGACCGCCGCGGCCAGCAGCGACGTCCGGACGACCATGCCCTTGCCGGTCTTCTCCCGGGCGGCCAGTGCCGCCGACACCCCGGCGGTGCCGTGGACACCGGCGAGGACATCCGCCATCGGCACTCCGATCCGCGTCGGTTCCCCGCTGGGATCGCCGGTCACCGACATGAGTCCGGCCTCGCCCTGGGCGATCTGGTCGTAGCCCGGGCGGGATCCCTCCGGACCGTCGTGCCCGAAGCCGGTGATCGACAACGTGATCAGCCGCGAGTTGAGCTCTTCGAGCACCTCCGGTGAAAAGCCGAGGCGATCGAAGGCGCCCGGCCGGAGGTTCTCGATCAGCACGTCCGCCTGCCGGATCAGGCGACGCAGCGCGTCCTTGCCGTGCTCGGATTTCAGATCGAGCACGATCGATTCCTTGTTCCGGTTCGCCGACATGAAGTACGACGACTGCGGGTCGTCCTGCGGCCCGACGAACGGCGGTCCCCAGGTGCGGGAGTCGTCGCCGGTGCCCGGGGCTTCGACCTTGATCACGCGGGCGCCGAGGTCGCCGAGCATCATCGCGGCGATCGGCCCGGCCAGCGCCCGGGAGAGGTCGAGCACGAGGATGTCGTTCAGAGGTCCGACAGTCATGATGCGTTCCCTCCTCAGAGTGTGCGCAGGCGCACGTTGACCTGCTTGGTCTGGGTGAATCCGGCGATCATGCCCTCGAGGGACACCTCGCGGCCGAGGCCGCTCTGCTTGTATCCGCCGTAGGACTGGCCGACCATCTGGCCGCCACCCTGGTTGACCTGCACCCACCCGGTTTCGAGGGCGTGAGCCGTGGACAGGGCCAGGTCGAGGTTGTGCGTCCACACGTACGCGGCCAGACCGTAGTGCGAGTCGTTGGCCATCGCGACGACGTCGGCGTGGTCGTTCCACGGGATCGCGACCAGGGCGGGTCCGAAGATCTCTTCCCGCGACAGTCGCCAGGTGTTGTCGGCGCCGGAGAACACGGTCGGGCCCATGTAGTAGCCGTCGGTGTTGCCGATCGTGTCGGGGGAGCCGTCGAGGACGGTGGAGACCTTCTTCGAGCTCAGGCCGTCCTCGAGGAACCCGTTCACCGACGCGAACTGCTTGTCGTTGATGATCGCGCCCATGTCCGTCGACTCGTCCAGCGGGTTACCGACTTTCAGGCCCGCGAGGGTGGTGACGAGTCGGTCGAGGACCTGGTCGTAGATGTCCTGGTGCAGGAACAGGCGGGAGCCGGCGGTGCAGCTCTGGCCCTGCCGGTGCACCCGGGTCGAGAGCAGCAGCTGGTTGATGAAGTCGTCGTCGACGTCGACGTCGGGGAAGACGATGGAGGGGTTCTTGCCGCCGAGTTCGAGGGAGACGTGGGCCAGGCGACCACCGGCTTCGCGGGCGACGTGGCGGCCGACCTCGGTGGAACCGGTGAACGAGACCTTGTGGACGTCCGGGTGCTGGACGAGCGCCTCACCGGCCACCCTGCCGGATCCGGTGATGACGTTGAGGACACCGGCGGGCAGGTATTCGGCGCAGATCTCGGCGAGCAGCAGGACGCTGAGCGGTGCGGCCTCGGCGGCCTTGACGACGACGGTGTTGCCGGCGACGAGGGCCGCGGGGATCTTGAAACCGGCGATCATCAGCGGGGAGTTCCACGGCAGGATGGCGCCGATGACGCCGAGCGGCTCCTGCCGGGAGTACTGCAGCTGGTCGTCGCCGGCGGGCAGCACGGTGCCCTTGATCTCGCCGGCGACGCCGGAGAAGTAGCGGAACAGGTTCGCCAGGGTCGCGACCTCGGGGCGGGCCTGGGTGCGCAGCGCGTTGCCGGTGTCGAGGGCGGTGAGCCGTGCCAGCTCCTCGGAGCGGGCGTCGATGGCGTCGGCGATCTGCGCCAGGATCCGGGCTCGTGCGGTGAAGTGCTGGGACCGCCACTGCGGGAACGCCTTGTTCGCCGCGCGGACCGCCCGGTCGACATCCTCGGTGCTCGACGACGGGACACGGCCGATCACATGCTCACGCAGGACCGGGGTGGTCACGTTCGTCCATTCGCCGGAGCGGGCTTCCACCCACGCGCCGTCGACGAACATGGGGTAGTCGCGCGCCTCGGGAATCTCGAGATCGGCGAGTGTGGGCTGTGTGGAGGTCATGTCGGAATCTCCTTGACATACGGATAGCTCTGCTGCGAGTGCAGCGAGGACGACAGCAACAGGGGTACGGGCGAAAAGGTGCTAGGGAGTGGACGCGACGCGCTCGGACAGCGCGCCGATCGCGCGGGCGTAGATGTCGTCGACCTCACCGTCCGCATCGACCGAGACCAGCAGTGCCGAGTAGTAATCGAGTAGCGGGCGGGTCTCGTCGTGATAGACGTGCAGACGCCGACGAATGACGTCCTCGGTGTCGTCGGCGCGTCCGCGGGCCAGCATCCGCCCGACGACGGCGTCGTCCGCTATCGAAAAATCCAGAACGGCGTTGATCTGGATCAGCTGCTCGCCCAGGAATTCGTCGAGAGCGATTGCCTGAGCCACGGTGCGGGGGAAGCCGTCCAGAATGAAGCCGGCGGACGCGTCGTCGGCAGCGAGCCGTTCCGCCACCATCCCGATGGTGACCTCGTCCGGGACCAGTTCGCCCGCATCGAGGAACGACTTCGCACGCCGGCCCAGTTCCGTGCCCTGCGCGATGTGGCTACGGAACAGATCGCCGGTCGAGATGTGGGGGAGCTGCAGCTTCGACGAAAGCGACTGCGCCTGAGTTCCTTTACCCGCTCCCGGCGGGCCGGTCAGAATGATGCGCACGGTTACGCCTGCGCGTCGAAAGCGCCGGAACGGATCGCCGTCACGATCGCGGAGAAGTCACGGCCCGGGCCGTCTTGAGCGACGAACTGTTCGTACAGTTCGGTTGCGCGCCGTCCGAGCGAGGTGTCCACCCCGTTGTCGGTTGCGGCGGCCTGCGCGAGTCGAAGGTCCTTGAGCATCAACGCACTCCCGAATCCGCCGGCGTAGTCGCGGTTGGCGGGGCTGGTCGGAACGGGACCGGGAACCGGGCAGTTGGTCGTCAGCGCCCAGCACTGGCCGGACGCGGTCGACGAGACGTCGAACAGTGCCTGATCGGTCAGGCCGAGCTTGGCGCCCAGCGCGAAAGCCTCGCTGACGGCGATCATGGAGATTCCCAGGATCATGTTGTTGCAGATCTTCGCCGCCTGACCGGCTCCGGCGTCGCCGCATCGGACGATGCGGGATCCCATGGCATCGAGGAACGTGGCGGCCCGGTCCACCGCGTCGGCCGGACCACCGACCATGAACGTGAGGGTTCCGCCGTCGGCACCGACGGTGCCGCCGGATACGGGGGCGTCCACGGCGCTGTGGCCTGCGGCGACGGCGAGTTCGGCGGCGGCCCGCGCGTCGGCGACATCGATCGTCGAGCAGTCGAGGAACAGGGTTCCCCGCAGTGCAGCCGGAACCACGTCGGCGTAGACGTCGAGCACGTGCTTGCCGCTGGGCAACATCGTGATGATCACGTCGGCATTCTCGGCGGCGTCGACAACACTGTCAGCGGAGGCGATTCCGTGTGCTCGAGCCTTCTCCGCTGCTGCCGGGGAGGGATCGAATCCGACGACCGTGTGGCCGGCTCGCGTCAGATTCGTGGCCATACCCAGGCCCATGTTTCCGAGCCCGAGGAAAGCGATCTTGCTCATCTGTACTCCTTGTGGTTGCCGACGTTCCACACACGGGCCGAGGAGGAAGCCCACCCGGGGCATCGATCCGAACAACAGGTCGTGGTGAATCCGGGGAAGCGGGCCGCTGTGCGTCGCCGTCCGCCGGGATCGGTTTCGAGTGTGCCCGCGCGGGGAGGATCGCGGAATCACCGAACCTGCACAGGGGATGTGCAAAATTGCATCGCCGCGG
>JBCEBZ010000108.1:0-6097 GCA_039206675.1 Rhodococcus sp. (in: high G+C Gram-positive bacteria) | reverse complement strand
CGCCGACTATTCGACGAGCACGCAGCGGGCGCCGCTGAAGATGGTGGGCATGCATTTGTTGCAGTGGATGCACAGCGACTGGGTGCGGGGTTCGGACCGGATGCGGTTCACCAGGTCGGGTTCGCGCAGCAGCGCCCGGGCCATGGCGACGAATTCGAAGCCCTCGGCCATGGCGGTGTCCATGCCCGCCCGGTCGGTGACGCCGCCGAGCAGGACGAGCGGCAAGGTCACCGCCGCACGGATCTGGCGCGCGTGCTCGAGCATGAACAGGTCGCGGTAGGGGTAGGCGTGGATCATCGACTTCCCCACGAGCTGGACTCCGAGGCGGACCGGTTGCGGCATGGCGGCAGCGAACTCGCGGACCGGCGCGTCACCCTTGAACAGGTACATGGGATTGAGAAGTGAACTGCCCATGGTGAGTTCGAGTGCGTCGACACTGCCGTCGTGCTCCAGCAGGCGGGCCACCTGGATGGCCTCGTCGAGCCAGAATCCGCCGGGCACGCCGTCGTCCATGTTGAGTTTGGCGAGGATCGCGACCCGGCCGCCGACGGCGTCGCGCACGGTGCGGGCGACGTCCCGCACCACCCGAGCCCGGTTCTCGAGCGATCCGCCGTAGGAATCGGTGCGACGGTTCAGCTTCGGGCTGAGAAACGAGCTGGCGAAATAGTTGTGGCCGAAGTGGATCTCGACCGCGTCGAAGCCGGACTCGACCGCGAGCCGGGCCGCGGTGCCGTGGGCGGCGGTGATCCTGGCGATGTCGGCGGCGGTGGCGCTGCGGATCATCCGCATGCTCAGCGGGTTGAAGGATCGCGACGGCGCGAGCGCGGGCAATCCGGTGGACTTCTCGTTCGCGACGGGTCCGGCGTGACCGAGCTGGGCGCTCGCGGCCGCACCCTCGGCGTGGATGACGTCGGTGAGCCTGCGCAGCCCCGGCACCGCGTCGGGTCGCATCCACAACTGCCCACGTTCGGTGCGACCCTCCGGTGCCACGGCGCAGTAGGCCACCGTCGACATTCCGACCCCGCCCGCCGCGGGTCGGCGGTGGAACTCGATCAGGTCGTCGGTCACCAGGGCGTCGGGCGTGCGGCCCTCGAACGTGGCCGACTTGATGACCCGATTGCGCAACGTGAGGGGACCGAGGGTGGCCGGAGCGAAAACGTCTGGTGGTGTGCTCATGTCCTGCCCCTTCGTCGCGTGCAGTCGACGGTAGGGCAGGGGGTCGTGCGACGATCGGAATGTGTCCGCTGAGCGGGAGACCGCCGCGGCTCACGGACGACCCCTCGACGTCCGTGACACGCGGCGGTACCCGGTCAGCCGACGGCCTCGGGTGTCTTCTCCGGCGCGTCGTCGGCGGCCGCGGCGCGCTGCCTGCGTCCGAGCACCCAGCACGCCAGGGTGATCGCACACGTGAACGTGAGCGTCGCGAACAGCTGGTTGCGTGCGGCGTCGTCGAACAACGCCAGCACCGCGACCGCGGCGAGCAGCGCGAGGGCAACGTACGACAGATACGGGAAACCCCACATCTTCAGCGGCAGATCCGTCCGCCCCGACCTCTCGGCGCGCCGCCGCAACACGATCTGCGACACGGTGACGAACGTCCACAACACCAGGATCGTCGACCCGACCGCGTTGAGCAGCAGCGGGAGAACACGATCGGGGGCCAGGTAGTTGAGCACGACGGTGACGAAACCGAACGCCACCGACGCCAGCACCGCCACCCGGGGAACGCCGTTGCCCGACACCCGGCCGAACACCTTCGCCGCGGCGCCGCGCTCGGACAGCGAGTAGATCATCCGGGAACCGCTGAACAGCATGGCGTTCAGCGAGGACAGCAGTGCGATGACCACGACGACCGTCATCACGGCGCCGGCGCCGGGCACGTGCGCGGCGTTGAGGACGGCAACGAACGGGCCCGTCGCGAGTTCGCCGGTGGTCCACGGCAGCACCGTCACCATGATCAGCACGGAACCGACGTAGAACACCAGGATCCGCCACACGATGGACCGCACCGCCCGGCTCACGTTGCGCTTCGGTTCCGACGTCTCCGCGGCGGCGATGGCCAGCACCTCGGTGCCGCCGAACGCGAACACGACGATCAGCAGCCCGGCCGCGATGCCGGTGACACCGTTGGGGGCGAACCCGCCGTGGCCGGTGAGATTCGACAGTCCGGGCGGGTCGAAGCTCGGGATCCCGCCGAGGATCATCGCGCAGCCGACCCCCAGGAACGCGACGATGGCGACGATCTTCAGTGCGGCGAACCAGAATTCGAACTCGCCGAAGCGGGAGACGCCCGCCAGGTTCACGGCGGTCAGCACGCTCATGTACGCCAGGGCCGCCACCCATTGCGGCACTGCCGGTATGGAGGCGGCGGTGATCGCCGCCGCCGCGGTCGCTTCCGCGGCCACCACGATGACGACCTGCACCCAGTACAGCCAGCCGATGGTCCGGCCGGCGATCGGGCCCATCGCCTTCTCGGCGTGGACGGAGAACGCGCCGCTGTCGGGGTCGGCGGCCACCATCTCGCCCATCATCCGCATCACGAGGACGACGAGGAATCCGGCGATGAGGAAGGAGACGAGGACGGCGGGCCCGGCGACGGCGATGCCCGCCCCGGAGCCGACGAACAGTCCGGCTCCGATCGCGCCGCCCAGACTCATCATCACCAGCTGGCGCGGTTTCATCGCCTGCTGCAGGCCCGTGGTGGAGGCCGGTGCGTCGTGCACTGTGTTCATGGGTTCTCCCGTGCCGTCAGACGAGCTGATCGAGTGCGATCTCGAACGCGGTACCGGCGATTCCGGTCGGCTGCGAGGAACGGGCGAAGCAGCGCTCGAGCGCCGTCGCGATCGTGGCGGAGACGTCACCGAAGATCGCCTCGTCCGACACCTCGACGTCGCCCTCCATCAGCAACGCGAAGGCCCGGGCCATGCCGCAGTTGGCGATGAAGTCGGGAACGACGGCGACGCTCTTGTCGGCGTACTCGTAGGTGGGGCCGTAGAAGATCTCGTCGTCCGCGAACGGCACGTTGGCACCGCTCGCCACCACCTCGAGGCCGCCTGCGATCAGCCCGTCGACCTGCTCGCGGGTCACCAGACGTGAAGCGGCGCAGGGCAGGAACACCTCGGCGCCGGAACCCCAGATCGTTTCGTTGATCTCCTCGAACGGCACTACGCCTGCTGCACGCAGTTCGTTGCCCTCCTTGGCCAGGAACAGTGCGCGGATCTGCTCGAAGTCGTAGCCGTCGGTGTTCGACAGCCCGCCGTTGCGGTCGAGGATGCCGACGATCCGGGCACCGGACTGCGCCAGGTAGTACGCGGCGGCGGCGCCGACGTTGCCCCAGCCCTGCATGATGACCCGCTTGCCGGCGAGTTCGCCGCCGTAGACCCGGTAGTAGTGCCGCACCGATTCCGCGACACCCCATCCGGTGATCAGGTCGGACACCGTGTACTTCGCCTGCGGATCGGGAGTGAACCGCGCGTCCTCGACGACCTTCGCGACCCCGAGCCGCAACTGCCCGACCCGCTGCACCCGCTCCCGGTCGCTGGCCGCGAAGTGCCCGTTGACGACGCCTTCCTGCGGATGCCACAGCCCGTAGCTCTCGGTGATCGGCACGACCTCGGCCATCTCGTCGACGTTCAGGTCGCCGCCGGTGCCGTAGTACGACTTCAGCAGCGGGGTCACGGCCTTGAACCAGCGGCGCAGCACGTCGTCCTTGCGCGGGTCGGTCGGGTCGAAGTCGATGCCCGACTTCGCGCCGCCGATCGCCGGTCCCGAGACGGTGAACTTCACTTCCATGGTCTTCGCGAGCGACTCCACCTCGCGGCGATCGAGACCGCGGCGCATCCGGGTTCCGCCGCCGGCGGCGCCGCCCCGCAGCGAATTGATCACCGTCCATCCGCGTGCGGAGGTCTCCGTGTCGTGCCACTCGAAGACGATCTCGGGGGCCTTCTCTTCGAATCGGGTGAGCAGATTCTTCATCGCTTCTCTCGGTTTCTCGGCTGCCGGGGTGGGGCGTCACGATCGGTGTGCCCGACCGGTGCCCCCGCTGTTACGGCGATCACTGTGGTGGGCGCCACTCGTGCGCCGCAACCGGGCGGCCGACAGGTAGTCGCGGTGAACACCACCGAGAAAGAAGTTCCGGAATCTTCTATTCAGTTTGTGCAGCAGAACCAGCGATCGTGGCGCTAATCCGGTTCCGTGGGCGCTGTGCGGTAGGCCGGGGCCTTCGCCGAACGCGGTCGGTCCAGCGTCCGCAGCAGGGGCATCGACCGGTAGGGGACGATCACCGACAGCACCATCACGCTGGTGGACCGGGCGACGACGCTCGACTTGTTCAGATCGATCAGCGTCTGCTGCAGCCCGAGGTGCGATCCGGCGGCGATGCGGCACAGGATGTCGCCGGAACCGGTGGTCGCGAAGGCCTCGAGCACCCCGGGGATCGATTCGAGTTCCGAAGTCACGGAGTCCAGTGCGCCCTGCGCCGTCTCCAGCGTGACGAACGCCTGCACGTCGAACCCGGCGGCGGCGAGGTCGAGGCGCGGCTCGTATCCGGCGATCACGCCGGACTCCTCGAGTTTGCGCACCCGCGCCTGGACGGTGGCCCGCGCGACCTTGAGTCGCCGGGACAGTTCGAGCACGCCCGCCTTCGGGTCGTCGTGCATGGCGTCGAGGAGGGCGAAGTCGAGTTCGTCCAACTGCACAGCGTCCTTCATGGCCGGACCTCTCCGAAGCGATTCAACTAGTCCGACTGTATATGAAATGCCGCCCGCAGATCGTCGAGGGTGGCACTGCGGCTAGCTACTGCTGGCTCGGTTGCCTATGTGAGCGACGTGGGTTTTCGTAGTGACCCAGGCAACAGCCACGCCCCGTCCCTCGAACCAGGAAGACAGCGATGACGATCGAGCAGACCCTCACCGACAAGGAACGCCTGGCAGGTCTCGACCTCGGCCAGCTCGAGCAACTGGTCGGGCTCGTCGAATACGACGGCACCCGCGACCCGTTCCCGGTCAGCGGCTGGGACGCCGTCGTCTGGGTGGTCGGCAACGCCACCCAGACCGCCCACTACTTCCAATCCGCGTTCGGGATGACCCTCGTCGCCTACTCCGGACCCACCACCGGCAACCGCGACCACCACGCCTTCGTCCTCGAATCCGGGGCCGTCCGCTTCGTCATCCAGGGCGCCGTCGACCCGGCCAGCCCACTGATCGAGCACCACCGCGCCCACGGCGACGGCGTCGTCGACATCGCCCTCGCCGTCCCCGACGTCGACAAGTGCATCGCCCACGCCCGCGCCCAGGGCGCCGTCGTCCTCGACGAACCGCACGATGTGACCGACGAGCACGGCACCGTCCGCCTCGCCGCGATCGCCACCTACGGCGACACCCGGCACACCCTCGTCGACCGCACCCACTACACCGGCCCGTACCTGCCCGGCTACGTCGAACGCACGTCCTCGCACACCAAGCGCGACGGTGCCCCCAAGCGCCTGTTCCAGGCCCTCGACCACGTCGTCGGCAACGTCGAACTCGGCAGGATGGACCACTGGGTCGACTTCTACAACCGGGTCATGGGCTTCACCAACATGGCCGAGTTCGTCGGCGAGGACATCGCCACCGACTACTCCGCACTGATGTCGAAGGTCGTCTCCAACGGCAACCACCGGGTCAAGTTCCCGCTCAACGAACCCGCCATCGCCAAGAAGCGCTCGCAGATCGACGAGTACCTCGACTTCTACGGCGGCCCCGGCGCCCAGCACCTGGCGCTGGCCACGAACGACATCCTCACCGCCGTGGACCGGCTCACCGCCGAGGGCGTCGAATTTTTGGCCACCCCCGACTCCTACTACGAGGACCCGGAACTGCGGGCGCGGATCGGTAACGTCCGCGCCCCGATCGAGGAGTTGCAGAAACGCGGCATCCTCGTCGACCGCGACGAAGACGGGTATCTGCTGCAGATCTTCACCAAACCCCTCGTCGACCGGCCCACCGTGTTCTTCGAACTCATCGAACGCCACGGCTCCCTCGGCTTCGGTATCGGCAACTTCAAGGCCCTCTTCGAAGCCATCGAACGCGAACAGGCCGCCCGCGGAAACTTCTGAGCG
>JBCEBZ010000107.1:0-6104 GCA_039206675.1 Rhodococcus sp. (in: high G+C Gram-positive bacteria) | reverse complement strand
GCCGACGGCGAACGTCCCGAAGGCGGCCATCGTGCCGGCGAGGGATCCCGCCCCGGGGAAGTAGAGGGGCCCGAAGACGAGGGCGGCCGCGAGACCGTAGAGCGTGAAGTCGTACCACTCGATCACGGTTCCCGCCGCGCTCGCCTTGATCACCCGGCGGCGTTGCTGCCCCGCCGACCCGTGCGGCACCGCGGTCGACCGCTCGGTGCCGAGTTCGGTCATGCCCATCGAGAACTCCTGACTGTGAAGGGGTACTACCGGAACCCGACTACTATGACCCACGTCACCGAGTTTGTAAACGCTTTCTCGCTACTCCGGCACAATTCCCGTTCGCACACCTCACAGCTGTACGCTCGATGTATTTCGGTTACAACCCGCTAGATACCGCTTTCTCGATCGGCGTCGACGCGGGCCGGCCGACGGTCAGACGGAACCCATGTCCGCCGACAGCCAGCGCTCCGGGCGGAGGTAGATGGCAACCTGTTCGCCGAGTTCGGCCCTGGCGAAGTCGAGATACGCGTCGACCTTCTCCGGCGGGAGGTAGCGCTCGGTGATCTCCCGCAACTGGGCATCGGTTCCCGGGACCGCTCGCGTCACCGCGCCCTCGACGGAGACGTACCGGACGGTGGGGTCGACCCGTTCGACCATCATGGTGAATCGCCCGGCCGCCTCGATCAGGCGCGCCTTCTCCGATCCGGCGCCGGTCAGTACCCAGAGATCACCTCCCGGGGCGTACTGATACCAGATCGGGACCGTCAGAGGTCCGCGGCTCTCACCGGCGGAAACCGACAGCGCCGCGATGTGCGGCTCGGACAGGAACTGTTCGCGCTCGGACACAGACAATGGCATGACCTCGACGATAGGAGTCCCCACCGACACATTCGATCGGCCCGCGGCGGCGCGCGGGCCGATCGAATGGAACCTGGCGGTCCGAAACGGTTAGATGGGACCTGAGGTTCCGGACAGTGCAGCGTCGTACGTCGGAGTGAACGGAGACACAGATGCCAGGCCCAGTCGCGAGATTGGCACCCCAAGCGGTCCTCACTCCGCCCAGCCCCGCCGCCCTGTTCCTGGTGCTCGTCGCCGGACCCTCCGACGAAGACCGCACGCGAGTGTGCGAGGTGATCTCGGGCATCGACGGACCGCTCAAGGCCGTGGGATTCCGCGAACTCACCGGGTCCCTGTCTTGCGTGGTCGGTGTCGGTGCGGAGTTCTGGGACCGCGTGAGCGCGTCGTCGAAGCCGGCGCACCTGCACCCGTTCGTCCCGCTGTCCGGACCGGCGCACAGCGCGCCCTCCACACCCGGCGACATCCTGTTCCACATCAAGGCCGCCCGCAAGGACCTGTGCTTCGAACTGGGCCGCCAGATCGTCTCCGCGCTGGGGTCCGCCGCCACCGTCGTCGACGAGGTCCACGGCTTCCGCTACTTCGATTCCCGCGACCTCCTCGGATTCGTCGACGGCACCGAGAATCCCACCGAAGACGACGCGTCGGACGCCGCGCTGATCGGCGACG
Organism: Rhodococcus sp. (in: high G+C Gram-positive bacteria); assembly: GCA_039206675.1. GTDB lineage: Bacteria > Actinomycetota > Actinomycetes > Mycobacteriales > Mycobacteriaceae > Rhodococcus_F. The sequence goes on along the minus strand of JBCEBZ010000107.1, from coordinate 4,589 downwards.
AGGACCCCGACTTCCGGGGCGGCAGTTACGTGATCGTGCAGAAGTATCTGCACGACATGGGTGGGTGGAGCACGCTGAGCACCGAGGAACAGGAACGGGTCATCGGGCGCACCAAGCTCGACAACATCGAACTCGACGACGCCGTCCAGCCGAGCAATTCGCACGTCACCCTCAACAGCATCGTCGACGAAGACGGCGTCGAGCACGAGATCCTCCGGGACAACATGGCATTCGGCAGCCTCGGCGAGGCCGAGTACGGCACCTACTTCATCGGGTACGCCAAGGATCCCGCCGTCACCGAGCTGATGTTGCGGAGAATGTTTCTCGGCGAGCCGCCCGGGAACTACGACCGCATCCTCGATTTCTCGACCGCGGCCACCGGCACGTTGTTCTTCGTGCCGAGCCGGGACGTGCTCGGATCGCTCGGCGACGCCCCTGCCGTCGCGGAGCCGGCGCCCGAGGACCCGGCCCCGCCCGCCGCGGCGAACCCGTATGAACTGTCCCTGAAAATCGGTGGTCTCAAAGGAGTATCGCAATGAGTGATTCGAGCAATCTGCACCGCAATCTGGCGCCGGTCACGGAGGCGGCCTGGCAGCAGATCGGTGAAGAGGCCACCCGCACGTTCAAGCGGCACGTCGCGGGCCGGCGTGTCGTGGACGTGGCGGGACCGTTCGGATACTCCTACTCGGCCCACAACCTCGGCCGGGTCAACCCGATCAAGGCTTCCGACACCAGGATCCGTGCCCAGCAGCGGCAGGTCGACCCGCTCGTCGAACTCCGGTTCCCGTTCACCCTGAGCCGCGCCGAGGTCGACGACGTCGCCCGCGGTTCCCTCGACTCCGACTGGCAGCCCGTCAAGGACGCCGCGAAGGCCGTCGCATTCGCGGAAGACCAGTCGATCTTCCAGGGATTCGACGAGGCGGGCATCCGCGGTCTCGGACCGTCCAGCGACAACCCGGTTCTCAGTTTGCCGGAGGACCCGCTGCTGATCCCCGACGCCGTCGCCTCCGCGTTGTCGGCGCTGCGCCTCGCCGGAGTCGAGGGACCGTATTCGGTGGTACTCGACGCCGACGCGTACACCGCGGTCAGCGAGACCCGCGACGAAGGCCATCCGGTGTTCCATCACCTGCGCGACCTGATCACCGGCGACATCATCTGGGCACCCGCCATCAGCGGCGGGTACGTGCTGTCGACGCGCGGTGGCGACAACCAACTGACCCTCGGCACGGACCTGTCGATCGGCTACGACAGCCACACCGCCGACGACGTCACGCTCTACCTCGAGGAGACGTTCACGTTCGCCTCGCTCACCGCCGAGGCGGCAGTCGTCCTCGCACGCTGACGCACACCGGGGCCGTCAGCCACCGAACAGCAGGTACAGCCCGCCGAACGTGTACGTGACCATGGTGAGCAGCAGTGCCAGCTGCCCGGTCAGCTGATGGCCCCGCGGCAGGAGCCGCACCGATTTGTCGTGTGCTGCGATCACTCCCAGTACGTGTCCGGCGAGGACGAACAGCACCTTGATCGACGCCGCGGCGGCCGGGTGCTCGGACAGCACGTACCAGACCTCGGCGTCGCCGAGCCCCAGCGGGTTCCATCCCCGGCCCATCGGGTCGGCCAGCAGGATCACCGTCGCCTGCCCCTTCTCCACCAGGTACGTCAGATAGTGCGCGAAGACGTAGCCGACGATGATCGGGATCAGCGAATGCGACAGCTGCCCCGGGAGAGCGGCGCGCTGGTCGGGCCGCAGTCCCCCGGCGGCTCGCGAGGCCAGCCAGAACGACACCCCGACGAAGCCGACGAAGACCAGGAGCCCGGCAGTGCGCGCGAGGGTGGCCCCGATCGGGGAACCGATCCCGTCCACCACCCGTGACCACCAGGGGAACGCCGAGAAACTGTCGAAGGCCGTGGACCCCAGCAGGGTTGCCATCAACGCGACCGAGCCGGCGCGGACGGGCATCGACCCCAGGTGGTTCAGCGGGTTGCGCAGCACGATCCGTCCGCTCGGCCGGTCCCGGCTCAGCGGAGACAGCCGCGACGCCAGCGTGCTGTACACCTCGAACGGATCGCCACGCTCGCACCAGCGCTCGCCGCACACGAACGCCCCGGCCGTCGTGACCATCACGTACACGAGCAGCCACGTGCGCACCGCGGCCACGGAACCCGGGTCGCCGGAGGCCAGTTCCAGCCAGACGAAGGCGAACAGTCCCGCGACCGCGGGCCAGTAGCCCCACGAGTTGCGGTACCGCGCATCATTTTCCGTCGGCGATCGGCCGATCGCCGCGCACACCGACCGGTGCACGGTGCGGACCGGGGACAGCACCCGCCAGACCGGCCCGAACGCCAGCGACGCCGCGACCAGCCCCACCCAGAGCAGCACGTAGAACACACCCGGCAGTGCGTTCTCCGACGATTCCGAGGGTCCGAAGAACGCGGCGAGGGCCACCCACACCGCGAACACCACACCGACCGCCGCCAGCACGTGTCGCGTGGGCGGCGCGTCGGCGAACCGTGTCACCCAGCCGGGCAGCCTGCGCCCCGGGTTGTCCGGATCCAGCTTCGGGGTGCGCCACGCGAACGCCAGCACCACGAAGGAGACGGTGAGCGCCCAACTCGCCCCGATCAGCGCGTACGTGAACGGGATGGGAAGGTCGGTGGATCCACCGAGGCCGTGCGCGAGAACAGCGGTCATGGACGCACGAGCAGGGTGGCCACCGTCTTACCCGTGTCGTGCAATTCCACTGCCACCTGGCCCGGAACATCAACGGAGAACTGGGTTTCCTGCGTTCCGGGGTGAATCTCGAACGAGTGTTCCGGAACGGCGTGCACGTGCAACTCGTCGTCGGCGTCGCTGTCGATCCGCACCGTCACGGTCTCCCCCACCGTGGCCTCGATTCGCTCGTTTCCCGGTGTGACCGTTCCGTTCTCGATCACGACGTCGATCACGACACCGTCCTCCGTCGCCGGGGTGTCGTCTTCGCCGCCGCAGCCCGATACCAGGGCGGCGACGACGGCGGGTATCACGACAAGTCCGGCCAACCGCCTGATCACCTAGTTCTCCTCTTCCTTCTCGCTCGGACCGTGCTTCGCGTTCTCGGCATTCTCGGCGGCCTCCGCCTTGCGGTCCCGGACCGCCAGGTAGATGACCAGTCCGGCCACCAGGAACGCGGGGACGAATGCCGGAATCGCCAGCAGCACCGAATGATCGGCGAGGTAGACGACGTCCGGATCGTGCACCGGGTTCATGTCACCGTCACGTCCTCGCGGGTGCCGGCGGCAGCCTGCCCCTGCGTGTACTTGCTGATCCGGCCCGCTCCCCACGCCAGCGCGGTGATCAACGCCAGGGTGCACACCAGCACCACCAGCGATGCGGCGCCGAACAGCCAGGACGGGTGATCGAAATTCCGCTCCCGCTGCAGGATGGTGATCTCCGGGACGAAGTCGCGGGTCGAGGACGCGACGGCGGGCAGTTCCTCCGCGCCGATGCCCGGGTCGCTGGGCAGGTAGATCGGGACGGCCGTCATCGTGCGCCCGTCCTGCACCCGCAGCAACGTCTTCCACGTTCCGTGAACCGGGACCGGTTCGTGCGTCCGGTAGGTGCCGGGCCCCGTGCGTTCGAGCCGGTCGACCGTGAAACCGTTGCCCAGTCCGGGGCCTCCCTGCCAGGACAGGATGGACACCCACGCCGGATTGTCACTCGCGAGATCGGGTGGGTCGATGCGCACCTCGGCGTCGACCATGCGGCCGCCGTCCGGGGCGGCCTCCGTGAGCGCGATCGTCGCGGTGGCGTTGTCCGGGACCGTCGCGACGAGGCCGTTGGCCGTGGCGCCGGCGATCACCACGACGGTGGCGACGACGATGGTGCGGCTGATCGCGGGGCGTGGAAGTCCCTCGGATCGGAGCACCCGCCCGAGCAGGGCGCCGCAGGCACCGGCCGCGATGCCGACCGGCACGGCCATCGCCAGCGCCTCCGGCCACATGCTGGTGGGCCAGGGGTAGATGTACACGGCGTCGATCCACAGCGACTCGAGCCAGAGCCCGACCGTCGCGACGAGGAACCCGCCGACGGCACCGAAGGCCACCCGGTTCTTGATCAGCGGTGTCAGAGCGAGCAATTCGATCACCACCGCGGCGCCGAGGCACAGTTCGAACACGTTGGTGGGGGCCCCGAGAACCGGCCCGACGATCAGCGCCGTGATCGCGCGCACGACGCCCGCCACCGCCACGGCGACGATCGCCGCGAACGGTCCGAGAACGATGCGCGCCGCCACCAGGGTGAACGCGGCCGCTCCGGCGATCATCATCGGTTGCAGGACGAGCCGGAACTGTTCGACGCCGAAGTCGTATTCGATCTGGAAGACGGACAGGCCGATGAGCAGGCCGCCGAACGTGCCGCACCGCAGGAACCAGATGAGCCTGCTGTCCGGCTTCACCTCCCCGGGTGTTGCCATCCGGCCCTCGTAGTCCAGGAGCAGGACGCCGATGAGCGACAGTCCCGCACCGCCGATCAGCATCAGGTGCGTCGGCCCCCACAGGGTGACGTCCTGACCGAAGATGCGGTGCCAGACGTCGTCGAGCGGGAACCCGAT
>JBCEBZ010000106.1:0-6157 GCA_039206675.1 Rhodococcus sp. (in: high G+C Gram-positive bacteria) | reverse complement strand
TGTTGGGGGGCTTTCGGCATTTCACAACAGTTTTGCTGACAGCACGTGAAAACCGTTGTGGCACGTCGCCTATGGGCCGTGCCCGGTGTCCGTCAGTAGTTTCCGCAGGTGTCGGCGATCGTCAGCGCCTTCGCGCGCCACTCGACAGCCGGTCCCTCGGTCGGGACGGTCTCCAGCCGGCTCTTCAGCTGCGGGTGCGCGTCGAGGACGGCCTGACGCTCGGCAGGAGACTTCGAGAAGAAGTTCGCCAGCTGAGCCTTGCGTTCGGGTGCCTGATCGAGGCGTGCGGCGAGTTGCGGGGTCACGTCGTGCATCGCCGCATCGATCTGGGCGAAGCTGCAGGTGCTGTTCACGAGGCGGGCCGAGTCGGAGTCGGCCGGATCCGCGGACGCGATCCCCGGTACCAGTACGGCCGCGGCGAGAGCGCCGGCCGCCGCGATGCCGAGGTGCAGACGTGCTCGTGAAACATTCATGACGAGTCCTCCCATGTCGGTTGGTATGCCGGGGACACGTTAGGGCCACGAGTTGTGATTTGTCTGAGAATCCGTGGCCCGCGGTCACATCGGGGCGGGCGAAATCATCGACACCACCGGACCCGTCGCTCTTCCGCGGTCGTCCAGTATGTGCCCCAGGTGTTTGCCGATCTGCATGACCACCGATCGGTCCGCCACCCGCGACCCGGGCAGGAGCTTCTCCAGGAGCAGTTCGAACCGGTGGACGTCGTTCAGGGTGCGCAACCAGACGGCCATGATCAGGTTGTATTCGCTGGCCACGAGGACCGCCAACCGCACTTCCTCGATCTTGCCCAGCGAGGTCCGCAGACGCTCGACGAGGGGCGCGGGGACCTGCATGAAGTACCAGGCGTAGATCGGCCACTCCGAGTACGTGCGGGCGATGTCGGTACGCAGTCGGAGGGAGCCGTCCCGCCGCATCGTCGCGATCGCGTCGGTGATGCGCTGATTGCTGACGCCGGCGCGTTCCGCGATCGCGGTGGTCGGTGCGCGGCCGTCGATGCCCAGTTCGTGATGGATCAGGCGCTTGAGTCCGGGCGCGACCGTCCGCGCTGCGCGGGGCCGCGGCGGTCTGGCGGCGGGGACCTTGGCGACCTGCTCCGCGGACAGCGTCCGCAGCCGCCAGTTCCCGGCCTCGAAGAGGACCTCCGTGATGAGGTGCGTCCGGGCTCGCCGGATCGCCGGATACTCCCCGAGGCGGTGGAGTAGGAATCGTGACGTGTCTGCCGAATCCTCGGCCATCAGCGTGATCAGCAGGTCGCGTCCGCCGGCCGTGAAGTCGATGCTTGCGACCATCGGATCTTCGGACATCGCCTCGGCGGTGGCGACCGATCGTCCTGGTGCGCATTCGATTTCGATCAGCGCGCCGCGCCCGGGCGTCCCGGCGTCGTATCCGGTGATCCAGATCAGGCCGGCGTTGCGGAGGCGCTGATACCGCCTCGACAACGTCACGGGGTCGACGCTCAGTGCGGGCGCCAGCGCCTTCCACGATGTCCGCGGCTCGATTTGCAGTGCATGCATGAGTGCGAAGTCGACGTCATCTGGCTCGTAATCCTGCATGGTTTGCCCTTCGATGCCGAGAATGCTGCAAATTTACACGACGGAATTCACATCGCGGCACTCTTCCATGAGTCACTTTCCACTCGTCCTCTTGGAGTCGACATGAGTTCTTCGCGCCACATCCGGGGAGGCGACGCTGCCACCGCAGCGGTCGGGTTCCTCGTGGTCATGGAGTTCGCGAGCGGGTTGCTGCAGGGATGGTTCTCCCCGCTGCTGCCCGCGATCGGCGAACGCTTCGACGCGTCGTCCGCCGCTTTGAACTGGGTGAGCGCCATGTACCTGCTGGGAACGGCCGCCTGCGTGCCGCTGATCGCCAAACTCGGTGATCTCTTCGGGCACAAACGGCTTCTCGTCCTCGCCACCGCCTCCGTCGCGCTCGGTTCGTACCTCGTCGCCTTCGCGCCGTCCTACGAACTGCTGCTCGTCGGGCGGGCGCTGCAGGCACCGCTCGCGGCGTTCCTGCCGCTCGAATTCGCGATCGTGCGCGACCGCAATGCGGCCACCGCCGGCCGGAGCATCGGCCGGCTCGTCGGGTCACTGACCCTCGGCGCCGCCGTCGGCGGTCTGCTCTCGGGATTCCTCCTCGACTCCGTCGTCGACAGTGTCGGACTGGTCCTGCTCGTCCCCGCCGTGCTCATGACCATCTGCCTGCCCGTCGTGTACTTCCTCGTCCCGGAGACGACGGTGCGCAAGGAAGGAACCGTCGACTGGGCCGGTGCGGTCCTGCTCACCGTGGGCCTGCTCGGCGTGCTCGGCGGTGTGTCCAACGCGAGCACGTGGGGGTGGACGAGCGCGCTGACGTGGACGTCGATCGGCGTCGGGGCCGCGGTTCTCGTCGGGTGGGTGTTCGTGGAACGACGCGTCCGGCACCCCCTCGTGGACCTCGACGTCATCGGACGGGGGATGCGGGTACCGATGCTGATGGCGTTGCTGTTCGGCGCCCAGTTGTTCGGGGTCCAGACCCCCTGCGCTCTCTTCCTGCGTGCCACGCCGGAGACGAACGGCTACGGGATGGGTGTCACCGCGTCGGTGACCGGCCTGATCCTGGCGCTGTTCGCGCTCGCGATGTTCGTCGGCGCATCCGTGAGCGACCGGCTCGCCCGATCCGCCCTCACCGTCTCCGGATCTCTCGCCCTGGGTGCGCTGCTCTCGGCGGCGGCCTACGGACTGATGATCGCCGTTCCGGGGAGTGCCCCACTGTTCGCCCTGTGGCTCGTCGTCGCGGGTCTCGGCGGCGGAGTGGTGGTCGGAGTGCTGCCCACCGTCATCGTGCAGCAGGCGCCGCCGGATTCGGTCGGCATCGCGTCCGGCCTCTACAACACGTCCCGCACCGCGGCGGGCGCCGTGTCCGGCGCCGTGTTCGCGCTCGTGATGTCGTCGATGGTCACCCCGGCGCTCACCGCCGGCGGCAAGCAGATCCCGTCCGCAAGCGCCTATCACGTGGTGTGGGCGGTCTGCGCGGCGCTGTGCGTCGTCACGGCCCTCCTGGCGCGGAGACTGCGGACACCCGCGCCGGCCACCGAGAACGACACCGCGCCGGTTGCCGGCGACGAGCAAGTGCGCGCCTGACATCCGCTTTACCCCGAACGAAAGGACCACCCGTGTCAATCGATCCGAACCTCCTCGCTGCCATCGACGAACTCGGCCCGCAGTACGCCGCGTTGAGCGATGCCATCTGGGACAATCCCGAATTGCGTTGGGAGGAGCACGCGTCCGTCGATGCGCAGATCGCCGCTGCCGAGGCGGAGGGCTTCGTCGTCACCCGCTCGGTGGCCGGCATCCCGACCGCGTTCAGCGCCGAAGCGGGGAGCGGTCAGCCGGTGATCGCGATCGTCGGCGAGTACGACGCTCTCGCCGGGCTGAGCCAGAAGTCGGGAAGTGCCGTGCCGGAACCGGAACCCGGCAACGAGTCCGGTAACGGGCAGGGCTGCGGCCATCACCTGCTGGGCGGCGGATCCCTCCTCGCCGCGACTGCCGTCAAGCGCTACCTCGACGCGAACGGCCTGCCCGGAACCGTCCGCTACTACGGCTGTCCCGCTGAGGAAGCAGCCGCCGGAAAGACGTTCATGGTGAAGGAAGGTGCCTTCGACGACGTCGACGCCGCCGTGTCGTGGCACCCCGGCGACACCACCACCGTGCAACGGATCCGGACGCTCGCCTACGTCCAGGCATACGTCCGGTTCACCGGCATCGCCGCGCACGCCGGGGTGTCCCCCGAACGTGGTCGCAGTGCGCTCGACGCACTCGAACTGATGAACGTGGGCACGAACTTCCTGCGTGAGCACATGCCGTCGGACTGCCGGATCCACTACGCGATCCTCGACACCGGCGGGCGCTCGCCGAACGTCGTGCAGGCGTCCGCGGAGGCCTACTACCTGGTGCGGTCGCCCGACGTGGCCGGCATGCGCGAGCTGTTCGCCCGCGTGACGAAGATCGCCGAGGGCGCCGCCCTGATGACGGAGACGACGGTCGAGATCGAGATCGACGGTGGCTGCTCCGACATCCTGCCCAACGTCGTCCTCGAGGATTCGATGCAGGAACGGCTCCGCGAACTCGGGCCGGTGCCGTTCGACGACACCGATCTCGCGACTGCGGAAGCGTTCGTCACCAAGACGGCGTCGGGACGTACGGCGAGCACTCTCGGCGGTGAATTCGACGGCGACGGAAGCGCTCTGCACACCGGGATCGCCACATTCGACGCGCACTCGCTGCGGCCGACGATGACCGGCTCCAGCGACCTCGGAGACGTCAGCTGGGTGACGCCGCTCGTGCAGTGCGCCACGGCGTGCGTCGGTGTCGGCACGGCCGCCCACTCGTGGCAGATGGTCGCGCAGGGCAAACTGCCCGCCGCGCACAAGGGGATGATCCACGCCGCCAAGATCATGGCCTCGACCGCCGTGGACCTCCTGACGGACGCCGAACTGCTGGCGTCGGCGCGTAAGGAGTTCAGCACCCGCACGGCGCACACCCCCTACGACTCACCGCTTCCCGACGAGATCGTCGCACCGCCTCTGCGCGACATCGCCGCCGTCGCGCAGTGACCGTCGTTCACATCTACCAGGAAGGCACCCGCCCATGACTCTCGCCACCTCCGCAGGCGACACCACCGACGCGCGCACGGCAGCGCTGAAGGACGCTGCGGCGCAGATCATCCGGAACAACGAGCAGACCCTGATCGAGCTCAGCCATCGCATTCACGACACTCCCGAGATCGCGTTCGAGGAGCACCACGCGGCCGCGCTCGTCGGCGACACGCTCCGGAACGCCGGCTTCGACACCACCGTCGGCGTCTACGGGCTCGACACGGCCGTCGAGGCAACGTACGGGAGCGGCGACCTCACCGTCGCGATCTGCGCCGAGTACGACGCACTGCCCGAGGTCGGGCACGCATGCGGGCACAACATGATCGCGGCTGCCGGGGTCGGCGCCGCCCTCGCACTTGCGGCCGTCGCCGACGAGGCCGGACTCCGAATCAAGTTGCTGGGCACACCCGCCGAGGAGCACGGCGGCGGCAAGATTCCCATGCTCGAAGCCGGCGCGTGGGAGGACGCGGCGCTGTCGCTGATGGTCCACGGCACGTCGGGGACGGACATGCCCTGCGCCTCGCTGTGGATGCAGGCGGTCGACCGATTCGAGGTCACGTTCACCGGCCGCGCCGCGCACGCCGCCGGCGCACCGGAGCACGGAATCAACGCCGGGGCCGCCGCGACGATCGCGCTGAACGCCATCGGGCTTGTCCGCCAGCAGTTCCGGGCGAAGACACGCGTCAACGCGTTCGTCTCGCACGGCGGCGACGTCACCAACATAATCCCGGCCCGCACTGTCGTGCAGGTCGAGGTGCGGGCACCGGAGATCGACGAGTGGCGCGAGGTGAAGGAGCGCGTGCTCGCCTGCTTCGAAGCCGGCGCCATCGCGACCGGATGCGAGTGGGCGTATGCGGGGACGGAACCGCCGTACGCGCCGATGCTGCAGAACCCGGTGCTCGCGGGCATCTGGGATCGGAACGTGCAGGCCACCGGTCGCGAACTGACGTCCGCGGAGTTGGGCGGCGGGTCCAGCGACATGGGCAACGTGTCCCAGGTCGTGCCGTCCATCCATCCCGGGATCGCCGTCCTCGGGAGCACCGCGATCCCGCACAACGCCGACTTCGCGGACGCCGCGGCGACTCCCGCCGCCGACACGGCGATTCTCGACGGGGCGACGGCGCTGGCATGGACGGTCCTCGACGCCGCGCTGGACGGAGGGGTTCGCGGCGAGCTGCTCCGGCTTCAGGCGGAACGCCCGGAGGGATTCACCCGGACCGCGAACTGGGCATGAGCGCGTACGTCTCCCTGACGGAACTCTTCTCGCTCGGCATCGGGCCCAGCAGTTCCCACACCGTCGGCCCGATGCGCGCGGCGGCGGACTTCGTCGACGAGCTGCGGGCGTCCGGTCGACTCGACCGGGTCGAGAGGGTGGAGTGTGTTCTCTACGGGGCGTTGGCGGCGACCGGCATCGGCCACGGAACCCCCGATGCCGTCGTCGCCGGGCTCGCCGGGTCCCGGCCGGAGACGTGCGATCCCGACGACGTCCGGGGTGCGTGGCGA
>JBCEBZ010000105.1:0-6216 GCA_039206675.1 Rhodococcus sp. (in: high G+C Gram-positive bacteria) | reverse complement strand
CCTGACGATTACGCAGGTCGGCGAGCTTTCCCGCCGTCGTGTGAATATCGGGCGTGACCGCCGAATCTGTGACTGTCATCTATGACTGCTCTTCCCGTCGAGGCTGTCGGAACCAGCGCTGCACCCTGTGGGGTACGCGGTTCGTGGGATTACCCACCGGACGCCGCCACTTTAACGCATTACTTATCGATCGTTCACGTGCGCTGCGTCACTCTCGGTGCATCGTGTGATGCGTCACGCTGCGACTACTGCTCGTCGGTGCGGCCGTGGCGGCGCTCGTAGTCCTCGCGAGTGCGGTCGGCGCGGCGCTGAGCTTTCTCGCCCACGAGGTCCGGATCGAGGCCGTGGCTGAGCAGGCGATGCCGACGGTAGATGTTCATCAGCGCGACCGCAAAGTAGAGCAGCGGGAGCAGCAGCAGGGCCATCATCGCCAGCGGAATCCAGATCGGCCCGGGGATGAGGAGGAACAACGCCAGCACCGCGGCGACCGGCAGCATGAAACGGAGGACGTACCGCACCGAGGCGCCCGGCCCGACGAGGTCGTTGCGGACCCAGTCCTGCATCGAATCCGGCAGCGTCCGACCGAACAGATACCCGACGTACTGACTGGGACTGGGACGCTGCGAATCGGACATGGGTTTCAGGATAGTGCCGACAAACGGAGCGACCGTGCACCCCGGTCCCGCTACTGCTGCTCCGCATTCGCGACGATGACGTCCCGGACGTACTGCGCCAGACCGGGGGCGACGTCGTCGTAGTGCCGGCGGAAGCGGTCGTCGGCGAGGTACATCTCGGCGAGGTTCACCTGCATCGCGTGATCGCAGTCGTAGAACCGTTCGATGCCGGCGCGGTGTTCCTCGGCGAGTGCGTTGGCCCGATCGGATCCGGGTTCGATTCCGTCGGTCATCGCCTGTGCGAGTGCGGCTTCGAACGCGTCGCCCTCGGCCTTGATCCGCTTCCAGTCCTCCTTGCTCATCTTCGCGGTGCGCTGCTGCGACTGCTTCCACGCGTCGGTGTCGCCCCACCGTTCCTCGGCCTCGGCCGCGTACTCCTCGCCCGGCCAGTTGTCGCCGAAGATTTCGTTCTGCTCTTCGGGGGTGAGCTGAATGCCCATGCTTTTCGCCTCCATCATCTTCTCCACGGCCGCAGCCATCTCGTGTAAGCGATCGATCCGTTCGCTCAGCAACGCGTGCTGTCGCCGTAGATGCGCGAGGGCATCGACGTCCGGGTCGTCGAGGAGGGCTGCGATCTCCTCGAGGGGGAAACCCAGTTCGCGGTACGTCAGTACGCGGTGCAGACGTTCCACGTCGGCGCCCGAATAGCTGCGGTACCCACCGGGGGTGCGGTCGGACGGGGTCACCAGACCGATCTCGTCGTAGTGGTGCAGTGTGCGCACGCTCACTCCGACCAGTCTGGCGACCACGCCGACCGTGTGTTTCTCGCTCACGACTCCTACCGTGCAGCCTGACGTCGCGTGAGGGTCAACTCAGGTGTAGAGATTTTCGAGTTCGCCGGAGAAGTTGGTCATCACGACCTTGCGCTTGAGTTTCATGCTCGGGGTGATCTCGCCGTTCTCGACGGTGAGTTCCCGTTCGAGGATGCGGAACTTCTTGATCTGTTCCCACCGGTTCAGTCCGGCGTTGAGTTCCTCGACGTAGCCGCCGATCAGGTTGCGGGTCTCCTGGGCGTTGGCTATCTCGGCGAGAGACTTGCCGCCCAGGTTGTTGTTCTGAGCCCATTGTTCGATCGATTCGGCGTCGAGGGAGATCAGGGCGACGCAGTACGACTTCCCTTCGCCGTCGACGATGAGTTCACCGACGTAGGGGCAGATGCCCTTGAACGTGGCCGCCAGCGCGGACGGTGCGACGTATTTGCCGTTGGACGTCTTGAACATGTCCTTCTTGCGGTCGGTGATCCGCAGGTAGCCGTTGTCGTCGAGTTCGCCGATGTCGCCGGTGTGAAACCAGCCTTCGCCGGTGAGCGCTTCGGCTGTGGCTTCGGGGTTCTCGTGGTATCCGCTCATGACGCCCGGACCCTTGATGAGGATTTCGCCGTCGTCGGCGATCCGGGTCTCGGTGCCCGGGATGGGCCAGCCGACGGTGCCGAACTGGTACGCCGACGGGCGGTTCACGAACGAGGCGGCACTGGTCTCGGACAGTCCGTACCCTTCGAGGACGACGATGCCGACGGCGTCGAACCATTGCGCGACATCACGATTGAGCGCCGCGGAGCCGGAGATGAAGAACTTGAGGCGACCGCCGAAGCGTTCGCGAATCGTGCTGTACACCAGCCGATCCGCGACCGCGTGCTGCACCGAGTCGAGCAGCGACGGGCCCTTGCCCGCCTGCTTGGCCTTCGACACCCGCAGTCCGACGCCGACGGCCCAGTCGAAGATCTTCTCCTTCGGGCCACCCTCTTCCCGCACGGTGGAGACGATCCGCGCGTACGCCTTCTCGAAGATGCGGGGCGCGGCGCCCATGAACGTGGGTTTGACCACCGCGAGGTTCTCGACGATCTTGTCGACGCGGCCGTCGACCGCCGTCGCGAAACCGATCTGCAGGGGCAGCGTGAGCAGGACCTTCCCGAACACGTGCGACAGCGGGAGCCACAGGTATTGCAGGTCGTCGGCGTCGAGGATGCCGGTGGCGTCGATCGCGGCGGCCTCGTACGTCCACGCCGAGTGCGACAGCCGCACACCTTTCGGCCTGCCGGTGGTGCCCGACGTGTAGATCAGGGTGGCGAGGTCGTCGGGGGCGATCGCCTCGATCCGGTCGTGCACGGCGTCGGGTGTCTCGGCCAGCAGTTCCTCGCCGAGGTCGTGGAGTTGCTGGAACGTGATGACCCAGTCGTCGTCGTCGGCGCTGCCGTCGATGAGGACGACCTTCTCGACGTCGCCGAGTTCGCCGCGGTTCTCGCGCAGCTTGGTGAGCTGCGCGTCGTCCTCGGCGAAGACGACACGGCTGCCGGAGTTCGCGACGATGTAGGCGACGTCGGAGGCCGTGCTGGTGGGATACACGGTGGTGGTGGCCGCGCCGGCGCACATCACGGCGAGGTCGGCGAGCACCCATTCGTAGCGGGTGGCGGACGCCAGCGCCACCCGTTGCTCGGCCTGCACGCCGAGGACGATGAGACCGGCCGCGAGGTTGCGCACCCGGTCGCCCGCCTCGGACCACGTGACGCTGGACCACTTCTTCGGGTCCTGGGGGTCGACGAACCGGAACGCTTCGCGACCGGGTGAGTGCGCCACCCGATCCACGAACAGTGCGGCTACCGACGGAGCCCGATTCTCGATCTTGGAACGGTCAATGACTTCGTCCGATGCGCGCTGAGCTGCCATGTACCGATCTTAGGAACCGCGGCCGCTCCGGGGAGTGGTTTCGGCGCAGGTCAACCGATCCCCGACGCCACTGGGCGGGGTTTCGCGACGATGGCCAGCGACATGACGGCCGCGATCGCGCACAGCCCGCCCGCGACGTAGAACGCGGCGTCATAGCCACCGAACTGGTCGCGGACGAGTCCGGCGAGGAATGCCACCAGCCCGGCGCCGATCTGGTGGGACGCCAGCACCCAGCCGAACACGATGGGAGCGTCGCCGCCGAAGTGTGTGCGGCACAGCGCGACGGTCGGGGGGACGGTCGCCACCCAGTCGAGGCCGTAGAAGATGACGAACGCGATCATCGGCGGGTGCACGGTGTTCGCGAACAGGATCGGCAGCAGCATCAGCGAGATCCCGCGCAGCACGTAGTAGATGCCGAGGAGCTTGCGTGAATCGAATCGGTCGGTGAACCATCCGGACGCGATGGTGCCGATCACGTCGAAGATCCCGATCACCGCCAGCAGGGTCGCCGCCGCCGTCACCGGCATGCCGTGGTCGTGCGCGGCCGGCACGAAGTGGGTGCCGACGAGTCCGTTGGTGCTCGCCCCGCAGATGGCGAACGTGCCGGCCAGCAGCCAGAACACCCGGGTCCGCGCCGCCGACAGCAGCACCGAGACGGCCCGGCCCGCGGCGCCGCCACGCCCGGTCGGCGCGGGTGGTTCCGCGACGTAGCCGGGTCCGGCGCCGTACGGGACCGCCCCGACGTCGGACGGGCGATTGCGCAGGAACACGAGTACCAGCGGCACGACGGCGAGGGCGGCGAACGAGACCGTCAGTGCGACGGTCTGCCAGTCGTAGTGTTCGGCGACCATCGCGAGGATCGGCAGGAACACCAGCTGTCCGGCGGCGCTGCCCGCGGTGAGGATCCCGGTGACCAGGCCGCGGCGTGCGACGAACCAGCGGTCGACGACCGTCGCCACGAACGCGAGCGCCATGGACCCGGTGCCCAGCCCGACGAGCACGCCCCACAGCAGCACCAGTTGCCACGTGGCCGTCATGAAGACGGTGAGTCCGCTGCCGGCGGACACCAGCATCAGCGCGGCCGTCACCACCCGCCGCATCCCGAAGCGTTCCATCAGCGCCGCCGCGAACGGCGACGTCAACCCGTACAGCACCAGGTTGATGGACACGGCCGACGAAATGCTCGCTCGTGACCAGCCGAAATCCTCGTGCAGGGGGTCGATCAGAATCGAGGGCGCCGCCCGGAAACTGGCGGCGCCGACCAGGGCGAGGAACGCGACGGCCGCCACCAGCCAGGCGTAGTGCAGGCGGGGCGGGGCCGTGCGGGCAGCAGGTGCCGGGGGCGCGATCTCGGACGTCACGACGGTAAGTCTGCGGGACCGCGCCCCGCCAGAACAGTTGCCGGAATGACAACATGTGAAAGAATCTGGCCAAGGTTGCAGCGCCGCCACTCGACCGGACGCGGGTCGGCGGAGCCGTTGTTCACACCGAGCGGTGTCCCTTGGCCAGTGTGAGCTTGCGCTGGCAGAGTTCGACGATGCGTTGCCGGTCCTCCGGATCCAGCGGTGGGCTGGGCGGGGTCTGCAAGATGGTCAGGACCCTTCGGTAGTAGGTCGTCGGGTGAACCCCGAACTCGGGGAGGATGTACTCGTCACCTCCGTCGAACGAGACCCACTGCGCGGCGAAATCCACCATCCGGACCGCGTCGGACCAGACAGGGCGCCCCTCGAGCGTCGACTCGGACCGGTAACCCGCCGCGGTCACTGCAACTCCGAAGGCGCGAAACCGGCTTCCAGTCGCTGCCGCACCGACGTGAGGTAGCGCGCGGCGTCGGCGCCGTCGACGATGCGGTGGTCGTACGACAACGACAGGTACGCCATCGACTTCACCTCGATCCGGAGCTCGCCACTCGCACCGCGGGTGGGAACGAGACGTTCGACGACGGCCCCGATGCCGAGGATCGCCGATTGCGGTTGGTTGATGATCGGGGTGTCGAACAACGCGCCGCGGCTGCCGGTGTTGGTGATGGTGAACGTGCCCCCGGACAGATCGTCCGGGCGGATCGTCCCCGTCCGCACCCGGTCGGCGGAGTCCGCGATCGCCCGGGTGAGGGCGGAAATGTTCATCCCCTCGGAATCACGGATCACCGGCACCATCAGGCCCTTGTCGCTGTCGACGGCCATCCCGAGGTGCACCGACCCGTGGTAGGTCACCTCGGTGCAGTCGGCGTCGAGCGAAGAGTTGATCACCGGGTGCTCGGCGAGCGCTTCGACGGCGGCGGCGACGAAGAACGGCAGGAACGACAGCTTCATCCCTGTCCGCGTGTGGAATGCCTCCTTCTCCCGGCCACGCAGGCGGGCGATCGCGGTGATGTCGACCTCGACGACGGAGGTCAATTGCGCCGACGTCTGCAGAGATTCGACCATCCTCCGGGCGATGGTGCGGCGGATCCGCGGCAGCTTCTCCACCCGATCGCCCGGTGCCGCGGTTGGGGCGGGAGTGGCGGCCGGCGCCGGTGGCGCGGGCGGTGCGCTCGCGAGCGGCGTCGGGTCCGTGGCCGCGGTGTCCCCGCTGCCGCTCTCCGCACCCAACAGGGCCAGCGCCGCGCCGATCTCGACGACCGCGTCCTCGGCGGCGAGGATCTCGAGGAGAATTCCCGAAGTCGGGGAAGGGACTTCGGTGTCGACCTTGTCGGTGGCGACCTCGAGGAGGGGTTCGTCGAATTCGACGTACTCGCCGGGTGCCTTGAGCCAGCGGGTGATGGTGGCTTCGGTGACGTTTTCACCGAGCGACGGCAGCGCCACCGTGGTGCCGGTCTGTGTCGTGGTCATCGTTGTGTCTTTCCCTGGATTGCGGCGAGGTCGAGGGCGGCGCGGACG
>JBCEBZ010000104.1:0-23929 GCA_039206675.1 Rhodococcus sp. (in: high G+C Gram-positive bacteria) | reverse complement strand
CAGTACATCGCGACTGCCGTCTATTTCGACAACTCCGACCTGCCGCAGCTGGCCAAGCACTTCTACAAGCAGGCCGTCGAAGAGCGCAACCACGCCATGATGATCGTCCAGTATTTCCTCGACCGCGACATCTCCGTGGATCTGTCGGGTGTCGACGCGGCGAAGGGCCAGTTCGAGAACGCACGCGAGCCGATCGCACTCGCTCTGACCCAGGAGCAGACGGTCACCGAACAGATCGTGCAGCTGGCGAGCACCGCCCGCGAGGAGGGTGACTACCTCGGCGAGCAGTTCATGCAGTGGTTCCTCAAGGAGCAGGTCGAGGAGGTCGCGAGCATGACGACGCTGCTGACCATCGCCGACCGCGCGGGCAGCAACCTGTTCGACCTCGAGGAGTTCGTCGCACGCGAGATGAGCGGCGTCGCAGACACGTCCGGCGCACCGCACGCCGCCGGCGGTTCCATCTAGGCGGCTCCGCCGCCTGTGAGTGGTTGACGAGTCTCTGCACTCGTCAACCACTCACGGGCGCGAAGCGCCTACCGCAGCGTGACCTGGCGTCCGCGCAGTCCGTCGCGGGCGCGTCGCTCCTCGGTGGTGAGGGGCGCGTCGACGGCCAGGGCCTCGGCCAGTCGCTGACCGAGTTCGACGGTAGCGGCGGCCCATTCGTTCGCATGCTTCTCGCGGTCCAGGTCGAACACCGGGACCAGCAGTCCGTGGGTCCGGAACGACCCGGCGTAGCGCGAACCCTCACCGAGGTGCAGGCCACCGGTCGCGTGCACGCGCGCGAGGGCCAGCATCAGTTCGTCCTCGTTCTCCGGACGCACCCAGCGGATGTGCGCCTTCTCGCCCGCGTCGACCCACCACGCGGCGACGACGCCCTCGGCCTCCACCCGCGCGGACGGCATGATCGCCGCATTCGCGTGCTGCACGGTGGTCGCGACCTCGGGGGCCGGCTCCACGCCTTCGGGGATCCACCAGTTGAAATCCTGGTGCACGGTGATGTCGAGCGGGGCGTCCGCGTCGATCACGTCGGCCAGTGCCGGGGTCTCGGATCCCGGGTTGGCGGAGGTGAGCGATTCGCCGGCGGCGGCGTCACGGACCCAGGCGACGGACGCGGCCAGGTCGGCGCCGAGGTCGGCGGAATGCGCCTGGACCTGCACACCGACGAACCCGGTGGCACTGTCCCCCTCGTCGCGGACCAGCGCCGCGACGGCTCCGGGCAGCACGGTCGCGAGGGTCACCGGGCGGGACGAGTCCTTGACGGGCAGCGGGGCGGTCGCCGACGGGACGAACTCGCGCAGCGCCACCAGATCGCATTCGGCGGCGAGGCCTTCGAACGGCCGGGTCACGGCCGCCGCGGCGCTCTCCCGTTCCGCCTGCCGCTGCGCGAGCTTCTCGGCGCGGGCACTACCGGGCTTCGGACCACTGTTTCTCTTGCTCTTCTTTGCCACGACGCCAAAACCTACAC
Source organism: Rhodococcus sp. (in: high G+C Gram-positive bacteria) (assembly GCA_039206675.1). Lineage (GTDB taxonomy): Bacteria > Actinomycetota > Actinomycetes > Mycobacteriales > Mycobacteriaceae > Rhodococcus_F. The sequence goes on along the minus strand of JBCEBZ010000104.1, from coordinate 22,464 downwards.
GCCGACGCCGGAACGGTCAGGACGCCAGCCATTTCTTGGTGCGCCCGGGGTGGTTGGTGGCCACCCAGCTGACCCCGAGTTCACGGCACAGTTCGACGTCGCTGCGGTTGTCGACGGTCCAGCAGTACGTGGCCCGTCCCGCGGCGGCGGCCTTGTCGACGATGTCCGGGTGTTCGTGCAGCGTTTTCACCGAGGGACCGACCGCGGTGGCGCCGACGGTGGTCGCCGCTCCCCCGCCGAGGTACCGCGCGGATTCGCCGAGCAGGACGGTCGGGAGCATCGGCGCCGACCGGCGGATCCGCCACACCGCTCCGGCGGAGAACGACATCACGACGGCGCGGGAGTGGTCGGCGGACGGGGGTGCGGCGATGCCGAACCGTTGCAGTTCGGCGAGGACCTTGCTCTCGACCAGTCCGCCGAAGCGCACCGGGTGCTTGGTTTCGATGAAGAGTTTCACCGGGCGCGCCGTCCAGTCCAGGGTGAGCGCGATCAGCGCGCTCAGCTCGAGAAGTTCGGCGGGTTCCTCTTCGGTGCCGTAGTTGAACTCCGCCAGTTCCTCGAGCGTCATCTCGCTGACGACGCCGGTGCCGGTGGACGTCCGGTCGACGGTGCGGTCGTGGACGCACACGAGGTGGCCGTCCCGGGTGAGCCGCACGTCGCACTCGAGTCCGTCCGCGCCTTCTTCCAGTGCCAGTTCGTAGGCGGCGAGCGTGTGTTCCGGCATGGCCGCGGATGCGCCTCGGTGGGCCACCACCAGGGGCCCGCGCCGGTCGGGGCTCACGACGCGACGGCTTCCCGGTCGGCGTCCCCGGACGTCTTCTCGGCGGTTTTCTCCGCATCGTTCCGGGGCAGCGGATCGGTGGCGATCACCCAGCGGGTGACGGGCTCCTTCGCGCCCTTCAGCGTCCGGCCCTCGAGCCGCCGGAGCACCATCAGCGCCAGCAGTGCGGTCGCCGACGCGACCAGCGCCGTGAATGCGGCCAGCAGTACGCCGTCCGCCATGGCCTGCAGGCCCGGCCGGGACCGCCAGAACCAGTTGAAGACGACGAGCACGGCGCCGAAGACCCACAGACTCCACCAGGCACGGACCAGCAGGACCGCGCGGGGGTCGCGGCGGATCACCTCGAGCAGGAACACACCCGGCATCACCAGGTTCAGGCCCGGCACCGCGCACCCGACGACTACCTCGGTGGGCGTGCGGGGGTCGGATTTCTTCGCCCGGGCGAACGTGCGGCGACGCATTCGGAGCAGCCAGCACACTCCGGCGATGCCCGACAGCAGCGCGAAGAGCATCCCGCCTGCCTGGCCGAGGAACACCGCGATGTCGGACACGGCGAGCAGGGTGGGGTCGATCAGCCGGGTCCGGTTGCGGAGGAGGACTGCGTACCGGCCCAGTTCGGCGAGCACCCCGAATGCGTACAGGCCCGCGGTGACGGTGAGGAAGAGCGCCGCCTTGCCGGCGAGCAGTTCCGGCCAGTCGCGGCGTGCGGAGCGGGCTTCGACGTGATCGTGGAGTCCCCAGCGGGGGATCTCGGTGTAGTGCGGGGTGGGGCTCGGCGGCGACGGCTCGGCCGCGAGACCGCTGCGCTGCAGCGGGGGGCGCGCGATCCAGCGGAATCCCCGGCTCGCGGGCGGATGGTGCTGATCGTTCCGGATGGGGGCGAGCAGCACACCGTGGCAGCGCGGGCACCACTGCGCCGGGGAGCCGAGGACCGGCCACCGGGCCGCGCACCGCGCGCACACCTGAACGACGACGCTCATGCCCTCCGCACCCACTTCACATTGCCGATTCTGTCACGACCCGCGAATACGGGCAGCCCACGACCGAATCGTCCTTTTTGGGGAGAATGTGTGAGCTGCACCACCGGAAATGCCGAGTTATCCACAGTTTCCACAGGTTCATGCACAGTTATGGACAGTGTGAGTAGTGCTCATACACAGGTCAGAGCGCTTGTGAATCCGTGATTGTTGACAGCTTCGGATGAACGGTCCACAGCGGTGGATGAACTTGACATCGCAGCTCGGTGAACATTCGGACTCGGATGGCCGACGGCTCGGCCCGGAATTACCCCTCCAGTTCGGATCGCCCGCGAAGCGACCCGAGAACTCCGGACCGGCCGTCGTCTCCCCCACCTGTGCCGGGCGAAAATGTCCCGACACTTGATCTGACGCAGCCCGGCGCGGTTTGGTTCCACCCAATCTGTAATCTCGGAAACCGATGACGGAAGACGCCGGGTTGCGGTGGCACCTCGGGCCCGCCCGTGTCCTCCGGGTGGCCGCCGCCCTGATCGTGGTGCAACTTCTCGTGCGGACGTGGGTGGCCGCCAACAGCGACTTCTACTGGGACGATCTGATCCTCGCCGGCCGCGGCGGCAGCCTTCCGCTGCTCTCCGGCGACCTCCTTCTCTACGACCACGACGGCCACCTCATGCCCGGGGCTTTCCTGGTCGCGGGTATCGCGACGCGGATCGCGCCGTATCAGTGGATCCTGCCGATGCTGACGATGGTCGCGCTGCAGGCGGTGGCGTCGTACGCGGTCTTCCGGCTGCTTCGCAAGATCCTCGGTCCGCGGCCCGTCCTGCTGGTTCCGCTGGCGCTCTATCTGTTCTCGCCGCTGACCGTGCCGGCGTTCGCGTGGTGGGCGGCGGCGCTCAACGCGCTGCCACTGCAGATCGCGCTGGCGTGGGTGGCCGGCGACGCCCTCGAACTGTGCCGCACCGGACGGCGGCGGTACGCCGTCTCCGGCACGCTCGTGCTGATCGCGTCGCTGCTGTTCTTCGAGAAGTCCGTCGTCGTCCCGTTCGCCGCGTTCGCGACCGTCGCCCTGCTCGCGCACGTCGGCGAGCAGGAGCGGCCGGTGCGGTCGACGCTGCGGAGGGGCGCGACCCTCTGGATCCCGTCGGCGGCGGTGCTCGCGGTGTGGGCCGGGTTCTACTTCTCCACCGTCGCGTCGCAGTGGGAATGGGCGGGGGCGTCGCGCGCGCTGGAGTTGCTCCACCACGGCACGTCGCTCGGGCTGCTGCCCACGTTCGTGGGTGGGCCGTGGACGTGGGAGCGGTGGATTCCGAGTCCCCCGTGGGCGTCCCCGTCGACGACGCTGGAGGTGGTCGGCTGGGTCGCCCTCGTCGTAGCGGTCGTCGCGACGGTCCGGTCGAAACGCCGGATCGGCTGGGTGTGGGTTCTCACGGCGGCGTACTTCCTGCTGTCGGTGACGGCGATGGTGGTCACCCGCTGGGGCGCCGACACCACGTACGAGCTCGCGCAGACGCTGCGCTACTTCACCGACACCGCGGTGATCCTCGCGATCGCCGTCGCCGTGATCACGAGTGCACCCCGTCGCCGCGCCGAACCGGTCCGGTCGCGGCCGCTGGTGGCGGTCTGTGCCGTGGCCGCGTTCGTCGCGAGCAGCCTGTGGTCGACGTACACGTTCACCCGCAGCTGGGAGGAGAACCCGACCACCGACTACCTCGCGACCGCGCGGGCGTCGCTCGCCGACCGGGACGACGCGCCGATCCTCCAGCAGCCCACGTCCATCTGGGTGCTGTTGCCGGTGGCGTACCCGAACAACCTGGTGAGCCGCGTCTTCGCCCCGCTCCGCGACCGCCCCGCGTTCTCCGACAGCACCCCCGACCTGCGGATGATCGACGACGCCGGTTCGGTCGTCGACGCCCAGGTGACGTGGGTGCGCGCGATCGAGCCCGGACCCGTCCCGGACTGCGGGCACCTGGTGGACCGGCGCAGTTTCGAGCGAATTCCCCTCGACGGACCGCTCACCGGCTGGGAGTGGACGGCGCAGCTCAACTACCTGGCCACGGCGGACGGTGAGATCGCCGTCGCGATGGAGTACGGCAGCCCGGTGCGGGTGCCGGTGCACCGGGGCCCGAACTCGGTGTTCGTGCGACTCACCGGCGGCGGTCAGGGCCTGCGCGTGAGCACGCTGACCCCGGACCTGTCCGTGTGCGTCGGGGTGGGCCCGGTCGGGGTGGTCGTGCCGAAGTAGTTACCGCCCGTACCGCGACCAGGCGACGCGGGCGTTCGCCGCGCCGACGATCGCCGTGGCCACGTCGTCCCAGCTCGCGGCGGGCAGCCCGAGTTTCGCGAACAGGGAGCGGCGCGGCCCGGTCATCTCGATCGTGGCGTCGGGGAACCGCTTCTCCACCACCTCGCGCAGTGTGCCGATCCCGTCGACGATGCCGAGTTCGACGGCCCGGCGCCCCAGCCAGACGTCGCCGTCGAACAGTTCCGCCTCGGCCGCCTTCAGCTTGTCCCCGCGGCGGCCGACCACCCAGTCCCGGAACTCGTCGTGGATGCCTTCCTGAATCTGTTCGAGCCACTGCACGTCCTCGGACTTCTCCGCGAAGAACGGGTCGAGGCGGGCCTTCGCCTCGCCCGCCGAATGCAGCCGTCGTTCGATCCCGAGGCGGTCGATCAGTTCGGAGAACCCGAAGCCCGCCGAGATGACGCCGACGGAGCCGACCACCGAGGTGGCGGTCGCGTAGATCTCGTCGGCCGCGCAGGCCAGCCAGTAACCGCCCGACGCGACGACGTCCTCGCAGAACGCGAGCACCGGCAGTTCGTGTTCGGTGGCGAGCTGACGGATGCGGGCGGCGATGTATTCGCTCTGCGTCGGCGATCCGCCGGGACTGTTGATCAGCAGCGCCACCGCCTTCGCACCGTGCGTGGTGAACGCGCGCCGCAACGGTTCCTCGACGGATTCCGCGCTCAGCACGCGTCCGAAACCCGCTCCGCCGGACGCGATCATCCCCTGCAGCCGCACCACCGGGACCACCCCGGCGCCGGAGCCGCCTAACGCGTCGGGCAGCTTGTCGGCCAGCGGTTTCGGCAGGTTCAGTGGGATCTTCGCCATGAAATCAGCGTATAGCGCACCGGGGGCCTTGCGGCAAGACCGGTCACGGATCGGGCAGAGTGGTTTCCATGGAGTTGCGAATCTTTACCGAACCCCAGCAGGGTGCCACCTACGACGATCTTCTCGCGGTGGCGCAGGCCGCCGAACGATTCGGATACGGCGCGTTCTTCCGCTCGGATCACTACCTCGCGATGAATACCGAGGGCCTGCCCGGGCCGACGGACGCGTGGATCACGCTGGCGGGCATCGCCCGCGAGACGTCCACGATCCGCCTCGGCACCCTCGTCACCTCCGCGACGTTCCGGTACCCGGGACCGCTGGCCATCTCGGTGGCGCAGGTGGATCAGATGAGCGGCGGTCGCGTCGACCTCGGCATCGGCGCCGGCTGGTACGAGGAGGAGCACCAGGCGTACGGCATCCCGTTCCCGACGCTGAAGGAGCGGTTCGAGCGGCTCGAGGAGTCCCTCGCCGTGATCACCGGCCTGTGGCGCACCCCGCTCGGGGAGACGTTCTCCTACGACGGGACGCACCTGACGGTCAAGAATTCGCCGGCACTCCCGAAGCCGCGGCAGCCGCAGGGTCCGCCCGTCCTGATCGGCGGCACCGGTAAGAAGAAGACCCCCGCGCTGGCCGCGAAGTACGCGAACGAGTTCAACGTCCCGTTCCAGTCGGTCGACGAGACGCGGGACGTGTTCGACCGGGTCCGGCTCGCGTGCAAGACGATCGACCGCGACCCCGCGGAATTGGTGTACTCCAACGCGCTCGTCCTGTGCTGCGGGCGGACGGAGGAGGAGATCGCGAGGCGCGCCCTGAACATCGGACGCGAGGTCAGCGAACTGCGGGAGAACGGACTCGCCGGGTCGCCCGCCGAACTCGTCGACAAGATCGGCCGTTACGCGGAGGCCGGGTCGCAGCGAATCTATCTGCAGACCCTCGATCTCGGCGATCTCGACCATCTCGAACTGGTCGCGAGCGAGGTCGTTCCGCAGCTGGTCTAGGCGAGTTCCGGTTCGGCGGCCACGACGACCGGAAGATTTCAGGGGCAGCGCGGCTACCCCGATCGCCGTCCGGGCGTGGTCGCCGACGTCCGGGCCCCGCCGGCACCGCGAGGGCGGTGAGCCGGGCGGGGCAGCACCAGCCCCAGTTCGCGCAGTCGGGACTCCGCGCTCATCACATCTCCGTTCTGCAACGGCAGGTCATTCGGCGGGCTCAGGAACGTTCCGTTCCCTTTCCTGCGGTGGAATGCTCGAAGTACCACCGGAACGGCCGTGTGTTCTCGGGTGCGCCGGAGGTCCCGGCGAGCTGATCCCTGTACGCCCTCGGGAGGGTGCGATGAAGTACGTGATTACGTGGACGGTGCGTGAGGGCGGTTCGGCCGCCGAGAACGAGGAGGCCGCGCGGCGGAGTCTCGAAGTGTTCGCGAGATGGACGCCGGCCGAGGGGGCGAATTTCCACCAGTTCCTCGGCCGCCTGGACGGCACCGGGGGATTCGCCTTCGTCGAGGCGGACGATCCGAACGACATCCTGGACGGTCCGACGAAGTTCGGGCCCTTCTTCGAGTTCCACGTCTACCCGGTCGCCGACATCGCCGTCACCACGCAGGCCGCGCAGCACGCGGTGGAATTCCGGGGTTCGATCAGCTGATCCCGGGCTCCGGCTCAGTGCCGGGTCGTCGAGTCCAGGAACTGGCGGAGGTCGCGGTCCCACTGCGCGTCGCGGGCGCGGTTCAGGGAGGCGCGGCAGATGAGGAAGCCGGACAGCGCGATCATCATCACCGCGAACCAGGTGAACAGTCCGGCGATCACACCGGCCACGCGGGCGGCGGACGACGACATCGGTTCGGTGGTGAGGTTGCCGTCGGCGTTGACCCAGATGTCCTGCTTCGTTCCCGAGGGGGTGGCGGGGTCGACGGTGATGTCGGCGTGCCGGGTTTCGTTACCCCAGGTCCACTTGGCGGGGGCGGTGTCGACCCCCGACGGCGCGACGTCGGAGGTGACGGAGACGCCGGTGGAGTCGGCGAGCGTGGTGGCGGTGACGGTGCGGTAGTCCGCGACCTGCTTCTCCGCCAGCGTCAGCTGACTGTCGATGGTCCGGGCGCCCACGAGGATGGCGAGGGGCAGCATCGCGAAGGCGAGCACCACGACGGCGAGGGTGAGCATGTTCTCGATCCGGTCCGAGCGCCGGAGAAGCGGGTTGTGCCGCTGACGAGCCGACCGCTTGCGCAGCCCTCGTGATTGAGAGTTGTTCCACATTCCGGATCCGGTCCTCTCGCCGACAATTCCCTACCATCCAGGGTCGTACGCAAGGCAAACAAGATCAAGTCGATCCGGTGTGTTATTGGGCACTGTGCCGTAATACACTCATCTGCTCCCCGCCATCTCACGATGCTCCTTGGGGCTCACACCGCGCACACGTTTGAACGCCGCACTCAGCGCGAATGCGCTTCCGTACCCCACCCGCTCCGCCACCGATGCGACCGTCGCGTCGGGTTCGCGCAGCAGATCCGCGGCGAGGGACAGCCGCCAGCCCGCGAGGAAGGTCATGGGCGGTTCGCCGACGAGTTCCGTGAACCGGCGTGCGAGGGCCGCCCGCGACAGTCCGGTTTCCGCGGCGAGCGACTCCACCGTCCACTGGTGTGACGGGTTGTTCTGCAGGAGGCGCATCGCCCTGCCGACCACCGGGTCGCCCTGCGCCCGCACCCAGGACGGCGCTTCGGCCGCCGGCCTCGCGAACCAGGCGCGCAGCACGGCGATCAGCAGCAGGTCGAGGAGGCGGTCGAGGACCGCTTCCTGCCCGGGTTCGTCGCGCGCCACTTCGTCGTGCATGAGCGTGACGAGCCGGGAGTCCCAGTCGGCGCGGCGCTGCACGACGAGTTCGGGAAGCGCGGACAGCAGTCTCCGGCTGATCTCGCCGGGGGTCTGATAGGTGCCGGTCAGCATGACCGTGCGGCCGTTCGCGCTGTTTCCCCAGGTGCGCACGCCGAGGTCCATCGCCTCGGCGAGCGGTTCGCCGCGGAGCGTCGTGCAACTCTGGTCGGGGTTGATGATCACGTGCGGCGGGGTGTCCGGGTGGTCGGCGACGACGTAGCGCTCGGGTCCGCGGATGATCGCGACGTCGCCCTCGGTCAGCTGCACCGGTTCGCCGGTGTGCGGGAGGATCCAGGCTTCGCCGCGGCCCATCGCGACGAGGCTGAGCGGCGCGTGGTCGTCGATCTGCAGCGACCACGGCGGTTCCATGATCGATCGGAGCACGAACGCTCCGGCGGCGCGCGGACCACTGATGAGACCGGCGAGGGGATCCACACCACCAGCGTAGACGCTCGCGTATGGAACAGCGGTTTTCAACCATGGAAAGTCTCGCCGCTGCGGTCTTGACTGAAAGACACGACAACGGCAAGCGGCACGTCCGACGCGTTCGGCCGCGCGCCCCGCAACGTCACCGATTACGTCCGCGCCGCAGCAGCGGCCGGGGTCTGGAGGGTTCGATCATGGAGCGCTATCTGACGATCGTCACAGCGGTGGGCGCCGGCGTGGTGGGCGGCGTGATGTTCGCGTTCTCCACGTTCATCATGACCGGGCTCGGACGCCTGGATCCGGTTCAGGGCATCTCCGCGATGCAGGCGATCAATCGCGAGGCGCCGAACTTCTGGTTCATGACGGCCCTGTTCGGTACGGCGCTGACGTCGATCGCGCTCGCGGTCGTCAGCGTGGTGCGGCACGACGGTTCGGCCGTGTACGCGGTGGTGGCGTGCGCGCTGTATCTCGTGGGGATCGTCTTGACCATCGTCTACCACGTGCCGCACAACAACGCGCTGGACGCGCTCGATCCCACTGCGGCCGGCTCGGCGGACTACTGGCGCGACTACGTGTCGGGATGGACCGGGTGGAACCACGTGCGCACCGTCAGCGCCATCGCGGCGTCCGCGGTGCTCACGTGGTCCGCGACCCGTGGTTGACCTACGAGGGCGGCAGGATGTCGGTCTGCGCCGGAACCTCGTCCTGCTTCAGCAGGCCGACGGGGCAGCTGACGCCGGTGGCGTGCACGGGGCAGTATCCGCCGGGGTTCTTCGCGAGGTACTGCTGGTGGTAGTCCTCGGCGTAGTAGAACTGCGTGAGCGGGGCGATCTCCGTGGTGATCGCCCCGTACCCGGCCTCGGCAAGGCGCTTCTCGAAGGCCTCACCGGTGGCCTCGGCGATCTCCACCTGCTGTTCGTCGATCGTGTAGATGGCCGAACGGTACTGCGTTCCCTGATCGTTGCCCTGCCGCATGCCCTGCGTGGGATCGTGGTTCTCCCAGAACTCCTTGAGGATTTCGGCGTACGAGATCACCTTCGGATCGAAGACCACGAGCACCACCTCGGTGTGCCCGGTGCGTCCCGAGCAGGTCTCCTCGTAGGTGGGGTTCGGCGTGTAGCCGCCTGCGTACCCCACCGCGGTGGTGTAGACGCCGTCCAGTTGCCAGAACTCTTTCTCGGCGCCCCAGAAACATCCCATGCCCAGCACCGCGGTCTGCATGCCCTCGGGGAACGGGGGTTTCAGGGGGTGGCCGTTGACGAAGTGCGTCGCCGGAACCGGGATGGACTGACTACGTCCGGGGAGGGCGTCCTCGGCGGTGACCATCACGGACTTAGCGGCTGCTCGACCCAGAAGCTCGTCGTACCAAGACATGGTTCGATGCTACGCGCGGTACCGGAGTGGCCTCCCGGGCGAGCGCCGACTGCATGCGCATCCGCTCGGCGCGGGCGGTGACCCAGCCCGTCGCGGGTATCTCCACCCATCGGTAGAGCGCCTCCGACACCAGCGCCGTCACCACCAGAAACGCGATGACGGCACCGGTCTCACCGAACGAGCCGACCGTGTGCTCGTACACGCGGTAGAGGATCAGCGTGTGGACGAGGTAGATCGCGTAACTGCGCGTCGCCGTCCACCGCACGACGGCCCAGTGCGCGGCGGGCCCGTCGTAGCGGCCCACCAGCACGACGACCGCGGTGACGACGGCGAACGTCCAGAGGTAGTGATCGCCCGCCCAGTACACCCGGAAGTCGGTGGCGAGGCGGATCACCTCGACCTGGGCGAGCCCGGCGACGACGATCCACCGGCAGTCCGCGAGCCGCGCCCAGCCGAGGTAGATGATCTGCCCGAGGAACACGGCGGGCAGCGTCGCGGCGATCTTCGACAGCATCGGGACCGTGTACGGCTGCGGCGCGTACAGGTTGTAGAGCAGGATCAGGGCGCAGATCGAGGCGCCGGCCATCGGCATCGCGATGGGCAGGGTGCGCAGCACGGGACGCGCGGCGACGCAGGCGAAGTAGAACAGGATCTGCACGGCGAGGGTCCACGTGACCCCCAGCACCGCGACCTCGGGTTTGAGGAAGAAGCCGCCGAGCACGAAACTCAGCGCGGCGTCGACGTTGGACACACCGTCCTGCCCGCTGAACATGCCGTTGATGCCCAGGCGGACCAGCACGATCGCGGCGAGGACGGCCACCCAGAATGCGGGCAGAATGCGGCCGAGCCGGTTGAACAGGAAGTGCCCGGGTTCGTGGCGAATGGCCGAACGGGTGATCAACAACCCGGTCAGCATCATGAAGACGGCGACCCCGAGAAACGACAAATGCTGGTTGAGTCCGCCCCGCTCGATGAATATCTGATAGACGACGTCGATGAACCACCATCCGGTTCCGAGATCGTCGATGAGATAGAACGAGATGTGCGAGTAGATCACGGCCAGAACTGCGAAAAAGCGGAGCAGATTCGCGCCCGTGAGCTCCACACGCGGCGCGGCCGCATGCGAATCTGCAACGGGTATCAGCGAAGGCATCGCGTCAGCTTAAGGTTCCGTTCACCGCTCGGACGAATTCTCACGACATTCAGTGTCGCCGCGCCAGCCTTTTTTCGGGTGCCCGAACTTATCGTTCCGGGAATCGCTCCGTGACCCCAACTGTTGCGCAGGGTGTACCAATGAGATTGGGTATATACCCGATAACGATTCACCAGAGGCGGGTGTCAGGCGCGTGTCCACGTGCCGTCGGCACCCGGAACACACCAGGGCTCACAGCCCGTTGATGAAGGGACCCTCGTGTCTGTTTACACGCTGCCGGAACTCCCGTACGACTATGCAGCTCTCGAGCCGCACATCTCCGGCAAGATCATGGAACTGCACCACGACAAGCATCACGCCGCGTACGTGACCGGTGCCAACACGGCTCTCGACAAGCTCGCCGAGCTCCGCGAGTCCGACACGCTGCCTGCCGTGGTCAACCTGCACGAGAAGAACCTCGCCTTCCACTTGGGCGGCCACACCAACCACACCGTTTTCTGGAACAACCTCTCGCCGGACGGCGGCGACAAGCCGACCGGTGAGCTCGCGGCCGCGATCGACGACCAGTTCGGCGGCTTCGACGCGTTCCGCAACCACTTCTCGGCCAACGCCAACGCCATCCAGGGCTCCGGCTGGTCCATCCTGGCCTGGGACTCCATCGGCCAGCGCCTGCTCATCGTCCAGCTGTACGACCAGCAGGGCAACATCCCGATCGGCCTCACGCCGCTGCTGCTGCTCGACATGTGGGAGCACGCCTTCTACCTCGACTACCAGAACGTCAAGGGCGACTACGTCAAGGCTTTCTGGAACATCGTCAACTGGGCGGACGTCGCCGCTCGCTTCGAGAAGGCACGCACCCAGACCGCGGGCCTGATCGTCTAGTTCTCGCTCTTCGCGGCCACGGGCGCCCGGAACACCGTCGAGTGTTCCGGGCGCCCGTGCCCGTTCGGGGCGCGAAAGCCCGCCCGTGCCGTTTGGGGCGCGAAAGCCCGCCGGAGCAGGCCGAGCGTCCAATAGGCTTCATTGGTGACCGAGTCCAGCACTCCCGCCCGGGACGACACCGTCGTCCACGCCTTCCGCGACGACGCGCTCGGCGACCTCGACGCCACCGGCCTCGCGGCCCGGATCGCCGCCGGGGAGGTGTCGGTCCGCGAGGTGACGGAGGCGGCGATCGCGCGCGCCGAGTCGGTCGGGCCGGCCCTGAACGCCCTGGCGTTCGCCGACTTCGACCGTGCGCTGACGGCCGCGGACCGCCCCCACCAGGGCGTCTTCGCGGGAGTGCCGACCGTCGTCAAGGACAACGTGGACGTCGCGGGCGTGCCCACCCAGCACGGCAGCGTCGCGTTCGCCGCGAAGCCGGCCCGGGCGGACAGCGACTTCGTCACGCAGTACCTGTCCACGGGTGTGCTCTCGCTGGGCAAGAGCAGGCTGCCCGAGTTCGGGTTCAGCGCGTCCACCGAGTTCATGGACGCCGAGCCCGTGCACAATCCGTGGAATCCCGCGTTCTCGCCGGGCGCGTCCTCGGGTGGTTCGGCGGCGCTCGTCGCGTCGGGGGTGGTGCCGATCGCGCACGCCAACGACGGCGGCGGATCGATCCGCATCCCCGCCGCCGCCTGCGGGCTCGTCGGCCTGAAACCGTCCCGCGGACGGACGGTCCCGGACGCCATGGACAAGACGCTGCCGATCCGGATCATCGCGCAGGGCGCCGTCACCCGCTCGGTGCGGGACACCGCACGGTGGATGGCGGCCGCGGAACGCTACTACCGCAATCCCGCGCTGCCGCCGATCCGGTTGGTCGAGGGGCCGGGCAGCACCCGCCTGAAGGTCGGGGTGGTGGTCGATTCGGTCACCGTGTCCCGCACGGACGACGAGACCCGCAAGTCGGTCCACGCGACCGCCGATCTGCTGGCGGATCTCGGGCACCACGTCGAGGAGTGCCCGATGCCGGTGGGCACCTCGTTCGTCGAGGACTTCTGCATCTACTGGGGGTTCCTGTCGTTCGTCATCTCCGGCAACGGCAAGCGGATGCTCGGCCCGGACTTCGACCGCGACGCCACGGACAACCTGACGCGCGGACTCGCCGCGATGTACCGCAAGAACATCGCGAAGACGCCGCGGGTGATGTACCGGTTGCGGCGCACGTACCGCGAGTACGCGCAGATCTTCCAGAAGTACGACGTGATTCTGTCCCCGACCCTCGCCCACACCACTCCGGAGCTCGGATACCTCTCGCCGGCACAGGGTTTCGAGGAACTGTTCGACAAGCTGATCGCGTACACGGCGTTCACGCCGCTGAACAACGCGTCGGGCGGGCCTGCCATCTCGCTGCCGATGCACGAGACGTCCCGCGGTCTTCCGCTGGCGTCGCACTTCTCGGCCGACCACGGCGACGAGCGAACCTTGCTCGAGTTGGCGTTCGAACTCGAGCAGGCCGCTCCGTGGCGCCGGATCCAGGACGCCCGCTGACGGTCAGGCCCTGCGTCGCAGGCCCATCCACACGACGGCGCCCGCGAGCAGCACGGTGGTGACCCCGAAGCCGACCGCGAGATGCTCGGCGGTGAGGATCGGCGCCGGTGCGGACAGGGTGCGCGTCACGGCGACCGGTTCGGCGAGCACCGTCGCCAACTGATTCTGCTGGGCCGCCGTCCGCACCGGCATCGCCGCGACCCCGTTGTTCAGGTCGGTCGACAGCTGCCCGGACAGCGTCTTCAGCTTCGCGAACCCGTCGACGATCTGCGAGGTGGCGCCCTCGAGCATCGCCGGCGCCTGATCGGCGATCGGGACGATGCCGTCGTTCAGTTGCCGCGCACCGCTGCTCAGCTGATTGCTGGCGTCGGTGAGTTGACCCATCGCCACGCGCACGAGTTCGCCGAGGTCGGTGTCGGGGCCGACCTGTCCGCCGAGCAGACCGGGCACCGAACCCAGCTGAGAGGAGAGCAGGTCGAGGTCGGCACCGACCTGCCGGAGCGACGGGACCACTTCCGGTGCAACGGGAGTGCCGTCGAGGACACGGATCGCGTCGTCGATCCCGGTGCGCATCCGGGTGGCGCTGTCGTTCGCCTCGCCCAGCGTCAGCCCCAGCGCGCTCAACCGGTCCGCGAGGCCGTCGGCCGTTCCCGACGTCTCGCCGACCACGCCGGCCACCTGATCGGCCACCGCCAGCAGTTGCACCGAGCCGGCTCGCGCCGTCTCGAGGTACGGGAGCAGGGTGTCCGCGCCCTCGGTGAGTTGTTGCGCCGCATCGTCTGCCGCGGCGGTCCCGGCCGCGAGGAACCCCGCCGTCATTCCCGCCTGCTGGAACCGCGTCCGCGACGAGGACATGTCCGCCAGCAGGTCCGTGATGCCGTCCGCGCCGATCTGGGAGGACACCACCCCGGACAGTTCCTCGGACGCCGCGGAGTCGGAACCCGCGACGTCGAGGTCGAGGGTCGCCTGCCGCGGCTTCGCACCCCACACCGAGGAGACGGCCTCGCTGAAGTCCTCGGGCACGGTCACCGTGGCGAACCAGTCGCCGCCCGCCGCCGCGCCCGCGTCGACCACCTGCCAGTCGAAGGCCTCGTTCGCCTCGAGCTTCTCGATCAGGGTGTCGCTCGCCCGCACCGGTTTTCCGTCGACGGTCGCGCCGGCGTCGGTGTTGACGATCGCCACCGTGCGGCTGTCCGCCGAGCCGTTTCCGAGGAGCACGTATCCGAGCCCGCCCGCGGATGCCAGCACCAGACCGGCCATGGCTGCCGCGGCGACCCGCCGCGCTGTGAGGACCTTTCGCGTCGACTCGGTTCGGGCGTGATTCGCGGGATTCCGTGTGCGCTCAGAGGTCATTCCGGTGAGGATAGGCGGCTTTCGTAGCGGCAGATTGTGACGATTCTGAGGATTCTCTGAGATCTCTATCCGGCGGCGATCACCTCGTTCGTGGCCAGCGCGTCGGTGCGGGCCTGCAACCGCGCACGCAGGGTCTCGACGTCCGACGCGAGTTTCTCGTCGCTCAGCCCGTCGGATACCGGTACGGTCTGCGCGATCTCGTCGAGGATCGCCACGGCCCGGCCGCTGCCGAACAGCTGCGCGTAGAGGTCGCGGTAGGCGTCCTCGTACACGCTCGTGAACGCCTCCGAGGCCAGGAACCGCTCCTTCAGCGCGTTGCCGCCGCCGGGCATGTCACCGCCGGGACCGCCTTCCTGAGCGCCGCCCGGCCGGCCCCCGCCGCCCATCCCGATCGAGTCGTGCGGGCCCGCATCGGAGTTGCCGCTCAGCGCGAGGTTGAGATCCCAGGACACGACGGAGATCTTCTTCGTCCCCAGGTCGTACCAGAGGTAGTAGTTCTTGCCGGGGCCCGCCATGTCGTCGCTGTTGACCAGCAGATTCTGGGTGGCGACGTACCGGGCGAAGGATTCGACGTCCACCCGGTCGGCGAGTTCGGCGTCGAACTGCTCGTCGGACGCACCGTCCAGCCATTTCAGAAAGGTGATGATCGGCTGCAGGTCCTGCGAGCCTTCGGCGTTGATCTGGACGAACTGATCGGTGTAGGTGGTCTGGTCGTCGCCCTGGTACGTGAAGCTCGAGTTGGCGTCGGCCTTGTAGAGGACGCCGTCGCTGTCGAACAGCGAGTTCGCGTATCCCTCGTCGGGGTGCTCGAGCACCAGCCGGGTCTGCGTCGGCGACCCGTTCACCGAATACGTGGCGTAGGCGTACCGCTGGGTGGGCTGGCCGGATTCGGCGGTCAGCGACAGTGCCACCGCCTCGTTCAGCACGGGCGAGCCCGGCCGGACCGACAGTTGCGTCATCCCCTGGTACGCCCGCCCCGACACATACTTGTCGAAGCTGATCAGCAGTGGCAGCGACGCCGGGTCGTCGGCCGACAGCGTGACCATGCCGCCGCCTGCGCCCCCGCCCGCCGGCATCTCCATTCCCGCGTCCATTCCCGCGGGAGGTTCCCGCCCCTCCGGCATTCCGGGTTGCCCGCCGCCGGGACCGCCACCCGTCCCGCGGAGTCCCATCAGCGTGGAGTTGCCCTTCAGCCGCACCCCGACGTCGGTGACGAGGGTCCCGTCGATCGTGATGTCGGCGGTGATCCACTTCTTCTCGCCCTCGTCGCGGTAGGCGGCGATCATGTCGTCGTAGTCGGATTGCGAGTACTCGATGCTCACGTCGTGCGACGTCCCCGTGTCGAAGAACTCGACCGAGCCGGCGACGTTCTCGGTGATGCCGGAGGCGATGACCGTCGCGTCGCCGGTGATGTACGGCCGCACCCGCGCCTGGCCGAACACGCCGACCGCTACCGCCACGAACGCGAGGAAGGCGGCGAGGATCTTCCAGTGCTGACGGAGCGGGGTCGGCAGCCGGTGGACGAGTCTGCGGCGCATCAGATGTCGGTTTGGTCGTAACCGGTGAGGACGGTGACCCGCTGGCCCGTGTTGACCCCGCTGAGCGCCGAGATGAGTTCCGCCGGTTTCCTGCCCGGCTTCAGCCGCGCCGTGTAGTACAGCTCGGTGAGCGCGCCCGACCGCACCGACTCGGTGCTCACCAACTCGAACTCCTTGGTGTACTCGATCAGCACGTCCTCCACGAGGGCGGTGTACCCGGCCTCCGGTGGCACCTGCACCTTCACCACCTGCCGCTGCACGTCCAGCTTGAACATGTCGAACCGGCTCATCAGGACCAGCACGAGGCAGATCGCGACGGTGGCGGCGATGGCGAGCACGTAGAACCGGGTGCCCGTCGTCATGCCGATGGCCATCACCAGGAAGATGAACCCGACGTCGCGGGTTTCCTTGATCGCGTTGCGGAATCGCACCACCGACAGCGCACCGACGAGCGCGAACGCGCGGGCGATGTTGGAACCGACCACCAGCATGATCAGGGTGATCACCATGCCGACCATCACGAGGGTCTGGACGTAGGACTGGCTGTACGAGACGTTCTTGTGCGTCAGGCGGTAGACGTATCCGATGATCGCCGACAGCACGAACGACAGCGCGAGCGAGACGACGATGTCGAACGTCGAGAACGTTCCACTGAGATCCTGGAGATCGAAATTCATGACGGGGTTCCTGTTTTCGCGAGGGTACGGCCGTGGTCGGCCGGGGACGGGAAGAGCTCGTCGGGCACGTGCAGGCGGGATCGGGGAGCGAGCCCGAAGGCCTCCACGCTCTGGCAGTACTTCGAGACCCGGACCACCGACATGTCCAGTCGCGCGGTGAGATCGGTGACCCAGTAGGGCACCCGCTCGTTCGCCTTGATCTCGACGATGCACAGGTGCGGCGGAATGATGAAACGGTTCTCGGCCGGTGCCGCGAAGTGGAAGTCGCGGTCGCGCCCGTGCACCCGGTGGTCGATCGTGACACGCAGCCCCAGATCGGCCTCGGTGCCGACGAACGCCTCCCGCAGGTACCCGGTGGTGACGGTCGGGCACAGATCGAGGTTGCCGACGAGCATCGTCACCTCGTTCACGAAGGGCCGGGCCGAGGCGTCGTGGTCGATGGGCCGGCGGGCGTTGCACAGTCGCATCGCATCCGAGTACGGCAGCCGGATCCGGCGTTTCTGGGTGACCCGGTTGACCCGCTGTTTGATCTCCACGTAGACGGGGGTCGCGGCGGTGGCCTCCGCGGGTGGTCCGTACAGCCGCACCCGCAGTTTGCGGCGGAACTTCAGGCCCTCGATCTTCTCCCAGTAGAAGCGCAGATTCTGGGTGTCGTAGTAGAGACTCGTCACGGGGTAGCCGCCCACCGGCGAGAATTCGTCGGACGCCATGTGCGCCGAGAGCGCCTCGCGGAGGCGGGGAACATCCGACTCCTGGGCGAGATACTTGATCTCGTAGCGGTTGAACGCGTGCAGCGCGCTGGCGGTCTTCAGGTATCCGGACGCTTCCGGTTCGGGCGCGGACGATCCCATACTTTTCGGCCTTTCATCGGTGGACTCTCCCACCTCAACCGGTGCGCCTCGAGTAAACCTGCAGTAAAGCTGGCAGTTTTCTGTACGCCGGGCCGTCAGATGCCGTTCATCCGTGAGTGCGTCTGCGTTCACCAAGGACGATTAGCACTCCCATGCTCTTGTGTGCCAGGCATTGTCGGGCGCATCCTTCAAGTACCCAACGAGGTGTGCAGAACCAGGCGTGTTCGCAGCGTGTCATCACACCGAGGAGGCAGAGATGAACAGGGACGGCTACATCGGCATCTCGCCCTTCCAGGCCGCGGGTACTTTGCGGGGATTCGTCATTTCCGGGCGCTGGCCCGACACCACCAAGGAATGGGCTCAGCTCCTGGCGCTCGCCGTGCGGGTGGCGTGCGTTCCGGGGCTGCTTCACACCACCACGGTCTTCGGCGCGCACGAGGACCTGCCCGAGGAACCCGAGCCCGAGACGGTCGGTCTGGTGGTGGCCGAGGGCACCGTGCTCGGGGAGTTCGCACTCGCGCCGGGCCGGTTCGCGGATCATCAGCCGCCGGCGCTGATGATGCTGCACCCACCGTCCGAGACCACGCCGTCGCTCCCCGAGTGCGCGGGCGCGGCCTCGGGGTGCGTCCTGCTGCCGGGGCTCCCCCATCTCGGGCTCGAACACCGGGCGGCGTGGGTGGAGGCGGAGGCGGACGGGACGGTGACGTCCATGGTCAGCCGGGTCGGCATCGACCCGATCAGCGATCCCGACACCGCCGTTTTGGCCATGCTGCTGGCCTCGTGAGGGTACCCGAAGTTTGACCCCTCGGGAGCCCAAACTTATTGCCGCTTTTGCCTTTTCGAATATGTCACGCTAACGTTGCGGACATCGAAGGGGAGTAGCCCCCAATCGCCTGTGTCGACATACTGGCTCGTTGCCTCACCGCACCGGACCCGGCCTGGCGAACCGTCGCCGATTCCGGTGCCGGTGGGCGAGACCTTCGGCCGGGCAGACGCACCCGCGTTTGCCAGGCCGGAGGAATCCACCTGTCATCCTCCGACCGACCGCCTGGAGGAGGATGCTCGTGCTGACCGCCGCACTGCTGAGTTTCGGTGTGATCTTCGTCGCCGAACTGGGCGACAAGTCTCAGCTGATGGCGATGACGTTCGCCCTGCGCTTCCGCTGGTGGGTCGTGATCGCCGGCATCACCGTCGCCACCACCGTGGTCCACCTGGTGTCCGTGGCTGTCGGCCACTACCTCGGCGTCGCGCTGCCGACCGCGGCGATCAGCATCGTCGGCGGCGCCGCCTTCCTGATCTTCGGCGCCTGGACGCTGCGCGGCGACAACCTCAGCGAAGACGAGCAACTCAAGGCGGGCCGTGCCACCCGCTCCGCGTTCCTGGCCGTCACGTCCGCGTTCTTCCTCGCCGAACTCGGCGACAAGACCATGCTTGCCACCATCACCCTCGCCACCGACCACGACACGATCGGCGTGTGGATCGGCTCGACGGTCGGCATGGTGGCGGCCGACGCCCTGGCCATCGTGGTCGGCGCCGTGCTGGGCAAGCACCTCCCCGAGAGCGTCATCCGCGTCGGCGCGGCCGTGCTGTTCTTCGCGTTCGGCGTCTGGTTGCTGCTCGAGGGCCTGCTGCCTGGCAACCCCGCGGGCCCGATCGCCGGCGCCGCGGTCGTCGCGCTGGCACTGGCCGGGGCCGCGGTCCGTGCCGCCTGGTCGCGACGGCGTCGCGTTGCCGCGGAGACCGCGCCGATGCAGCACCAGCGCTGAACCACGGTCGACAAAGGCGCGCGCCGCGCGCAATACTCGAAAGCCCTGGAGTACCTCGCAGTTCTGTACGGACGAGAGGGCGTGCGTGAACAATCCCGTAGCGAGCGGCAAGCCGGCGATCCTCACCGTCGACGACGATCCGGGGGTGTCCCGCGCCGTCGCCCGCGACCTCCGGCGCCGATACGGCGAGCGGTACCGCATCATCCGCGCCGAATCCGGCGAGTCGGCCCTCGACGCGATGAAGCAGATGAAGCTGCGGGGCGATCCCGTCGCCGCGATCCTCGCCGACTACCGCATGCCTGCGATGAGCGGAATCGAGTTCCTCGAGAAGGCCATGGATCTGTATCCGCTGGCGCGGCGCGTGCTGCTCACCGCGTACGCCGACACGGATGCGGCCATCGAGGCGATCAACGTCATCGACCTCGACCACTACCTGCTCAAACCGTGGGATCCGCCCGAGGAGAAGCTGTACCCGGTGGTCGACGCGCTGCTCGAGGCGTGGGCGTCGTCCGATCACCACCCCGCCGAGGAGACGAAGGTCGTGGGCCATCGCTGGGCGCCGCGGTCGTCGGAGGTACGCGAGTTCCTGGCCCGCAACCAGCTGTCGTATCGCTGGTACATGTCGGACGAGCCGGAGGGCGGGCGGTTGCTCAGCGCCGCCGGGGAGGACGGCCGGCGCCTGCCGGTGGTGATCTGCGCCGACGGCGAATGCCTCGTCGAGCCGTCGGACACCGAACTCGGCCGGCGTCTCGGACTCCGGACCGACCCGTCGGAGAACTTCTACGACCTCGTCGTCGTCGGCGGCGGACCGGCCGGTCTGGGCGCCGCCGTGTACGGCGCCTCGGAGGGGCTGCGCACCGCCCTGATCGAGCGGACGGCGACCGGCGGGCAGGCGGGTCAGAGCTCACGGATCGAGAACTACCTCGGATTCCCCGACGGCGTGTCCGGTGCTCAGCTGGCCGAGCGGGCCCGCAGGCAGGCCACCCGGTTCGGGGCGGAACTGATCACCACCCGCGACGTCGTGGCCCTCGAGGTCAACGGCTCGGCGCGCACCGTCCGGTTCGCGGACGGCGACACCATCGACGCGCACACGGTGATCCTCGCGACCGGCGTCTCCTACCGGCGTCATCCCGCGCCCGGAGTCGACGACCTCACCGGCCGCGGCGTCTACTACGGCTCCGCCGTCACCGAGGCCGCCCGCTGTACCGACCAGGACGTGTACATCGTCGGCGGGGCCAACTCCGCCGGACAGGCGGCGGTCTACCTGTCGCGGGGCGCCCGCTCGGTCACCATCGTCGTGCGGGCGCAGTCGCTCGAGGACTCGATGTCGTACTACCTCGTCCAGCAGATCGAACGGAACCCGCGCATCCACGTCCGGCCGTGCACCGAGGTGATCGGTGTCGAGGGCGAGGGCCACCTCGAGAAGGTCCGGCTGCGCAACAACGCGACCGGGGCCGAGGACACCGTCGACGCCGGATTCCTGTTCCTGTTCATCGGCGCCGCACCACGCACCGAATGGCTCGACGGCGTCGTCGCGCGGGACGACAACGGGTTCGTCGTGTCCGGCCCCGACCTGGTCGTCGACGGGAAGCCGCCGAGCGGCTGGCCCCTCGACCGTCTCCCCCACCACCTCGAGACGAGCGTCCCGGGGATCTTCGCGGCAGGCGACGTGCGCGCCGAGTCGGCGAAGCGGGTGGCGTCGGCGGTCGGGGAAGGTGCCATGGCCGTGATGCTCGTCCACCGCTACATCGGCCAACCGTGATCGGGGGCAGACCATGACCCACATCCCGTGCAAGCCGCCCGAGCTGCGGACGCTGTTCCTGTTCGAGCAACTCAGCGACCACCAACTCGAGCAGCTCTGCGAGAACGGGCACGTCGAGCTGATCGAACCCGGGCCGGTCTACGCGGAGGGCGAGATCGCGTCGTGCTTCTACGTGCTGATCGAAGGCGAGATCGTACTGAGCAAGCTGTCGGGCGGCGAGGAGATCGAGTTCAACCGGACGTCGCAGCGCGGCGTGTACGCCGGTGCCTGGCAGTCGTACCTCGGTGACCGCGCCCCCCAGACGTACACCGCGTCGATGCGGATCACCGCCCCGTCGAAGTTCTTCGTCCTCGACGCCGACCGCTTCGGACAGCTCATGCGCGAGTGGTTCCCGATGGCCGTGCACCTCCTGGAAGGGCTGTTCTTCGGAAACCAGAACGCGAAACAGGTCGTCGATCAGCGGGAGCGTCTGCTCGCGCTGGGTTCGCTGTCCGCGGGGCTCACCCACGAACTCAACAACCCGGCGGCCGCCGCGGTCCGGGCGACGGCGTCGCTGCGCGACCGGGTGTCGCACATGCGTCAGAAACTCGGCGTCATCGCGTCGGGGGTGTCCGACCGGCAGGCGCTCGCCACATTGATCCGGCTTCAGGAGGAGGCCGCCGCCCAGGTGGCGAAGGCGCCGACGCTCACTCCGCTCGAGGCATCCGACCGCGAGGACGAACTCGGCGACTGGTTCGACGACCACGGCGTGTCGGGCGGCTGGGACCTCGCGCCCACATTCGTGCAGGCCGGTCTCGACGTGCCGTGGCTCGAGCGAATCGCCGCCTCCGTCGACGACGAGTCGATGGTCGAGAGCGCGATCCGCTGGCTCAACTACACCCTCGAGACCGAACTGCTGATGAACGAGATCGCCGACTCCACCGCCCGCGTCTCCACGCTCGTGAACGCCGCCAAGCAGTACTCGCAGATGGACCGCGCCCCCTACCAGCGCGTCGACCTGCGCGAACTCCTCGACAGCTCGCTGGTGATGCTCGGCCGCAAGATCGGCGACTCGGTCACGGTGGTGAAGGAGTACGACCCCGCGCTGCCGCAGATCCCCGCCTACGCCGCCGAACTCAACCAGGTGTGGACCAACCTCATCGACAACGCCGTCGCCGCGATGGACGGACGCGGCACCCTCACCGTCCGCACGCGGCGCGACGGCGACATGGCCCTCATCGAGATCGGCGACACCGGCCCCGGAGTGCCCGAAGAGATCCGGCCGCGCATCTTCGAACCGTTCTTCACCACGAAACCCGTCGGCGAGGGCACCGGGCTCGGCCTCGACATCTCCTGGCGCATCGTCGTCAAGAAGCACCGCGGCG
>JBCEBZ010000103.1:18578-24031 GCA_039206675.1 Rhodococcus sp. (in: high G+C Gram-positive bacteria) | reverse complement strand
CTGCGAGACCGCGTAGTCACTGAAACGTAGGCGGTGAGAGCGCTCGGGTGCATTGTCGATGGAGTTTCCGCCGGTGACCCGGCAGGTCGAGGCCGCAGCACCACCCTGGTGACGTCCAGATGCTCGACTTGCCGGTGCCGGAGGGCCTGGCCGCTCCGCGTCATCCCGGGCCCGTTCCCGCATGCCGCGCCGGACCCGATGTCCACCCCGTCGAATGTCTGATTTGTCCGGTTTCGTCTACGCTGGAGGCCACCGCCGATCGAGACTCTCCGCCGAGGAGAAGGGATCATGGGCCACCGCCACAGACCCCGGCCGCTCCGAAGTAGGCGGCTGCGATGAACGACACCGTGGTCAACACCGCACTGGTCCTGCTGTTCGTGCTGATCGGTGGGGTGTTCGCCGCCACCGAGATCGCGTTGGTATCGCTGCGTGAAGGCCAGATCCGCCGTCTCGAGCGACGCGGCGGCCGCGGCGCACGCACCGCCGCCCTGGCGCGCGATCCGAACCGGTTCCTGTCTGCCGTGCAGGTCGGCGTCACCGTGGCAGGGTTTCTCTCCGCCGCCTACGGCGCCTCCACCATCGCGCCCGCGCTGATGCCCACCCTGGAGGCGTGGGGGCTGCCGCCCGGGGCGGCCTCGGCCACCGCCCTGATCGGTACCACCCTGATGATTGCCTACCTGTCCCTGATCCTCGGTGAGCTGGTCCCCAAACGCATTGCCCTGCAACGCTCCACCGAAGTTTCGCTGTTGACCGCGCCGGCACTGGACCGGTTCGCCACGGCGATGCGCCCGGCCATCTGGCTGCTGTCGGTGTCCACCGATCTGCTGGTGCGCCTGGTCGGAGGAAACCCGAAAGCGACGAACGAGGCGATCACCCACGAAGAACTACGGGATCTGATCCTCGGGCACACCGCGATCGCCGAAAACGAGCGCCGCATCCTCTCGGAGGTCTTCGACGCCGGGCACCGCTGTCTGACCGAGGTGATGCGCCCCCGCACCGACGTCGACTTCCTGCCCGCGCGCACCCCGCTCGTCCTGGCCCGTCGGCAGGCGCTGGAGTGGGGGCACAGCCGCTACCCGGTCACCGGTGACTCGTTCGACGACATCACCGGATTCGTTCACCTGCGCGATCTGCTCCGCGCCGACGCGCACCGCGTCGCCACCGTCGCCGACCTGACCCGGCCGGTGCTGCAACTGCCCGGGTCCAAACCGGCGCTGGCCGCGCTCGCGGACATGCGGCGAGGCAACCAGCAGATCGCGGTCGTCGTCGACGAGTACGGCGGTACCGCCGGCATCGCGACCCTCGAGGACATAGTGGAGGAGATCGTCGGTGAGATCGGCGACGAGTACGACGATCCCACCCCGCCGATGGCCGCCGGGTCGCCGCGAATCTCGGCCCATCAGAGCGTGGACGGGTTGCTGATCACCGAGGACTTCGAGGATGCGACGGGCCTCGCGCTGCCCGAGGGCCCGTACCAGACAGTGGCCGGCTTCGTGCTGCACGAACTGCAACGGGTGCCGCAACTCGGTGACAGCGTCGAGTTCGACGGGCATCGCCTGACCGTCAGCGCCCTGGATGGCCGCCGCATCGCCCGGGTTCGGCTGACCCCTCCCCGGCCCCTCCCTGACGCCGTCGGCGACTCCGGCCGACGATGAGGCAGAACCGGTACCGGGCACCAGGTCGCCGTCCCGATCGGCGGAGCACCGCTTGTGAATGACGAGGTGTGGAGCGGCGTCTCCCGGGATTCCGGCGCACCCGATTACGGGTCCTGAACTGGGTCGGAACCATCGACACTGTGCAGTCCCCACCCGCGGGCACACGCCTGCTTATAGGAGTGGGTGGGGCAGGACGATCATGATGGACCGCGACCGGTTGTTCTCCAGCATGGCCGAGTACCGGGCACGTGAGGCGCATCTGCACCCGACTTGCGCCCGCGGCGACCAGGGTGCCGAGGTCGATACTCGACTCGGCAAGGGAGTTCGGTGTGGCAGTGCAGGACTCCGCCGGGCGGTGGAGTGGGCGAGGGCTGGTGTCCACCTGTTCAGGTCCATGAACAGCGGGAAGCGGTCCTGTCGCCAAGGGGGGGCGGGGTAGTCAGCCGAATGCCTGGTGCATTCCGCCGGCTGTGATGTCGGGGCCGGGTTCAGGTCCGGCGTGCGTGTGGTGACCGGTCGACGCGGGGCGTAACACAACTGCGTGTGAATCGGATCACACTTATGCGTGGTTGCGTAGAGCGCCTCGCGGCCGCTCGCGACGGCCCACATTCACATGACGAAGGCAGAAATCTCATGGCGACACCCTCGACCCCGACGACGATCTCTGTGTCCACGCCTCGCGCGCTGCTGCGCCCCCGCGGTATGAGCACCGCCGAGATCAAGGCGAGAATCGAAGCCATGTACGCCGACGATCGCCGACCGGATACTCCGGCTTCTCGCTGACACGGCGCCGGTGACGCTCACGCACGGGCATCGAAGGTGCTGCCGACGTGGGTTGGTGCCGGTTCCAGGATGTCGGGGCAGTCTGCGATGCGCCGGAATCAGGGCGAAAACACTGTGCCACTCCGTCGGATGCCTGATGGAGATATCTACGAGCGCGCGGCCGCGCAATAAATCGACGCAGCCCGCTGGACACTGCTCATTACGTTCTTTACACTCGTCAATATCGTAAGAAACGTAGTCTTCCGGTGGGAGCGGGTCATGAGGGACGAAACGGTCGACACACCCCAGCGAGTGCGGGTGGTGAATCGGAGCGCGGCGTCCGGCCGGGTCGTGTCCACGGCGGCCGGCATTCGGTCGCCGAGGCGTGCCGGGGTCGGCTCCGCACGTTCGCTGCACAGCCCATCGCTGCCGGTTCGTGGGGGGAACCGAGTCGCGCCGGGTTCGCGGATCGCCGGTGGAGTCCGGGAGCATCCGAAGAGTGCCGAGGAGTGGAAGCGGGAGATCACGAGCGTGGTCGCCTCGTTCGACAGCGCGTCGCGGCGCCGGGCCGGCGGGATCGAGGTGGATTTCGAGCTGCGGTTCGATCTGCGTGCGACCGGGTTGGCTCTGCCCTGGCTCACCGACGCGTTTCGGACCGCGTTGGACGCCGCCGACCTCGCTTCCGCCGGTGGTGTGGTGATGCGGGCGTTGTTCGACACCAGTGACACCGATGTGGTCACGATCCACCTGCAGCGGCTCCCGCGCGTCCCCGGTGGCATCGCCACCCCGGGCGAGGGCGCCGAGTGGGCGCCGCACTCGCTCGCTCTCACTGTTCCGGGCCCGACCGCTACCACGGCGGGGGGTCCTCGCCTGCCCGAGCGGGGCGTGGTTGAATTGGAAACCGCGACAGGCAACCTCACCTACGAGTCCCCGCTGTCGCTGTCCGGGGACACGATCTCCTCGATGGAGGTCTCGGAGATCCTCTCGCCGTCGGGGAGTGTGAATCGGGCGTTGGCCAACACCAAGCGGAAGGCGAATCAGCTTCTCGGGGTGAAGGTCGGCAACCAGTATCGGTACCCGCTGTTCCAGTTCGACCGCGACCGCAAACAGATCCGCCCGGTCGCCGAGCATGCGAACCGGCTCATGGAATGCGATCTCGACCCGTGGGGGACCCTGGATTGGTGGTTCACCGAGAACCCGCTGATCCACAACCTGAGGCCGGTGGACCGGCTGACCGCGCAAGCCCTGACGGAGGCCGAGGTGGAGCTGATGGTGGCGGCAGAGCAGATGGGCATGGACTGACCGGGGTGAGCAGTGAACGCTACAACGGCCGGGCACCGCAGACCCGGGTGATCCCGGCGGGCACCGTTCTGCACCGGATCTCGGGTACTGGGTCCCCGTACCCACCGAACTCGTTCAACAGCACTGGCATCCGCCCTCTGGGCGACCCGTTGCAGGGCCGGTTCGAGCCGATCGACACCTCCCACGGCGGCTACCTGTACGTCGCGCTCACTCTGGCCGGGGCGGTCGCGGAAGGCATCCTCCGCGACATCCCCATCCCACGATCGGGGATCGTGCGCCGGAAGCGGCTCGCGGACAAAACGCACACGAGGATGGTCCTCGGCCGCGACATCACAGTCGCGTCCCTGCTCGACGGCGATCTGCGGTCGCTGAACCTGTCGGGGACGTTGGTCGGCTGCGACCGGAGTGCGTACACCTGGTCGCGGACCACCTGCCATCAGATCCTGGGCGCCGACCCGGACACCGACGGGGTGATCTACCGCTGCCGCAACAACCCCGCCGAAATCGCCCTGATGCTCCTCGACCGCCGAACCCTCGACTCGTCCGCCCTCGGAATCGCCGAATCGAACGACGTGCTGACCGACCCGACCACCTTCGGCGAGGTGGCAAAGGTGCTCGACGAGGTTCACCACCTGAAATACGTCGGCTCGGGTGGCGCACGGCTCCCATAGTCGTAGGCGCCGAACAGCTTCCCGGAGTTAGTCGGCTGGTGCTCTGTCGGCGAAGAGCAACGAACAGTACGCCTGTCGCCGCGACGGCGGAGAGTTCGATGGCACCGAGATGTCGTGAGTGGATGCAAGAATGGGCGTATGAGGTCTCCTGGACGGCGTCGCCCGCTTCGGCGGGCGAGGGATGCGGTGCGGCAACTGTCGCCCCGGTCCGTCCTCGTTCGGGGGTAGCGGGCCGGGGCGCATGAGCGCTGAAAGGCACTGCCTTGTCCCGTACCGATGTTCATTCTCCTGTTTGGGTTCGTCTGCGCCGTGGTGAGCTTGCTGCCGAGCCGTGGCATGCCGATTGCCACGAGGTCTGCGACCTGCCTGACCATTTTCAGGGCGGCCGGACCTGGGTGCCCGCGACGGACTGCTTCTGGGTGTTCGCGTACAGGGGCACGAGGATCTGCTCGTGTTCCCTGTGCTACGACGGCGAGGGTCATTCCCGTGATCTCCGCCGCGAACGTCGCCGTACTGTTCGTCGCCTCGCGGAGGGGCACCGCCGGTGGGATGTCGGTGACACCATGGCTTTCGACGACATTGCGGTCCCGCATCGCAGACGGGACTGGTGGAAATAGCACTGTGCTTCCGTGTCGGGTGCCGATGTCGCCGGCAGGCATACGCGAGGTGGGTGAAGCGGCCGTCGGTGTCGGGGTAGCCGAAACGGAAGCCGTAGAACACCACCGGCAGATCGGGTCCACGCGGCGGCCGTTCGGGCGTGTTCCCTTCGGTTCGTCAGGCGGTGGGCAGTGCCCCGGGGGCTGTGCCCGCCGTCGCGGTATGTAGCGCTGAGCCAGTGGGTGCCGATATTCAGCACGGGTCGGGACCGAACCCGAATGAGTAGCCACAACTGGCATTGTTTCGACCTTTCGAATCAGGTCGGTGCCGTGACGTTCTGGCCGTGGACGTGGTGGAACGCGTTCGCGACCTGGTGGAATCCGCCGTGAACTCCAGTCGGCCGGCAGAGGGGCAGGGGACCCCACCGCCCATGTGGGCGGTGATTGCGGGTATCTCGCTCGGTCGG
>JBCEBZ010000103.1:1266-18478 GCA_039206675.1 Rhodococcus sp. (in: high G+C Gram-positive bacteria) | reverse complement strand
GCAGGGGACCCCACCGCCCATGTGGGCGGTGATTGCGGGTATCTCGCTCGGTCGGAGCGGCCGCGCGAATCGTCGCGAGAACTGGAATCCGAGGAGAGGTATCCGCGCCGCACGGTGTTGCCGCCCGCCGATGGGCGTCAGGCGTTCGGTGCCGCGTAGACGCGGTCGCCACCGACATAGGTCAGGATTGCCCGGGTCTCGGCGATCCTGTCGGCGGGTCCGGCGAACGGATCCCGGTCGAGGACCACCAGGTCGGCGAGTTTGCCCACCTCGATGCTGCCCGTGTCGTCGAGGTGGTTCACGTATGCGGACCCTGCGGTGTAGGCGGTGAGTGCCGACGTGAGGTCGATCCGTTGCTCCGGCAGGAACACCGGGCGCCCCTGCCCGCTCCGACCCGGCAGCACGCGATTGACCGCGACGTGGATCCCGTGGATCGGGTCGGCACTGCTGACCGGCCAATCGCTGCCCGCCGCCAGTGTTGCCCCCGAGCGCAACAAGGAACCGAAGGGGTACTGCCGCCGGGTGCGTTCGTCCCCGAGGAACGGGATCGTGAGCTCGTCCATCTGTGGCTCGTGGGCTGCCCACAGCGGCTGCATGTTGGCGGTGACACCGAGCGCGCGGAACCGGGGGATGTCCTCGGGGTCAACGACCTGCAGGTGGGCGAGGTGCGGGCGGGTGTCGCGGAATCCGTTCGCAGTCCGGGCGGCCTCGACCGCGTCGAGCGCGTCACGCACGGCCCGATCGCCGAGCGCATGGAAATGCACCTGGAATCCGAGGGCGTCGAGCTCGGTGACATAGCCTCGCAGTTTCTCCGGGTCGACGAAACTGGTGCCGGAGTGTGTAGTCGCGCAGCCGCATCCATCCAGATACGGGGATATCATCGCCGCGGTGCGGGATTCGGCGACACCATCGAGCATGATTTTCACGGTGTCGGCGCGCATTCTTCCGACGCGGAGACGGGAGCGTCGCCGAAGCAGGTCGGGGATTTGCTCGGAGCCCCGATCGCGATCCCACCACAGGGCGCCCGCCACCCGGGCGGTAAGGGATCCGCCGCAGGCCGCGGTCAGGTAGGCGTCCGAGACGTCGGAGATGCCGGACGTGTCACCGAGCAGCGCGTCCTGCCAGGCAGTGATGCCGAGCGAATGCAGGTCCTGCTGGGCGTGGAGCAATGCCTTCAGCCGATCGTCGGGGGTGTGCCGCGGGGTGTGGCAGCCGACCAGTTCCATAGCGGATTCCTGGAGCATGCCGGTCGGCTCGCCGTCGGCGTCGCGTTCGATCCGGCCGCCGACGGGGTCGGGAGTGTCACGGGTGATTCCGGCGATGTTCAGAGCCCTCGTGTTCGCCCATGCCCCGTGGTGGTCTCGATTGGGCAGGAACACCGGCCGGTCCCGCACGACGGTGTCGAGGAGTTGCGCTGTGGGGGTGCCGCCGGCGAACGCCTCCATCGACCACCCGCCGCCGACGATCCACGGCAACTCCGGGTGTGCGTCGGCATAGCTGCCGACGGCGGCGAGGGTGGAAGCGGCATCGCTCGTGCCGATGAGGTTGCAGCGGGCATACTCGAGGCCCGCCACCACCGGATGGATGTGCGCGTCCTGGAAGCCGGGCAGCAGGAGCCTGCCGGTGAGGTCGATGACCTCGGTGCGGGCGCCGATCAGGTCTCGGACCTCGTCGTGGCCGACGGCTGAAATCCGTCCCCCGGTGACGGCGACCGTCGTGGCTCGGCGGCGGGCCGGATCCAGGGTGGCAATCGGTCCGCCCGTGAAGACCAGATCTGCGGGTAGTGCTGACATCGAGAATCTCCTGTCGGGAAGTGCTTTCGTCGGTATTCGGATCACGCGGCGGTGCGTTGATCAGGAATGGGTGGTGACGGCGGCCTCGGTGGGTACACGCCCACCGATCAGGTTCGCGTCGTCGGCGTCGGTTCCGCGGCCGGTGACGAAGTACGGCGATCGGCGGACCCATTTCGCGTACACGGCCACCATCAGCCCCGATATCACGACGAGGACCGGGAACAGCAGCTGAAACCATCCGTTGGTCGCGCTGATCTCGAGATGATTGGCCGAGGTGTAGAAGATCCAGCCCAGATATCCGCCGAGCGCCAGCAACACCAGGGCACTGAGGGCGGGAAACACGACCGCGCGCAATCCCTCCCACGGATGCTCCCGGAGGAGTCCTCGGAACCGCACCGCAGCCGCGAGTGCCGTCAAGCCGTACCAGAGTGCGACCACCACGCCGATCGAGCTGATGCCTGCACCGAGAAGATCGCTCAGCCTGGGGATGACGGTGGCCAGGAGCGCGACCACCGCGGAGATGCCGCCGAGCAGCACGGTGCCGGCTGCGGGGGTTCCGTAACGGGAATGGACGCGGGTCCACACCGGGCCGAGGGTGCGGTCCCTGCCCATCGCGAACAACCCTCGGGCACTGGGTATCACTGTCGCCTGGAGCGACGCGACGACGGAGAACATCAATGCCACCACGGGCAGCGCTGCCAGCGGCTGATCGGCGAGCGCCTCGCCGACGTACGCGAGCCCGACGGTCCCGTTGTCCGCAAGTTCCGCGGGGGTGAGTACGCGCTGGAACGCGACCGCTCCGAGGAGGAACAAGCCGAGGACCATGAAGACGGTGATCACACCGGCGCGGGACGCGTCGCGTGGATCGCGCACCTCCTCGCTCACGCTGAACGCGGCTTCGAAGCCCCAATAGAAGAACACCGCGATCACCATGCCCTGAGCCAGCACGGCGAACGACGGAATCGCGAAGGGGTCGAACCAGGAGAGCGAGAACGGCTGGCTCCCGGCAAACAGACCGTACGTGCAGAATCCGATCAACACGACGTACTCGAAAACGAGGAGGTACTTCTGCAGTCGTGCCGCGACCGCAACGCCGCGGACGGCGGTGAACGTCACCGCTGCCAGGATCGTGAGCCCCAGCAGCGTCGACTGCAGTGTGGAATCGGGATCGAGCGGGAGTCCGACGATACTGTGCACCCCGGCCATGCCGCCGAGCTGCAGGATCGCCGACCCGGCGATCGCGGTGGTGTAGGCCATGAACACGACGACGGCGACGATCGCCATCCAGCCGGTGAGGAAGCCCAGCCACGGACTGAGGCTGCGGCCCACCCAAACGTAGCTGTTGCCGCAATTGGGTTCGACCCGGTTGAGCCGGGCGTATCCGCTGGCAATTCCGAGAATGGGGACGAAGGCCAGCAGCAGCACCACCGGCATCTGGAGTCCGACGACGGCGGCGACGACTCCCAATCCGACACCGATGCTGGTCGTCGCCGCGGTACTCGAGGCGGCGATCGCAATGCCGTCCCTGACACCGAGGGTCTTGCGGAAGGCCGTCGCCCTGGGCGCGCCCGCCGCGCCGTCGTTCATTGTTGCCATCTGCGTCGCTTTCGATCGAAGGGTGGGGAGGGTGAGTTGTCATGCGCCGATCCGGACTTGTCATGCCCGTTGCCTGGTCTTTCGCTTCTGCCTGTGACATGCAACACTGTCGGTGTCGGCATGGTCAACGGTGTTGGCATAAGACAGGTGCGACGGAAGGAGCCCCGGAATTGGCGAAGCAGATGGTCTCGGAATCGCCCACGAGGAGACGCAGGCCGACGAAGCGGGGTGTCGTTCTCTCGGAGCAGACGATCATCGAGGCGGCGCTGCGGTTGCTCCGGCATCACGGCAGCGCAGGGTTGTCCGCCCGCCGTCTCGGGGTTGCGCTGGGGGCCGACCCGAGCACCCTGTACCGATACTTTCGCGGCATCGACGACCTGACTCTGGCGATCGCCGACGAGCTGATCGGCCGGTCGTTCCACGGGTGGGAACCCACCGGGGACTGGTGGCGGGACCTGTACGCACTCGGAATACGTTCGCACGCGGCATATCTGGACCACCCGCAGGCGGCAGTCCTGTCGGCCAGCAGAGTCAGCGGCCGCCCCTCCGAGGAAGCCGCAGTAGACACGATTCTCGGGATACTGCGTAACGCCGGCTTTCCCGACGGTGCAGCCGTCCGCCTCTACCGCGCGTTCGTGGATCAGATGCTGGCGTTCGCCGCGCTCGACGGCGCCGAACTCGCCCTTCCCGACGACGTCCGCGAGTCCGACCGGGAACTGTGGCGATCGTCCTACACACAACTGCCGGCCGAGACACACCCCCACATCGCAGCGACCGCGGGACTTCTCGTGGAACTCTCCGACCGCAGTGCGTATCCCGACGCACTCGAACTGTTCCTCGACGGCGCCCGCGCCCTGCTGCAGCGGCTCGACGCGGCGCGGCGCCCGGCGACACCATGACCGGGCCGAAGTACTCGGCGGCGTCGGTGGTGATGTGGGGAGGTGGCGATGAACAATTCAGTAGCTCGCTCGTCAAATCTCCGCTTCGGACGATCAACCAGGCAATCGTCGGCACGACCGGGTGGCACGGGGTTCAGCGCGACAAACGTCCACTCGATGGCGTTGCACGCCGCGGCCTCAGCCGGCGAGCGGAACGAGCGTGAAGTGGCCGACTCCGCGGGCCGCGGAGAACACCTCCCACGACATCGGGCCGCCGGGACCGCGGCCCTCCCCGTACCGGAGGTCGAAGGCGGGGTTCACCGGCGCCAGCCGGTAGTCGAAGAAGGCGTAGTTGGCGCGCAGCAGCGTTCGCGCCGGCTCGGAGGCCTCGGCGAGCCGCGGCACCAACCGGTCCTCGACCACCAACCCGCGGTCGGAGAACTCGTCGACGATCACGCATTCACAGAAGTACGCGAGGGTGCCGATCTCACCGGGAGATCGGACCGGTGCGTCCCCGACGACCGTCCCGACCGCACGGCCCACCCGCTCGTAGTCCTGCGCACTGGCCCAGTTGCCGAAAATGGGTGGCGCCTCCCACGGAAGTCCGCCCTCGACGTCGAAATACACTGCGCCGGCACCCAGCACGGCGAGCAGACCGGCCAGCGCACCGACGGCGGCGCGGTCCGTGGTGTTGCGAGCGGCGGTCCAGTGGATGCCGGCGGCGAGGACGGCGAACATCGCCAGCGTCGTCGCGGGCGCTACGTAGTACCAGTGATACGGCACGGTGTCGAGAACGACGTAGGCGACGAAGTAGAGGGCGCCGGACAACCCGAGCGCGAGCACCGCCCCGGGCACGGGCAGCGGTCGCGTCCGGTAGCGGGCGTACGAGAAAAGTGCGACGAGAAGCAGAACGAGACCGAGCGCTGCGGGCCCGAATGCCGCGACGGTCCGCCACGGGTTGGACTCGAAGTACATGATCGGGCCGGTGAGGTAGTTGTAGCCGCCCACGTCTGAGGCCTGGCCCTGCTTGATCAGGAAGGTGTCGGGCAGGGCCGAACCGAGGACGAGCCAGCTGAACAGGTACCACGGCCCGGCGATCGCGGCGAAGCCCCCGAGCGCCCGACGCGCCCGGCCGCGAATCGCCGGCGACAGGGCCGCGATGACGAGTACGAACACGAGCAGGTCCAGTCGCACCAGCGCCGCCATACCCGCGGCCGCGCCGAACCACGCGGCCCGGCCGTCGAGCGCGAACCACACCATCACCGCGACGGCTGCCGGGATCAGGAGCACTTCGAGCCCGACCGCGGACAACACGAACGGGTTGAACACCACCAGCGCACCGGCGAGCGCCGCCCAGAACGTTCCGAGGCCGAGTCGCCGGCCGATCCGGGCCAGCACCCACCCCAGAAGTGCGGTGACCGCAACGTTGAGCATGCCGAGTGCGAGCAGCGGATCGCCCGGGCCCCACAACCGGGTCAGGAACGTCAGTGCCCCGAGCACCAGCACGTTCAGCGGGGACGTCGACGTGTTCGCGGTCAGGCCGTGCACGATCGCCCACTCGCCGTGGACGGCCAGGTTCCGGGCGGCCGACAGACTGATGTAGGCATCGTCGGTGAGGCTGCCGGACACCACCCAGAACAGCACGGCCGCCAGCACCGCGCCCGATGCGGCGAGGATCGCCGGCGCCTGGTACGAGTTCGCGACCGGCGGCGGGGTGGACCGATCGAGCGGCGGGTTCAGCAATCCTGTAGACACCGCGACATCGTAGAGGGCAGGCGGCAGCGCCGCGCAGCCACCGAACCCGAAGGCGACGAGGTCGTGTGCGCGGCGAGTGTTTAGCGGCACGGAATGACGGGAAATCGTCGGCGCAGGGTCGGAGGCGCAACCGGTGGCACACCCGGTCCAGGTTCCGCGGGTTGAGTCCCCAGGCCGCGGGACCGCCCGCCGCCGTTGGTTCCCCGGGCCGTCGCTGTGCGGCGGCCGGCGTTCTACTCGCTGAATTCGCCCATCGCGGGCGCCCATTCACGGATCTGGACGTTCGCCACCAGATTTTCCTCGGCGAACGGATCGTGCGCGAACAGGCGCGCGACCGCGTCCTCGTCCTCGGCGTCGACGATGAACAGCGCACCGTGGCCGCTCGCGAGAGGTCCGCTCGAGCGCATGATCTTGCGACGGAGAAGTTCGGTGAGCCACGCCCGGTGCTGTGTTCGGTGATCGTCGCGAAGGGCCGACGTCTCGGGGCTGTACGTGTACTCCACGACGAACAGGGGCATGGGGTCCTCGCTCAGCCGTGGTCGATGTAGGACTCGAGCTGGTCGCGTTCGGTCTGCAACTCGCCGATCCGGCTCTTCACCACGTCGCCGATGCTGACGATGCCGACCAACTGGCCGTCCACGATCACCGGCAGGTGCCGGATCCGGCGTTCGGTCATGGTTTCGGCGAGACTGTCCACGGTGTCGGTCGGCAGGCACGCGAACACCGACGTGGTCATGATGTCCACGACCCGCGCATTCAGGATGTCGGGACCGCGTTCGTGGATGCGGCGCACGATGTCGCGTTCGGTGACGATCCCGACGACGGCGTCGTTCTCCGTGACCACCAGCGCTCCGACGTTGTGCCGGGCGAGTTCGCCGATCAGCGTGCTGACCGACATTTCCGGATCCACCGTCACCACGGCGGGACCCTTGTTCCGCAACACATCCGCGATTCGCATCTGGACACCCCGATCCCTGGGCTCTCCCACTGTCCGCCGACTCGATCATAGGCAGACTTCGAGCGTATGCCAGGGCTAATGGAGGTCTTGGTTTGGTTATCCACTCGTGACCGCCCCGTCCCGCGGACCGGTGTGCGGGACGCGCACGCACCCGGAGCGCGGTGTTAGGTTGGCGCTGTGCCGATCACCGTGCTACTCGTCGACGACCAGGAACTGATGCGGATGGGCCTCAACATGGTGCTCGACGCTCAGGACGACATCACCGTCGTCGGTGAGGCGAGCGACGGGGCGGCCGCCGTCGCCGCGGTCCGCAAACTCGAACCCGACGTGGTGCTGATGGACGTCCGCATGCCGGTGGTGGACGGGGTGAGCGCGACCGCCCAGATCCTGGAGTCCGGGGTCGCGAGCCGCGTGCTGGTGATGACCACGTTCGATCTCGACGAGCATGCCATGGGTGCGTTGCGGGCGGGGGCCAGCGGCTTCCTGCTCAAGGACACCCCGTCGGAAGACCTGGTGTCGGCCATTCGCAGCGTGGCCGCGGGGGATGCCGTGGTGTCGCCGAAGGTGACCCGGCGGCTGCTGGCGAGGTTCCTCGACGACGGTCCCGCGCCGCTGCGCGACCCGGAGGTCCTGGACGTGCTGACCGAGCGTGAGCGGGAGGTTCTGCAGTTGGTGGCCACCGGGCTGTCGAACACGGAGATCGCCGCTGCGCTGTTCCTCTCGGAGTCGACCATCAAATCGCACGTGGGCCGGATCCTCACCAAGCTGAACGTCCGCGACCGGGTGCAGGCAGTGGTGCTGGCCTACGAGACGGGCCTGGTGCGACCCGGCTCGTAGGCCGGCGGGTGGGGAAGCGTACTGCGGTCAGACGGTGAAGGTGCCCACGGTCGGGACCACCGTGCACGTGACGGCGTCGGCGTACCCGACCGTGCCGAACATCGTCGCGAGAACCGTGCCCTTGCCGGTGTCGACGATCTTCGACAGCAGCGGGGTGTTGATGAGGGGCAGTTTGTCGTCGAGTTTCACGATGCCGCCCTGGAACGTGGTCAGGTTGATCCAGGCGACGCTGAGTTCGGACGACTGCGGGATCGCGACGTAGGCGGGGATCGCCTGGAAGCGGAGTTGGGTCGCGCTGATCTGGGGGAACAGATTCGGGCCGCCCTGGGCGCTGGCCAGCGTCACCGTCGCGGGATTGTCGGCTACGCCGCACCCGAGGGTGGGGGACGGGTACATGAAGTCCTGCGGCGTGGTGAGTCCGACTTCGAGCACGTCCTTCGGAATGAACACGCTCGCGCCGAGAAGCGCGTCGACGGCGGCGGACGCGGCGGGGGAGACCTCGGTGGCCAGCGCCTGCAGTTCGGCGGCGCCCTTCGCGAAGTCGGCGACCGGCGCTGCCGATGCCGGTCCCGAAGACAGCATGCCGAAAGCGGCCGCGGACGCGAGAACGATTGCGGCTCGGCGGAAGACGGTGGAACGAGTCATATCGGCTCCTCGTTGTGCGCGGGATCGGAAGACCCCCATCGCAGTGAACTGCACCATGTCCAGAGTCTCAATGTCAACTTGAGGTTTAGCATCGTGCCCGCTTCGATATCTGCGGCCGGGAGAAAATCGGCGCCGTCGAACGTTGAACGATCAGACGGTTGACCCCAGACCCTCGATGAACCCGGCCGTCCGAAAGGGGGCGTCATGTACGCCGCACTGTTCCTGTTGTACGTAGTGGTGGAGATCGCCGCGCTCGTCCTGGTCGGTCACGCGATCGGCGCGGTGTGGACCGTGCTCCTCCTGCTCGCGGGAACGCTGATCGGACTGCTGCTGATGCGGTCGCAGTGGCGTCGTGTGATGGACGGCCTTCGCCGGGCCGCGGGCGGCGACGGATCCCCGGGCGCCGCCGTCGCGGACGGTGCACTCGTCGCGCTGGGCTCCGCCCTGATGTTCGTTCCCGGCCTCGTCACCTCGGTGCTCGGACTGCTCTTCCTCATTCCGCCCACGCGGTGGGCCCTCCGCCCCGTCGTCGTCCTGCTGGCGGGCCGACGCGCCGCGACCGTCGCGGCCGGGGCCGAGGCGTTCGCGCGGGCGCCCCGGCGGGGTCGCGGCGAGGTGATCGAGGGAGAGGTGGTCGACGAGGTCTTCGAGGGGCAGGTCTTCGAGGGCCAAGTGATCGACGAGGAACCTCGAACCCCGACCCGTGATCCCCGCGTTCTGCCCTAACAGGCAGACTGGTTGCCCGTGACTACACAACTGCTGGTCGGCGGCCGAATCTACAGTTCCTTTGCTCCAGACGCCACGTCGATGGCAGTGACAAACGGCGTCGTGTCGTGGGTCGGCGACGACCGTGCGGCGCGCGCGCTGCACCCCGGCGCAGAGGTGGTCGACCTCGGCGGCGCGCTCGTCACCCCGGCGTTCGTCGACACCCACGTGCACGTCACGGCGCTCGGCCTGAACATCGTCGGACTCGACCTGGTGGGCGTCGGTTCGCTCCGCGAGTGCCTCGACCGGCTCGCGTCCTTCGCCCGCACCCATTCCGACGCGGTCATCTGGGGACACGGCTGGGACGAATCGGCGTGGCCGGAAGGCGCCGGCCCCACCACGGCGCAACTCGACGAGGCCGCCCCCGGACGTACGGTGTACCTGTCGCGGATCGACGTCCACTCGGCCGTGTGCTCGACGGCCCTGCGTCGGTCCGTCCCGGATCTGAGCGAGACCTCGGGGTTCTCGTCCGAGGGACCGCTGACCTTCGAGGCGCACCACGCCGCCCGCACCGTCGCCCGCTCACTGCTGACGGCCGACCAGCGCTCGGCCGCCCGCATCGCCGCCCTCGACGCCATCGCCTCGCGCGGCATCGTCGCGGTCCACGAGTGCGGCGGACCCGACATCGCCGGACTCGACGATTTCCGTGAACTCCTCGCCACCCCGCACGGAGTCGAGGTCCGCGGCTACTGGGGTGAGGCCGTCACCGACGCCGACGAGGCCGGGAAGCTGCTCGACACCACCGGCGCGCACGCACTGGGTGGCGACCTGTTCATCGATGGATCCCTCGGCTCCCACACGGCGTGGCTGAGCGCACCCTATGCGGATCTGGACGGCGCAACCGGTAAGAGCTACCTCGGAGTCGACGAGATCGCCGCGCACGTGCGTGCCTGCACGATCGCCGGAATCCAGGCCGGGTTCCACGTCATCGGCGATGCCGCAGTCCGGGCCGCGGTCGACGCCTTCGCCGTCGTCGCCGACGAGCTGGGCGGACCCGCGGTCGCGGCCGCCGGGCACCGACTCGAGCACGCCGAGATGATGACCGGTGACGACGCGGCCCGGCTGGCGCAGTGGGGTGTGATCGCCAGTGTCCAGCCCGCATTCGACGCCCTGTGGGGCGGAACCGACGGCCTGTACGCGCAGCGCCTCGGAGCCGAGCGCGCCCTCACCCTCAACCCGTTCGCCGCCGCCGCGTCCGCCGGGGTGTCGCTCGCGCTGAGTTCCGACGCACCCGTCACCCCGGTCGAACCCTGGGCAATGCTGCGCGCGGCCGTCCACCACCGCACACCCGGCAGCGGTATCTCCCCGCGCGCCGCGTTCTCGGCCGCCACCCGCGGTGCGTGGCGTGCCGGTGGGGTCCGCGACGGTCTCGCCGGGACACTCGCTCCGGGTGCGCCGGCGTCGTACGCCGTGTGGGATGCGGGCGAACTGGTGGTCAGTGCCCCTCAGGATTCGGTTCAGCGGTGGTCGACCGATCCCCGTTCCCGGGTGCCCGCCCTTCCGCGTCTCGAGGACGACGCGCCCACGCCGGTGCTGCTGCGTTCGGTACACCGGGGGAGCGTCGTCCATGAGCGGTAGCACGACAACACGCTGGACCACCGGAAAGCGGGGCGTGCTCGTGCGCTCCGTCCTGTCGGTGGCCGCGGGATTCCTCGTCTTCGCCGGATTTCCGCCCCGGCCCCTGTGGTTTCTCGCGCCCCTCGGCATCGCCCTGCTGACGCTGGTCCTCACCGGTGCCGGCGGTGCGGCGCCGCGTCTGCGTGCGGGCTTCGGCTACGGCTACCTCGCGGGTCTCGGTTTTCTGGTGCCGCTGCTCCCATGGATCGGTGTGTTCGTCGGCGCGCTTCCGTGGCTCGCGCTCGCATCCGTCGAGTCGCTGTACATCGGACTGTTCGGGGTGCTCGCCGTACTGGTCTCGAGGCTGCGCTGGGCGCCGCTGTGGATCGCGGCGTGCTGGTCGCTGACGGAATGGCTGCGGGCGAGCGTGCCGTTCGGCGGCTTCCCCTGGGGGCGGTTGGCGTTCGGCCAGTCGGAGGGATGGTTCCTTCCGCTCGCGAGCATCGGGGGGTCCCCGCTGCTCAGCTTCGCCGTCGCGCTGACCGGCGCCGGACTGGCGTCCGTCGCGGTGACGGTGCGGGCCCGGGCGAGGGGCGCCGCGAACTGGGCGCGGCCGCTCGCAGGCGGTCTGGTCGCCGCCCTCGCCGCGACGGTCGTCTCGCTCGCGCTGTGGCCGACGCTGCCGGGCATGGACTCGGGGGACCGGACGATCACCGTCGCCGCGATCCAGGGCAGCGTCCCCAAACTCGGTCTCGACTTCAACGACCAACGCAAACGCGTCCTCGACAATCACGTCAACCGCACACTCGAACTCGCCGACGACGTCGCATCGGGCGCGGCGCCGCAACCCGACCTCGTCGTCTGGCCGGAGAACGCATCCGACATCGACCCGCTGCGCAACGCCGACGCCGCCGCGGACATCTCCCGGGCGTCCGAGGCGATCGGCGCACCCATCCTGGTGGGAGCGGTGCTCGTGAACGCCGACCGCACGACCACCAATTCGGTGATCGTGTGGGACGGCGACGCCGGGCCCCAGGAGCAGCACGACAAGAAGATCATCCAGCCGTTCGGCGAGTATCTGCCGTACCGCGGATTCTTCCGGCACTTCTCCTCGTACGCGGACCGCGCGGGCAACTTCGTACCCGGCGACGGTGACGGCGTCGTCCACGCTGACGGGATCGCCGTCGGCGTCGCGACCTGCTACGAGGTGGCCTTCGACCGGGCGTTCGAGCAGTCGGTCCGCAGCGGCGCCGAACTCCTCGCCGTCCCCACCAACAACGCCACGTTCGGCGACACCGAGATGACCTATCAGCAACTGGCCATGTCGAGGGTGCGGGCCGTCGAGCACGGGCGCGCCGTCGTCGTGGCCGCCACCAGCGGTGTGAGCGCGATCATCGGACCCGACGGGTCCACGGTGCAGCAGACTCCGCTTTTCGTCCCGGCAGCCCTGGTGTCGCAGGTGCCGCTGCGCACCGGTACTACGCTGGCAAGTCGGCTCGGCCCGATTCCGGAGATTCTGCTCTGTCTCGCCGCCGTCGCCGCCGTTGCGTTCGCCGTGGTGCAACGACGACGCACAGTTCGCACACTGATGTCCAGCAGTACCGAGAAGGCGCCGGCAGTTGCCGGCAGGGAGGATCCTCATGGCATCGGAGACCGATTCCGGGCAGAGCGGGGCACCGAGCGCACGGACTCTGGTGATCATTCCGACGTATGACGAGCGGGAGAATCTCGGCCTGATCGTGCGGCGCCTGCACGCGGCGCTGCCCCGGACGCATGTTCTCGTCGTCGACGACGGCAGCCCGGACGGCACCGGCGACGTCGCCGACGCGCTCGCGTCGAACGATGACGCCGGTCGCATCCACGTGATGCACCGGACGGAGAAGAACGGTCTCGGCGCCGCGTACATCGCGGGCTTCCGGTGGGGCCTGGACCGCGACTACACCGTCCTCGTCGAGATGGACGCCGACGGCAGCCACGCGCCGGAACAGTTGCATCGCCTGCTCGACCAGGTCGATGCCGGCGCCGACCTCGTCCTCGGCTCGCGGTACGTGCCGGGTGGCACGGTCGTCAACTGGCCGAAGCACCGCGAGTGGCTGTCGCGCGGCGGGAACATCTACTCACGGCTGGCCCTCGGCGTGAAGATCAAGGACATCACCGGCGGGTACCGCGCGTACCGCCGCGAGGTGCTCGAGAAACTCGACCTCGCCGCGGTGGAGTCGCACGGCTACTGCTTCCAGGTGGACCTGGCATGGCGGGCTATTCAGGAGGGCTTCACGGTCCGTGAGGTTCCGATCACGTTCACGGAGCGAGAGATCGGCGAATCCAAGATGAGCGGCGGGATCGTCCGCGAGGCCCTCCTCAAGGTCACCCAGTGGGGGCTGCGGAACCGGATCGCCAGAATCAAGGGCGTGGCGGCCAGGTAGGTCCCGGCCGACCGCTGCCCCACTCCTTCTCCGGAAGGCGTGGGGCAGGTCTGTATGGACGGCCGACAAACATGATGTTCGTCGGCGAACGCCCGGCATGTCCACATCGTGAGACACAGTGAAACGCTCCGAACCGCACGTCCGATAGGAACCTGAAGCGTACTCCCGGGTAAGGTTCGGTAAATTCCCAGGTTCGCAGGTCACTATGAGTTTCTTGGGTGGCCGGTGGGTACCTCCCACCGCCGGAGTGGGAAAGAGGACGAACAAGGTGGTCGAAGCTGTGCCGGGTGGTGACGTGACCGCGGAAGGTCGCATTCCGGACGGTGCTTTTCCGCTCTCCGCCGCTCAGCGGGGCATGTGGTTCGCCCAGCAGCTCGATCCCGCCGTACCCGTCAACATCGCGCAGCGCGTCGAACTGGTGGGTGCCCTCGACGTGGCGCTGCTGTCGGAGTCGCTGATCGCCGCGGGTCGCGAACTCGGCTCCGCCTTCCTCCGACTCGTCGAGGTCGACGGCGTTCCCTACCAGCTGATCGATCCGACGCTGGAGGCATCGGTCAGTGTGGTCGACCTGCAGCACGAGTCCGATCCGAGGGCGGCGGCCACGGAATGGATGCGGCGGGAGTACACCACCCCGCTCGACGTGTGCCGCGACCGGCTGGTGACCTCGGCGGTCCTGCGCATCGGCCCGGATCACCACTACTGGTACTGCCGCGTGCACCACGTCGCACTCGACGGCATGGGCTCGGTGACGCTCGTCGACCGGACCGCGGAGTTGTACACCGCGGCCGTCGAGGGGCAGGCTGTGGCGCCGTCCAAGGCCGCCGCACTCACCGACGTCGCCCGCGTCGACGACGACTACCGGACGTCGTCGCGCTACCTCACCGACCGGGAGTACTGGTCCGAGCGGGTATCGAGCATCGGCGAACCGCACAGCCTCGTCGACCGGACCGCGCCGGCGCGGGCACGCAGCCGCACGACGGGCGGCCAGATCCCCGGCCCCCTCGTCGAGCACCTCGACGCCGCGACGAACCGCCACGATTCGTCGGCCGCGTTCGAAGTCATCGCCGCCTTCGCCGCCTACCTCGCCCGGATGACCGGACGCGAGGAGGTCGCGGTCAGTCTGCCCGTCACCGCGCGCACCACCGCGCTGCTCCGCCGCTCCGGCGGCATGGTGTCCAATGTCGTCCCGCTTCGCCTGGACGTGCGCCCGGACATGACGAACGCCGATCTGGTGGCAGCGGTCCGGTTGGAGGTCACCGCGGCGCTCCGGCACCAGCGCTACCCGCACATCGACATCCGGCGCGACGCCGCCACCGATCATCAGGGCTTCTACGGCCCACTGATCAACGTCATGCTGTTCCACAACGAGATCACCCTCGGCAGCATCGTCGGCCGCCTCGAACTGCTGTCCACCGGCCCCATCAGCGACCTCGCCGTCAACGTCTACCACGGCGTCGCCGGCACCAGCATCAACCTCGACCTCGAGGCCAACCCGGACCTGTACTCCGACGACGCCCTCCACGCGCACCACGCCCGCTTCACCCGGTTCCTCGGCGCCTTCCTCACCTCCGACACCGGCACCCCACGCCGGATCGGCGACCTCGAGATCCTCGACGAGGACGAACGCGGCAGCCTCGTCCCCGCCACCGGGCGCGCCGGGCTCGCCCCGGTCACGCTGCCGGATCTCCTTGCAGGTGCTGTCCGCAGTAACCCGGATGGCGATGCTCTCGTCGCGCCCGGGTCCGGGGCATCCGTCGACATTCTGAGCTACCGCGCTCTGGACGAGACGTCGAACCGTCTGGCGCGTGTGCTGATCGACTTGCAGGTTGGCCCGGAGGTCGTGGTGGCGCTGGCGTTGCCGCGGTCGGTCGAGTCGGTGTCGAGCGTGTGGGCGGTGGCGAAGACGGGGGCGGCGTTCGTCCCGGTGGATCCGAACTACCCGGCCGAGCGCATCGCGTTCATGCTCGAGGATTGTGGAGCGCCGATCGGTGTCACCACCGCTGCGCTGCGGGACGGTTTGCCGGAGTGCACGCACTGGATCGTGCTGGACGACGACGAGTTTCGGGAAGCCGTCGCGTCGTATCCGCCGGATCCGGTCGCCGACGCCGATCGCACCCGGGCGCTGTCGGTGGATCATCCGGCGTACGTGATCTACACGTCGGGGTCGACGGGGCGGCCGAAGGGTGTGGCGGTCACGCACCGGGGCCTGGTGAACCTCGCGGCGGACGAGCGGGACCGTCTGATGGTGTCGCCGGGGTCGCGGGTGCTGCATTTCGCGTCGCCGAGTTTCGATGCGTCGGTGTTCGAACTGATGATGGCGGTGTGTGCGGGCGCGGCACTGGTAGTAGTGCCCACATCGATCTACGGTGGCGGGGAGCTGGCGGAGTTCCTTGCCGAACACGGTGTGACGCATGCGTTCTGCACGCCGGCGGCGCTGGCCTCGGTGGACCATCGAGGGCTCGACCACCTCACGACGGTGGTGGTGGCGGGTGACGTGTGTCCGCCGGAGTTGGTGGCGCGGTGGGCACCGGGCCGGATGATGGTCAATGCATACGGTCCGAGCGAGACGACGATCATGTCGTCGGCGACCGGTCCGATGGTGCCCGGGCACTCGGTCACCGTCGGCTCGCCGACCGTCGGTGTGGACCTGGTCGTGCTGGATTCGCGGTTGCGTCCGATGCCGGCCGGGGTCCGCGGCGAACTGTACGTGATGGGCCCGAGTCTGGCGCGTGGCTACGTGCATCGTGCCGCGATGACGGCGGAGCGATTCGTGGCCTGCCCGTTCGGCGGTCGGATGTATCGCACCGGGGACGTGGTCCGGTGGGTGACCTCGCCGGACGGGGATCGCGTTCTGGAATTCCTCGGCCGCAGCGATCACCAGGTGAAGATCCGGGGTTTCCGGATCGAGTTGGGTGAGATCGACGCGGTGTTGTCGGCGCACCCGGTGGCGGAGTTCGCGCACACGGTCGGATTCGACGACGGCACCGGCAGCCGTCTGGTGTCGTACGTGCTTCCCGCGCCCGGGGCGAACGTGGACACGCGTGTGCTGTCGGAGTACGTGGCGGAGCGGGTGCCGGGGCACATGGTGCCGTCGTCGATCATGCTCCTCGATTCGGTGCCACTGACCCCGGCGGGCAAACTCGACCGCAACGCCCTTCCCGCACCGGCATTCGCCGCACGCTCGGACGACGTGGTGCACCCGAGAACGGTCACCGAGGAGACCGTCCTCGGGATCTTCCGCGACGTCCTCGGCCTGCCCGAACTGAGCGTCGACACCAGTTTCTTCGACCTCGGCGGCAACTCGCTGTCCGCCACCCAGGTCGTGTCCCGGGTGAATGCCGCCCTCGGTGTGCGGATCGGGGTCCGGGACCTCTTCCAGTCGCCGTCGGTGTCGCAACTGGCGGCCACGGTGGCCACTGCCGGGCCGCAGTCCGACCCGCGGCCGGCGCTGGAACCACGGGAGCGACCCGACCGCGTGCCACTGTCCGTGGCGCAGCAACGGATGTGGTTCCTCAACCAGTTCGACACCACCTCGGCCGCCTACAACCTGCCGATCGCCCTGCGGCTCACCGGCGCACTCGACCGCGACGCCCTGCGCGGGGCGCTCGACGACGTCCAGCAACGGCACGAGGCACTGCGCACCGTCTTCCCCGACAGCGCGGACGGACCCCATCAGTTGGTCACCCCCGCCGTGCGCGTGCTGCCCGCGGACGGCCCGACCGACGTCGACACCGAGTCGCTCACCGCCGCGGTGACGGCCCTCGG
The DNA here is from genome assembly GCA_039206675.1 of Rhodococcus sp. (in: high G+C Gram-positive bacteria). Taxonomy (GTDB): domain Bacteria; phylum Actinomycetota; class Actinomycetes; order Mycobacteriales; family Mycobacteriaceae; genus Rhodococcus_F. Next base: position 1,506 of record JBCEBZ010000103.1, on the reverse strand, counting down.
CGGTGCCGGATTCGACCTCACCACCGACACGCCGCTGCGCGCCGCGCTGTTCCGTGAGGCCCCGGACCGGCACGTCCTCGTTCTCGTCGTCCACCACATCGCCGCAGACGGCTGGTCGATGACGCCGCTGGCCACCGACGTGATGCTCGCATACGCGGCACGCGTGGCCGGTCATCCACCCACCTGGGCGCCCCTGCCCGTCCAGTACGCCGACTACAGCCTCTGGCAGCGTGAACTGCT
>JBCEBZ010000103.1:0-1256 GCA_039206675.1 Rhodococcus sp. (in: high G+C Gram-positive bacteria) | reverse complement strand
GTGCCCCAGGTGATCGAACTGCCCACCGACCGAACCCGGCCCGCCGAGATGTCGCACCGCGGTGGCCGCGTCGAGTTCACGATCCCCGCCGACGTCCACCGGCGTCTCCTCGAACTGGCGCAGAGTACCGGCACCACCCCGTTCATGGTCACGCACGCCGCGCTGGCCGTGCTGCTGCGACGCCTCGGCGCCGGCTCGGACATCGTGATCGGCACCCCCGTCGCCGGTCGCGGTGAGGAAGCGCTCGACCATCTCGTCGGCATGTTCGTCAACACCCTCGTACTCCGGACCGCCGTGGAACCCGGCGACACGTTCGGGGAGGTACTCGCCCGGGTGCGCGACGCCGACCTCGCCGCATTCCAGCACGGCGACGTCCCCTTCGAGCGTCTCGTGGAGGTGCTCAGCCCCGCCCGGTCGTCGGCGCACCATCCCCTGTTCCAGGTGATGCTCACGTTCCAGAACACCGCGAACACCCGGGTGGAACTCGACGGACTCGAGGTCGAGGCCGCCGAGATCGACGTCCAGGTGGCGAAATTCGACCTGCAACTCACCGTCGTCGAGAATGTCGACCCCGCCGGCGCGGCCGCCGGTCTGGCCGTGCAACTGTCCTACGCGACCGACCTGTTCGACCACGGCACGGTCGTGTCGATCGGCGAACGCTTCGGCCGGCTCCTCGACTCGGTCGCGGGCAACCCGCCGGTCGCCGTCGGTGACCTCGACCTCCTCGATGCGGGGGAACACGCCGCCCTCACCGCGGCCAACGCAACCCACCGGCCGGTGCCGGCGGACACCCTCGTGTCGCTGTTCGCGGCCCAGGCCGCCGCCACCCCGGACGCCGTGGCGCTGGTGTTCGACGATCGGCGGCTGACCTACGCCGAGTTCGACGAGCACACCGACCGACTCGCCCGCCACCTGATCCGGAGCGGTGTGGGGCCGGAGTCCGTCGTCGCGGTCGGGATGCGGCGCTCCATCGACCTGCTCGTCGCCGTCTACGCGATCGTGAAGGCCGGAGCTGCGTACCTGCCGATCGATCCCGACCATCCGGCCGAGCGCACCGCGTTCGTGCTCGACACCGCACAGCCGGTCTGTGTGCTGACACGCGCCGCCGACGACACCACGTTCTCCACCGCGGCACCGGTGGTGAACATCGACACCCTCGAGTTCCCCGAGGAGGACTCGGAACCGGTCGCCCCCGGGCCGTCCGCGGCGAACACGGCGTATGTGATCTTCACGTCCGGTTCGACGGGCCGTCCGAA
>JBCEBZ010000102.1:17289-24151 GCA_039206675.1 Rhodococcus sp. (in: high G+C Gram-positive bacteria) | reverse complement strand
ACCTCTTCGCCGCCATCGTCGAGGTCCTCGGCGAGGCCGTCACGCCCGAGGTCGCCGCCGCCTGGGACGAGGTGTACTGGCTGATGGCGGAGACCCTGATCGCGATGGAGGCCGGGCTGTACGCCTCGGCGGGAGTCGCGGTCGGCGACGTGTGGCGCGAGGTGCGGGTCCGCGAGCGTCGCCACGAGTCCGCGGACACGGTGTCGTTCGTGTTCACCTCCGTCGACGGCTCACCGCTTCCGTCGTTCGCTCCGGGGCAGTACCTCTCCGTCGCGGTTCGCCTGCCGGACGGCGCACGCCAGATCCGCCAGTACAGCCTGTCCTCGGCCCCGTCGCGCGGCGACTGGAGGATCTCGGTGAAACGCGCCGGTGAGGTGTCGAACTTCCTGTACCACAACGTCTTCGAAGACGACATCCTGACGGTGTCGACGCCGTTCGGCGATCTCGTCCTGCAGGACGACGACGCACCGCTGCTCCTGGTGTCCGCGGGCATCGGGTGCACGCCGATGATCGGGATGCTCAGCCACCTCGCCGACACCGACGACAGCCGCCCGATCTCGGTGCTCCACGCCGACCGGTCGGCCAGCAGTCACGCGCACCGCGCGGAGCTCACCGAACTGGTGGAACGTCTGCCGTTCGCGGTGATGCACCGCTGGTACGAAGACCTGGGCGCCCGACGTCCCGAGGGCGGCCTGCGGGAGGGACGGGCCGACCTCGGCGAGGTCACGATCGCGCCCGGCACCCGCGCCTACCTGTGCGGCCCGCTGCCGTTCATGCTCGGAATACGCGAAGCCCTCCTCGCGAAGGACGTGCCCGCCGAGAACATCCACTACGAGGTGTTCGGACCCGACAGCTGGTCGGCCACCGTGTGAGAGCCGGCGCAGCCCCGGTCACACCGGCCAGGTGTGGACGGGGCTGCCCTCACGCATGTTCTCCACGTACTGACGCAACATGGCGGCGAGGGCTTCCCGGCGGCTCAGCCCGGCGTTCTCGTGCCGCACCACCTGCGCACGCTGCCACGACGCCCCCGTCTGCCGGGTCACGCACCGGCCCTCGATGACGCTGAGGTAGCGGTCGCGAGCCTTCGCCGACAACCCGAACGCGGCGAGCCCCTCGTCGGCGATCGGCAGCAGCCGCCGCAGGACGAGTTCGTCGGCGCCCGCGAACCCGACACCGGGCCAGTACAATTCGGCGTCCATGCCGTATTTCGCGCCGGCGTGCAGGTTCTCCTCGGCGGCGTTGAACGACATCCGCGACCAGACCGGGCGATCGGATTCGACGAGCCCGCGCAGCGCACCGTAGTAGAACGCGGCGTTCGCCATCGTGTCGAGCACCGTCGGACCCGCGGGCAGCACCCGGTTCTCGATCCGCAGGTGCGGTTTGCCGTCGTCGCTGTCGTACACCGGGCGGTTCCACCGGTAGATGGTGCCGTTGTGCATCTGCAGTTCGTTGAGGTCCGGCACCCGTCCCGCGTCGAGTTCGGCCGACGGGTCGACGTCGGACACCTCCGGCAGCAGCGCCGGGAAGTACCGGGAGTTCTCCTCGAACAGGTCGAAGACCGACGTGATCCACCGCTCGCCGAACCACACGCGGGGCCGCACACCCTGGTTCTTCAACTCCAGCGGGCGCGTGTCGGTGGCCTGCGCGAAGATCGGGATGCGGGATTCGTGCCACAACGCCTTGCCCGCCATGAACGGTGCGTTCGCCGCGAGCGCCACCTGGGCGCCGGCCAGGCACTGCGCGGCGTTCCAGTGGGCCGCGAACTCGTCCGGCGCGACGCGCAGGTGCAGCTGCAGCGAGGTGCATGCGGCCTCCGGGAGCACCGAATTGGCGTCCACCTTCAGCTTTTCGGCCGACCGCCCCTCGAGTGGCACGCCCTCGAGGTCGAGTTCGATGTCCTCCCCGCGCGCGGCGAAGATCTGGTCGTTGAGCTGCTCGTAGCGGGGATTCGCGGTGATCCACTCGCGGCCGAGGTGCTCGAGTTCCAGTGTCGGCAACATGCCGACCATCACCAGCTGGGCGTCGTGCCCGTGGATCCGGGCGTCGGCGACGTGCAGCGACGCCCGCAGGGTTCGCTCGAGCTCGAACGTCCCCTCACCGTTCAGCGGACCCGGGCGGACGTTCATCTCGACGTTGAACTGGCCGAGCTCGGTCTGGAACACGGCGTCGTCGTCGATCGACTCGAGGACCGCGAGATTGGACATCGCGGGAGTCATGTCGGAGTGGACGAGATTGAATTCGATCTCCATGCCCAGCATCGGTCTCGGCGGATCGACGTCGTCGGCGAACGCTCCCTCCCGAAGCATCCTCTCGAGCGCGTCCACACACATGAGCACCTTCTGCCGGAACAGGCGCCGGTCTTCCCGGGTGAAGGTCCGAGACGTCACTTCGCGACCCATGCCACTCCCCAACTGCGCGTCGAACTGCGCTCACGGGGGAGCATATCCGTTCAGCCCGCGCGAATGCGGGATGGCGGGCTAACCTCGAACCAGACGCTGGTGAGCGGAAGGACCGGAGATGACGCCTGATACCGACTCCAAGAAGAAACCAGAGTTCTCCGTGGGCACGCGCGTGAAAACGCGGCACTCGGCCGATCACGAACTGGCCGAGAAGAAGTGGCCCCTGGAGGCCGGCGTCATCGTCGACGATTTCGCCGGCGTCCAGGACATCAGCAACGATTCCTACGGCCGGGACTGGGCCGTGTCACGCCGCTGGGCGATCGCCCTCGACAGCGGACCACTCGTGTTCCGCAACGACGACGATCTCGAGCCCGAGTAGGCCCTTACGCGTTGGCGCCCGCGTTGCCCCAGGTAACGGCCACGCCGCGCTCCTGCAGCCAGCGACCGGGATCGATCTTGTTTCCGTTCGCGTCGTGCACCTCGAAGTGCAGGTGCGGTCCGGTGGACTGTCCGCGGTTGCCGACGTGGGCGATTTCCTGCCCCGCGGTGACGCGCTGCCCCACGCTCACGGTGTAGTCGTTGACGTGTCCGTAGACGGTGACGGTGCCGTCGTCGTGCAGCAGACGCACCCACAGTCCGAAGCCGGACGCCGCACCGGCGTCGATGACCTGGCCGTCCGCTGCTGCGAGCACCGAGGTGCCGATGGGCGCCGCGATGTCGATGCCGCCGTGGTGGGCTCCCCAGCGGGAACCGAAGTCGGAGGTCAGCTTGCCCGACACCGGCTGAACCGTGTGGGGCTTGACCGGGTTGACGGAGGACAGCCACTGCTGGGCCTGGGCGCCGAGGTCGGGGCCGCCGAGGTTCTGGGCGGCGGTGCCGAGGTCTGCGGGCAATTCGAAGCCGGCGGGAAGGACACCGGCCGGGATCTCGAACGGCAGGCCCGGCAGGGTCTGCGCGCCGCTCGTCTCGTGGGAGTCGACGGGGGCGGCGGCGGCGTTTCCGGCACCCAGCTGGGCTGCACCGACCACGATGGCTCCGGTGGCGGCCGCGACAGTCGCGGCCTTGATGCCCACACCCGCTCCGGCCTGCTGGTTGCGATGGCGCCCGCGCGCCGCGTCCGGATCGATCTCGAAGCGCACGGAAGACCCGCTCGCCCGGTGGTGGGAACCCACAGTTGATACCTCGTCAGTCGTCGGATTGCAGCTCTCCCCATCCGGGGTGGGCTCCTCTGTCTGGCGAAGAATGTAACAAAACGATATAGGTCCGCGCCACCGTTACCGAACGTTTATGTTCGGCGCTCCTCGAGTTCCGCCTTGAAGGCGGCGTAACGAGCGCGGTGCGGGGCGCGCCGGCGAATCACCGCCCACGCGATCCCGAGCACGACGAACCATACCGGGGTGACGAGCAGCGCTTGGAGGGTGTCGTCCTCCTGCGTCAACGCCCAGATGAGAAAGACGAAGAAGGCCAGGACGACCCAGCACATCACCACCCCACCGGGCATCTTGAACTTCGAGGACTCGTGCAGTTCTGGGCGGCGCTTCCGGTACACGAGATAGCTGGCCAGGATCATCGTCCACACGAAGATGAACAGCACCGATGAGATTGTCGTCACAGTCGTGAAAGCCTCGATGACCGAGTCGCCGGAGAACAGCAGCGCGATCGCCGACAGCAGGAAGGCGCAGGAGAACATCAGCGCGTTGGCCGGGACCTTCCGGGAACTGAGCCTGCCGAGCCTGGCCGGCGCGTCACCCTCCTGCGCGAGGCCGTACACCATCCGGGACGTCGAATAGATCCCCGAGTTGGCCGAGGACGCCGCGGACGTCAGCACCACGAACTGGATGACTCCCGCCGCGATTCCCAGACCGGCGAGTGTGAACATCGCCGTGAAGGGGCTCTCGCCGGGGACGACCTCACGCCAGGGCGTGACCGAGATGATCACGATCAGCGACACCACGTAGAACAGCAGGATGCGGATCGGGATGGAGTTGATGGCCTTCGGCAGATTCTTCTCCGGATCCTTCGCCTCGGCCGCCGTGGTGCCGACGAGCTCGATACCGACGAACGCGAAGACGGCGATCTGAAATCCGGCCACGAAGCCCATCGCGCCGGTCGGGAACATGCCGCCGTCGTTCCACAGGTTGTCGAATCCGGCCTCCGAGCCGTTGGGCGACGTGAAGTGGGTGAACACCATCACGAGGCCGACGACGATGAGGCTGAGGATGGCGATGATCTTGATCAGCGCGAACCAGAACTCGGTCTCGCCGAACGCCCGCACGGTCGGCAGATTCAGCAGCAGAAGCGCCGCGATGGCGACCAGCGCCGGGATCCACAGCTGGAGGTCTGGCCACCAGTACCGCACGTAACCGGAGATCGCGATGATGTCGGCGATCCCCGTGACGATCCAGCAGAACCAGTACGTCCACCCGGTGAAGAAGCCGGCCCAGGGGCCGAGCAGGTCTGCCGTGAAGTCGGAGAACGACTTGTAGTGCAGGTTGGAGAGCAGCAGCTCGCCCATCGCCCGCATCACGAAGAACAGCATGAAGCCGATGATCATGTAGACGAAGATCACCGACGGTCCGGCCAGCGAGATCGTCTTCCCGGACCCCATGAACAGGCCCGTGCCGATCGCTCCGCCGATCGCGATCAGCTGGATGTGCCGGTTGGCGAGCTGCCGGGAGAGATGCGGCTCGCCCGCCGCTCCCGTCCCCGGGTCGCCGCCCGATCCGATCGAGTCCGTCGAGGAAGTGCGGTCAGCCATGGAACACCTGCAACCCTTCTCAGTCCTTGCTGTCACCGTCCGAAAGCGTGGGTCACGTTACGCCGGGACGGCTCGCGGACCACCGTCGAGGAGGTGATCCTGTGCGGAAACACTTGACAGAAACCGCGTAGCTAAGGCTAACCTCAGTCCGTTACTTCGAGGCGAGGAGCCTGCACATGATCGAGGACCTGATCGAGATCGCGTACGCCCAGGGCGCTGTCACCTGTGTGGCTCAGGCCGCCGGCGGCGTCGACGAGTACGAACTCGCCCGGGTCGATTCGGTCGCGTCCAGCGTCACCGTCACGGTGCGGGCCGACGGCAAATTCGCGAAGGCCACGAGCGTCGAGGGATACCTCAGCCTCGGCCAGGTCGTCCGGGCGTGCGGACTCGACTACCGGCACGCCACCTCCAGCGCCCGCCAGTGCATACACTGATCAACCCAGGTGCTCCCCGAAGAAACCGTCGATCCTCGCCCACGCATCGGCGGCGGCTTCCGGGTCGGGCACCATCCCCGTGACCTTCATCAGGGGACGCATCACCTTGGGCCCGGCCAGCTCGTCGTTCAGGAACGTATGGCCCGCCGTCGGATACTCCTTCACATCGTGGACCACACCGGCCCGGGCCAGAGCCGACTCCAACTTCGCTGCCGCGTTCGGAAGGGCGAAGTCCTTCCCGCCGTAACTGGCGACCACCGGGCACGCCCCCGCCACCGCCGCCTCCAGGTCACGCGGCAGGACCCCGTAGTTCGGGGCCGCCGCGTCGAACCCGGTGCGCAGGGTCATCAGAGCGAACCCGCCGCCCATGCAGAACCCGATGACCCCGACCTTCCCCGTACAGTCCGACGAACCGGTCAACCACTGACGCGCGGCTTCGATGTCCGCGTACGCCCGGCCCTTCCCCGAGATCATCGCCCGCATCGTCGACACCAGACAGCGCCGCGCACCGCCCGCACTGAACAGATCCGGCGCCAGGGTCAGAAACCCCGCCGACGCCAGCCTGTCCGCCTGACACCGCATCACGTCGTCCAAGCCGAACGCCTCGTGCACCATCACCACACCCGGCCACGGCCCCTCCCCCGACGGCCTCGCCAGATACCCGTGCAAGTTCAGCGAACCGTCGTGCCGCGCAGCGAGGTCGGTCAGGTCGATCTCGGACATGTGCGTCTCCCGTTCCGTCGTCACTTCCAGAACATCTGCGACAACCATGCCCTCCCCATCGCGGGCGCACCACCGTTCCCGCTACACTCACCTCGGTGTGCGCCCCGCGCGTGCACCGCGCCTTCGTAGCTCAGGGGATAGAGCAACCCTCTCCTAAAGGGTAGGTCGCAGGTTCGAATCCTGCCGAGGGCACTCTCGTGCACCGGTTGGCCGCTGGTGGAACCCCTTCTCACGCAGGGAAGCTCGGCCAGCGGGGTCCGCGAATGCGCCGCCACCACCGAGCCTTCCGCGTTCTCCGCTCGGCCTCCTAGATCTCGTCCAGGTACGGCTTCAGCACCGCCGGTGCCTCGAGCGCGCGGAATGCGCGACATTCCTTTCTGAATTCCTTCATGTACGTGAAGGACACGAAAGCGGGGCCGAGGGAGCCGAACGAGAAGGGAATCGACGCCGTCAACCATTGCCCGCCGTACGCAGTGCCGAGCGCCAGACAGATCAGAGCGAGAGCACCCAACGCCACCTGGAGCCACAGGAACTTCCGGCCCTGCCGG
>JBCEBZ010000102.1:0-17189 GCA_039206675.1 Rhodococcus sp. (in: high G+C Gram-positive bacteria) | reverse complement strand
GATAGTCATCCATCGGGCCGCCTTCGTCGCGTGGGAATCGAAGCGTAGAGGCGCCTACCGACATCTCGGAGCGTCGAACATTGCGGACCGTGGCTGACCTGGATAGTTCGTATCGTCGCCGCATGACCAACACAGCGAACCGCCCCGCCGCCCTGCACTCGTACTTCGCCTACCGCGACGCCCCGGCCGCTCTGCGGTGGCTGGAACGAGCCTTCGGTTTCGAGACCACTCTCGAATTCTCGGACGACAACGGCGGGATCATGCATTCCGAATTGCGCAGAGGTGATGCCGCCATCATGGTCTTCAGCGACGACGGTGACTACGACCGGCCTGCGCTCAGGGGCGAGACTGTCGGGCACGGTACCTACCTCAGCGTCGGCACCGCCGGCGAAGTCGACGAGGTGTATGCCACCGCCCTCGATGCCGGCGCCACCTCCGTCTGGGCACCCGCGAACACCGAATGGGGCAACTACCGCTGCCGGGTCCTCGACCTCGAGGGTTTCGAATGGACATTCGGCACCCTACGCCCGGGCGAGAGCAGCGGCGAATGACGGTGACGCGGACCGTCAGTCGATAGCGAAGAGCCGCGCCGCGTTGTCGTGGACCACTGCCCGCAGCCACGGCTCACCGAGGTCGAATCGGGTGAGACCCTCGAGGGCGTCGAGGTAGGGATACGGGATGTTGGGGAAGTCGCTGCCGAACACGATGCGTTCCTGCAGTTCCGACAGCCGGTGCACCTGGTCGCGCGGAAACGGTGTGGCCGCTTCGGTGTAGTCCGTGAACGTCATCGTGGTGTCGAGATACACGGTGGAGTACTGATCGGCCAGGTCCAGGAATTCCCGGTACTCCGGCAGCCCCATGTGGGCGATGATCAGGTGCAGCCGCGGGTACCGCGTCAGCAGATCGGCGATCGGGCCCGGGCCGGTGTGGGTGCCGGGCGCCGGCCCCGACCCGCAATGGATGACCACGGGAACACCCGCGTCCTGCAGCACACCCCACACGGGGTCGAGGAGCGGATCGTTCGGGGAGTAGTCGCCCACCTGGATGTGGGACTTGAACACGCGCGTGCCCGACTCGACCGCCTCCGCGACATACGTGGCCGCGGACTCCTCCGGGTAGAACGTGGACGTCCGCAGGCAGTCGGGGGTCTGCGCGGCGAATTCGGCCGACCACTGGTTCAGCCACGCGGCCATCTCCGGCTTGTGCGGGTAGATCATCGACGTGAACCGGCGGACCCCGAACCCGCGGAGGTGCTCGACGCGGACGTCCTCTTCGTGCCGGTAGTGGATGGGCCACTCACGTCCGGTGAGGGGACCGACCGCGTCGAAGTAACCCCACACCTTCTCCATCACGTTCGCGGGCATGAAGTGGGTGTGGACGTCGATGATGCCGGGCAGCCCCAGCGCACGCCAGAACTCCTGCACCCGCAGATCCTCGGACAACACTCTTCTCCTCGACGCAGTGCCGGACGACGGAACCCCGGCGGATCGGAACTGGGGCCAACACTCAGAACAGCGTGAACGCGTCCTCGGCCTCGGGGGTCGGCACGACAGGCGCCGGTGCGGCGGCGGGGGCCGGTGCGGCGGCGGGGGCCGGCGTCGGCGCGACCGCACCGGATGCGACGGCACGGGCCGCCTCGGCGGCGAGGACGTCGGCCATCTCGTTGTAGTGGTTGCCGACGTGGCCACGAACCCAGCGGAAACGGACCGGCCCGGGGCGTTCGGCGATGGCCCGGTCGATGGACTGCACCAGCGCGAGGTTCTTGACGGGGGCGCCGCCCGCCGTCTTCCAGCCCTTGCGTTTCCACCCGGGAAGCCATTCCGACGCGCACTTGATGGCGTACTGGGAGTCGGATTCGATCAGCAGCGGATCGGCGCCGGGATGCGCGGTGATCGCCTCGAGCAGCGCCCGCAGCTCGGCGATCTGGTTGGTCCCGGAGGGTTCGCCACCCGATTGGCTGGGACCCTCGTGATTGACCCATGCCCAGCCGATCGCCCCACCGGGGTTGCGGAGGCAGGATCCGTCGGTACTCACGATGATCATGACTGGGGACTTTACGTGCGCGCTCCGACAGCCGCCGGTAGCGGTCGCCTCCACAGTGGATACGCTGCATTCGATGACGGCTTCGCTGGAGGTGGTCGAGACCACCCTGACCGCGCGGCGTCCCCTGGACGTCGCCATGTCGTTGCAGCCGCTGCAGCGCGGCAAGGGCGACCCCTGCCACCGGCGGACGGCCGACGGCGCGATCTGGCGGACCTCGGTGCAGAAATCGGGCCCGGTCACCTATCGCCTCACCCAGATCGACCGGCACTCGGTGCGCTGTCAGGCGTGGGGTGCGGGCGCTTCCGAGCTGGCCGCGGGGCTGGGCCGCCTCGTCGGCGACCACGACGAGTGCGCGGACTTCGCCCCCGACCATCCGATCCTCGCCGAGGCCCACCGGCGTTTCCCGCACCTGCGGCTCGGCCGCACGGACCGGGTGCTGGAGGCCCTCGTGCCCGCGATCCTCGAGCAGCGGGTGCACGGCATCGCCGCGTTCGCGTCGTGGCGGCATCTCGTGCGGAAGTTCGGCGCTCCTGCTCCCGGTCCCGCCCCGGACGGGATGCGGCTGCCACCGACCGCGGACGTGTGGCGGCGGGTGCCGTCGTGGGAATTCCACCGGGCCAACGTCGACCCCGGCCGATCCCGCACGATCGTCCGCTGCGCTCAGGTCGCCGACCGGCTCGAGAAGATCGTCGACCTCCCCCGCGACGAGGCGAATCGACGGCTGATGTCCGTTCCCGGCGTCGGGATCTGGACGGCGGCCGAGGTGTCGCAGCGCGCACTCGGCGATCCCGATGCCCTGTCGGTCGGCGACTATCACCTGGCCGCGATGGTCGGGTGGTCGCTGCTCGGAAAGCCCCTCGACGACGCCGGGATGGTGGAGTATCTGGCTCCGCTGCGGCCGCATCGCCAACGCGCCGTGCGACTGCTGGAGGTGAGCGGGCAGGCCGTCAAACCCAAGTTCGGGCCCCGCACCGCGCTCGTCGACCACAGCCGGCACTGAACGGCATTCGCGCGCTTCGCCTGCACACCTTCCGTTACCTGTGAACACCTGTTCAAGTGTTCATACGAACAACTAGACTTCGAAGGATCAGCTGCCGGCCGGAGGAGACGCCGTGGAATCCGTGGCAATGCACATGAGCGACGGCCTGATCAACGCGCCGACCTCCCTGCTGTTCGTCGTCGTCGCCGTGGCGGGACTGTCGATCGCCGCCTGGCGGGCGCGCGCGGAACTCGACGAACGCACCGCGCCGATGGCCGGTCTCGTCGCGGCGTTCATCTTCGCCGTCCAGATGGTCAACTTCCCCATCCTTCCCGGTGTGAGCGGCCACCTCCTCGGTGGCGCACTCGCCGCCATCCTGGTCGGCCCGTACACCGGCATGCTCTGCGTCTCGATCGTGCTGATCGTGCAGGCCCTGCTGTTCGCCGACGGTGGGCTGACGGCGCTGGGAGCCAACATCACCAACATGGCGATCATCGGGGTGATCGTCGGGTACGGCGTCGCGGTCGCGTTGCGTCCGCTCGTCGTGCGACCGGAGCGACTGCGCTTCCGGGTTCTCGGCGGCCTGTCGTTCGCCGCGGCCCTGTGCGGAACGGTGGCGGCGTCGATGGGCTTCGTACTCGAGTACGCGATCGGCGGGCACGCCGCGTCCGGGGATTCGACCTCGCTGGGCGCGGTGGCCGCCTACATGCTCGGTGCGCACGTGCTGATCGGCATCGGCGAGGGTCTCATCACCGCCGTCACGGTCACGGCCGTCGCGAAGACCCGCCCCGACCTCGTGTACCTCCTGCGGACGGCACCCCGGCGAGTGGCGGTGCGGGCATGATCTCCCTCCGCCGCTTCCTGATCGGCTTCGCGCTGGTGGCGCTGCTCGTCGCCGGCGCGGTCTCCTACCTCGCCAGCTCCAGTCCGGACGGTCTCGATGCCGCGACGACCCGCGGATGCGAGACCGTGGAGACCGACACCGGGGAGGCGCTCGTCGGTGACTGCATCGCCCAGAACGCGTCCGCGCATCGCCTGTCGGACTCGCCGCTCGCCGACTACACGGTGGGCGGCCGGGCGCATCTCACCGGAGTCGCCGGTGTCATCGGCGCGACCGCCACGTTCGTCGTCGCGGGTGGCCTGTTCTGGTTGCTCGCCCGCGCGCGGCGGAACCGAACGAGCCCCTGACCGTGGGAGCCGGTCACGCCCATCCGCTCTACCTCGACGGCACCTCCCCCCTGCACCGACTGCCCGCCGAGGTCAAGATCGTCTGCGCCGTCGTCTTCGTCTTCGCGGTGGTCGCGACACCGCGCGAGGCGTTCTGGGCGTTCGCGGGGTATCTCGCCGTCCTGGTCGCGCTCTGGCGGATCGCCGGGATCGCGCTCACGTGGATCGGGCCGAGGATGCTGATCGAGTTGCCGTTCGTGACGCTCGCGGTACTGCTGCCGTTCGCCGAGGGCGGCGACCGCGTCACCGTCGCCGGACAGTCGCTGTCCGTCACGGGCCTCTACGCGGCGTGGGGCATTCTCGTGAAGGGCACGCTCGGCGTCCTCGCCGCGCTGTCGCTCGCCGCGACGACGCCGGCCCGGGACCTCCCGCCGGCTCTGGCGCGCCTGCGCGTGCCCGCGATGCTCACGACGATCGTGGTTCTGATGCTGCGCTACCTCGACCTGCTCACCGCCGAGATCGAGCGGATGCGCACCGCCCGGCTGTCCCGCGGCGACGACCCCCGGACGTTCCGGCAGATCGGCGCCACGGCCCGGGGTGTCGGCGGATTGTTCGTGCGTTCCTACGAGCGCGGCGAGCGCGTCCACCTGGCGATGCTGTCGCGGGGGTTCACGGGTTCGGTTCCCACGATCGGGGCGCCCCCGGCGACCGCGGCGACGTGGCGGGCAGGACTCGTCCCCGCGGTGTGCGCGGTGGGAATCTGCCTCTCGGCGTGGGTGCTCCGATGACCGCGGCCGTGCACCTCGCGGGCGTCTCCTTCGCGTATCCGGACGGCAGGGCCGCGCTGCACCGGATCGACCTGACGGTGGAACCCGGCGAGCGGGTGGCCGTCCTCGGTCCGAACGGGGCAGGCAAAACCACACTGATGTTGCACCTCAACGGCATTCTGACGGCCACCGACGGCAGCGTCACGGTGTGCGGGCTGGCGCTGTCGCGGGGCGCGTCCCGCGACACGGTGCGTGAGGTCCGGCGCCGGGTCGGGATCGTCTTCCAGGATCCCGACGACCAGTTGTTCATGCCCACCGTCGCGCAGGACGTCGCGTTCGGTCCGGCCAATTTCGGGGTCACCGGGACCGCGCTGGACCAGCGGGTGCACGACGCGCTGGCGGCCGTGGACATGACGGCGCATTCCGACCGCAACCCCGCGCACCTCTCGGTGGGCCAGCGCCGCCGGGTCGCGCTGGCGACCGTCCTCGCGTGCGCACCAGAAGTCCTCGTACTGGACGAGCCGTCGAGCAATCTCGACCCCGTCGCCCGGCGCGAACTGGCCGAGGTTCTCCTGGGTGTCGACACCACCCACCTGCTCGTCACGCACGACCTCCCGTACGCCGCCCAACTGTGCACGCGCGCCGTGATCCTCGACGAGGGTCGCCTGGTGGCCGACGGCCCGATCCCGGACCTGCTCGGCGACCCTGCCCTGCTCGCCCGGCATCGCCTCGAGTTGCCGTGGGGTTTCCAGCTTCCCGCGACCGGGTCTCTTTCGCCCCGCGAACGACCCGTGACACCGCCGTCCGGGTAGCTCACGATGGGGTGACGAAGCTTCGCCCGCACTCCGACCGGAGGTCAGCGATGTCCACACCCGAAGCCGACGCCGCGACGGTGTCCCAGCGCATTTTCGACGCGTCGCTCGGGGCCATCGACCTGCTGGCCGTCCATCTGGGAGACCGGCTCGGCTGGTACCGCAGTCTCGCGTCGGAGGGCCCGGCGACCGCGGACGAACTGGCGGAACGCACCTCCACTCATCCGCGGTATGCGCGCGAGTGGCTCGAACAGCAGGCCGTGTCGGGACTGCTCACGGTGGACACGTCGGACCCGCCGGAGTTCACGCTTCCGGCAGGCGCCGCCGAAGTACTCACGGACGAGCAGAGTCTCAACTATCTGGCACCGCTCGCGCGGATCTTCGTCGCCGCGACCGCGCAGATGCCCGCCCTGCTCGAGGCGTATCGCACCGGCGGCGGCGTGGGGTGGTCCCAGTACGGCGCGGATGCCCGTGAGTCGCAGGCCGATATGAATCGGCCGTGGTACGAGCAGGTTCTTCCCGGCGCGCTGGCGTCGGTCCCCGACGTGGACGCGTTGCTCCGGGCGCCCGGAGCCACCATCGCCGATGTCGGATGCGGCGGCGCCTGGTCCACGATCGCACTCGCGCGCGCCTACCCGGAGGCCACGCTCCACGGCTACGACATCGACACCGCGACCGTCGAACTCGCGAGGTCCAACGTGCGCGAGCGGCCGGATGTCGCCGATCGGATCACGATCACCGAATCGGATGCCGCGGGCATTCCCGAGGGCAGTTGCACCGCGGCCTTCGCGTTCGAATGCATCCACGACATGCCCGCTCCGGTCGAGGTGCTGTCGGCGGTGCGCAGGGCGCTGGCCCCCGGCGGTGCCGTGATCGTGATGGACGAGGCGGTGGACGACGAATTCTCCGCGCCGGGAAGCGACGTCGAGCGACTGATGTACGGCTTCAGTCTCACCGTGTGCCTGCCCGACGGCATGAACCACACGCCGAGCGTGGGCACCGGAACGGTCATGCGCCCGAGCACATTGCGCGGCTACGCCGAGTCCGCCGGTTTCGGCACCATGGACGTGCTGCCGATCGAGGACTTCGGGTTCTTCCGGTTCTACCGGCTGACGGTGTAATCCTCGCACCGACAGCCCGATACGTACGTATTTTGCGGAAAGGCCGAAAACTGGGGCGTCCGAAGGGGGAAGATGTCTGCAGTAGGCAGGTTACGGACGCTTTCGCCGGTCGGGGCAACTGTGAAGCGCCAGGTCGAACCAGATTTGTCGTTTGTCATCCGCTACTACGCATGGGAAACACCATGAAACTGCATAGAGTGACAGCGCCGGCAGCGCTGCTGATCGCCACCCTGTGTGTCGGAATGGGTACCGCGTATGCCGCCCCCACTCCCGCCGATCAGGCCGTCATCTCGCACACCAGCCTGAGTGCCGACGGCCGATCGGTCGGCACCGCACTCGACGCGGGATTCTTCACCCTGTCGAGGACGGCGGCGGCCGTCGACATCTCCAACGATTCGGGAACCACGGTGGCCACGATCCCACTGCGCTACTCGATCGCCGGCGTGCAGTTCGCGATCGATCCGGTCGTCACCGACGGCGGCCGGTTCCTGAGCCTGACACCCACGACCACGCCCGTCGCGGGAACGCTCGCACTCACCCCGGTCGACAGGGATTCGGCCTACGCCAACATGATGACGCAGCTGCAGATCGGCTGGGACAACGGCGGCAGCACCGCGACCGCGATCGGCGCAGGCATCGGGTTCGTCGCGGGGTGCATCTTCCTCATCCTCGGCGGGTGTCTCCCCGGTGCCGCGGTCGGCGCAGCGATCGGCGCCGTCACCGGTATCAGCAACGCGAACCCCGCTGCGACACCGGCGGTTTACGAATTCCTCGGAACCCTGTAGCGGGGCTTCCGTCCGACCTCGAGCGACGATTTCGGGAGGACTATGGGTTAGTTCGCACACGGGGAGCATCACCGCGCACCCACATATGCATGTAGCCGTTCCGGTTTTCCAGCGAATATGGTCCACGCACAACGTTGTTCGGTGCACTCAGGTGGGGACCGTGTTCGTCCTACGACATGGTGGGAATTTCCATGAAACTCTTGAGAACTCTGGCATTGTCCATATTCGTCGTGTCCGCGATGGCCGTCGGGGCGGGAACGGCGTACGCCGATCCGGCACCGCAGGGAATCGACTGGTCGCAGCCGCTCATGACCCCGGCCGCCGATGGCGGTAGCAGCCAGGTGGCCGAGCAGTTCTTCCCGGAGAACGAGGTCAAGCAGGACGCTTTCGACACGATGACCAACGAGATCAATACCGGCTGGAACAACGCCGGCCTGCAGGGCATGGCGATCGGTTCCAACGTGGGCATGGCCATCGGGTGCGTGTCGATCTTCCCCAACTTCATCGCAGGCTGCATCGTCGGCGCAGTGGTCGGCACCATCGCCGGCGCCGTCATCGGTATCGGCGTGGGTAACCCCAATGCTCAGCCTGCCGTAGAGCGGTTCTTCGCTACACCCTGAGCGAAGAGCAGGCTGCAGCCCCGGCCTCACTCGGGCCGGGGCTGCGGCGTGTTCACCCACGACTAATTCATGCATGACTAGTTCGTGCACTAACTAATCTGCTAGTCTGGTGCCGTGACCACGGACATCGAAGATCCCCTCGCACTCGATCGGCAGGTGTGCTTCGCCCTCGCCGTCGCCAACCGCGCGGTGCTCAGCGTCTACCGGCCACTCCTCGAACCCATGGGCCTCACCCATCCGCAGTATCTGGTGATGCTGGCCCTGTGGGGCACCTCCCCCATGTCGGTCAAGGAGATCGGGGCCGCACTGCAACTCGATTCACCCACGCTCTCGCCGCTCCTCAAACGCCTCGAGACCTCCGGGCTCCTCACCCGGACCCGCAGCCGCGACGACGAACGGCAACTGGTCGTCGAACTGACCGACGCGGGCAAGGCCCTGCGCTCACAGGCCGAGAAGGTGCCGCCCGCCGTGGTCGCTGCGCTCGGCGTCGAACTCTCCGAACTCATGGAACTGCACAGGGTGCTCACGCACATCAACGCCGCCGCCGTGCAGGCGGGGGCACTGGGAAGGCCCGATCAATGACCAGAATCGACCGACGTCCCCGTACCCGGCCCGGCCCGATCCAATGGGTGGGCTATTCGTTCGGACGCAAGCTCCCCGACTCGATGCGGGAGTGGGTGAAGAACGATCTGATCGGCGACTGGGCCGTGCCGCGGCATCTCGTCCGCAGCATGGTGCCGTTCCTGCCGGTGTTCGCGGCGTTCTTCCTGTTCCCGGGTCCGGTGTGGCTGCGGGGTGCGATGGTGCTGCTCGGCGTCTTCCTCGCCCTGTTCTACAGCGTCGCCTACATGGCGCAGAACCGGTCCCGGCGGCTCGAACGCCACGGGCTGCCGCCGGACCTCGAGAACCCGAAGGTCCGCCGCAGGCACGACGAAGAGCGGGCCGCATACGACAGGGTCCACGCCCGGCCCTGAACCGGACCTCAGCCGACGACACCGTCCGCGCGCCGGTTCGCGATGTCTTCCGCCGACCAGCCCAGCTCGCCGAGGATCCGATCGGTGTGCGCGCCGAGTGCGGGCACGTCCCCCATCCGCATCTCCACGTCGGAGAACGTCATCGGCGGCAGCATCGCCCGAATCGGGCCGGCCTCGGTTCCGACGTCACGCCAGCGGTCGCGCTGATCGAGTTGCGGGTGCTCGATCAACCCGCCCAGGTCGTTGAGTTCCGCCGCCGGGATCCCGGAGTCCGCGAGCGCCTGATCGAGAGCCGCGCTCGTGAAACGTTGCGTCTCCTCGGCCACCAGGGCGTCCACCTCCGCCCGGTGCTGCACCCGCAGCATGTTGGTCGCGAACCGGGGATGGTCGGCGAGTTCGGGGCGTTTGAACACGTCCGTCACCAGTTGCCGCCAGCCGCGGTCGTTCTGGACGCCGATGAGGATCTGCCCGTCCAGGGTGGGATACGAGTCGTACGGGACGATCGCCGCATGTCCGAGCCCGACGCGCGGGATCTGCTTGTCGGCGTACATCTTCATGTACATCGGATGGCCCAGCCACTCCGCGGTCGCATCGAACATCGACACGTCGATCCGCGCTCCCACCCCGGTGCGCTGCCGCCGGAACAGGGCGCCGAGAACCGACGTCATCGCATACATTCCCGCGGCGATGTCGGACACCGGGACACCCGTCTTGGTCGCGGTGTCCGGGGTGCCGGTCACCGAGATCATCCCCGTTTCCGCCTGGACCAGCATGTCGTACGCCTTGCGTTCACGCCGCGGCCCGGCGGACCCGTACCCCGACATGTTCACGACGATCAGTTCCGGATGCCCGGCGCGCAGGTCGTCGGCCCCGAACCCGAGGCGATCGGCGGCGTCGGGTGCGAGATTCTGGACGAAGACGTCGGCCTTCGCGATCAACTGCGCGACGGTGTCCCGCCCGACCTCGGACTTCAGGTCGACGCCGATCGATTCCTTCGACCGGTTCAGCCACACGAAATGCGAGGCCTGCCCGAACACCGCGTCGTCGTAGTTGCGGGCGAAGTCGCCCTCGCCGACGCGCTCGATCTTGATGACCCGCGCGCCCATGTCCGCGAGATGACGGGTGGCGAGCGGGGCGGCCACGGCCTGCTCGAGTGCCACGACGGTGATGCCGTCGAGCGGCAGCAGTCCGGGGTCGTTCTCCATGTCGGGATTCACCTTTCCTCTTCGGCTCCCGTGGAATTGTGATAGTGCGTGGCACCGATGGTGTGCAGCAGTTCGTGCACGGTGTCGTCGGTGAGCCGGTACCGCATCGAACGACCGTCCCGCGTGGCCGACACCCACCCCTGGTTGCGGAGCAGCCGCAGCGCGTGCGAGACGGCGGTCCCGGTCATGTCGAGGGCCGCCGCCAGGTCGCCGACGCAGATGTCGGGGGCGTGGTGCAGGCACAGCAGCAGTCGGAGCCGGTTGCCGTCCGACAGCAGTTCGAAGCGGCCCGCCCAGCCGTCGATGTCGGGCGTGTGCAGTGCCGCCGCCGCACGCCGAACGTCCTCGGGGTTCAGGGCGGGGGTGGCGGCCATCACGCCAGTCTACAAACGCCGCGAGCCCGCCCGGCCGGGCATCCATAGGCGATTCCTCACTGTCCGTTCGGCTCTGTGACTTTGTTTCCGCACTCGCACCGGTGGTCGACTGGCACCACACGTCACCCGGTCCCCCGGCGGCGTCGACGACTCATCGAGGAGCCTGATGTGAGCGGTCTGCATCTTCCCCAGCGCGTGCGGCACCATGCCGCGGAACGGCCCGCAGCACCCGCGGTGACGTGCGGTGACACCACACTGACGTACGCGGAGCTCGACTGGCGGACGAACCGGATCGCAACAGCGCTGTCGGCGTTGACATCCCGGGGAGGCCGGGTGGGGGCACTGCTCCGGATGCGTACCGAGGGCGTCGAGACGTTCGTCGCCACCGCCAAGTCGGGACTCGTGTTCGTCCCGCTCAACTGGCGGCTCCCCGCAGCCGAGGCCGCCGCGGTCGCGGTGGATGCCGAACTCGAGGTGCTGATCGTCGAATCCGAATTCGCCGCCACCGCCGCCGCCGTCCGCGACGCACTCCCGCGGGTGATCGTGGTGGTCGTCGATGCGGCCGACGGCGACACCCTCCCGCCCGGCGCCTGGACGTGGGACCGGCTGGTCACGTCGGGCACCGCCACCGACCCGGGGCTCGGGGACGACCCCGCCGCCGAGGTGCTGCAGCTCTACACGTCGGGCACGACCGGGCGTCCGAAGGGTGTGGTCGCGACGCATCGCAACCTGCACAACGAACCCGACGGCCAGTTGATCTACCGGTGGAAACCCGACTCGGTGGCACTCGACGCCCTGCCGCTGTTCCACATCGCGGGCGCCGGCTGGCTGAGCACCTGCCTGTCCGCAGGCGTCCACGTGGTGCTGCTCGGCGCGTTCGACGCCCGGCAGGTCGCCGCACTCGTCGAACGGCACCGGATCACCCACGCCTTCCTCGTTCCCTCGACCATCCAGATGCTCCTCGACGTGCCCGGCCTCGAACGCTACGACGTGTCGAGCCTCGAACTGGTCGCGTACGGTTCGGCGCCGATCACCACCGCGCTGCTCCGGCGGGCGATCGACCGCCTGGGCTGCGGATTCGTGCAGCGTTACGGCATGACGGAGACGACGGGCTCGGTCACCGCCCTCGCCGCCCCGGACCACGACCCGTCCGGGGACCGCGCTCATCTGCTGCGGTCGGCAGGCAGGCCCATGCCCGGGGTGGAGGTCGAGATCCGGGACGTGCTGACCGGGGCCCGGCTCCCGGTGGGCGAATCCGGGGAAATCGTGTGCCGCTCACGCAACAACGTCGAGGGCTACTGGAAACGACCGGAGGAGACGGCGCGCCTTCTCACCCACGACGGTTTCCTGCGCACCGGCGACGCCGGGCACCTCGACGCGGAGGGCTACCTGTTCGTCACCGACCGGGTGAAGGACATGATCATCACCGGAGGCGAGAACGTGTACCCGATCGAGGTCGAAACGGTGCTCGCCGAGCATCCGGCGGTGGCCGAAGCGGCGGTGGTCGGTGTGCCGCACCGAACCTGGGGCGAGTCCGTGACGGCGGTCGTCCGGCTCGTCGACCCGTCGGACGCCCCGGACGAGCAGGACCTGATCGCGTTCACCGCCGCCCGGCTCGCGTCGTACAAGAAGCCACGCGAGATCGTCTACGTCGCCGAACTTCCGCGCGGCGCGAGCGGCAAGGTACTCAAACGCGCTCTGCGCGAGGGACTCCGCGACACGGAGGTGGCGTCGTGATCGTCACCGAGGACGTCGGCACCGTCCAGCGGGAGGCCTGGGCCCGCGGCGTGCTCCCGCCCGTCGAACAGGTGCGCCCCGGATTGTGGTCGATCCCGGTTCCGATGCCGCGAAACCCGTTGCGGTACGTCCTGATCTACGCGCTCGCGATTCCCGACGGTCTCGCGCTCATCGACGTCGGCTGGGATTCCGAGGAGTCGTGGCGGGCCCTCGTCGACGGGATCGCGCAGACCGGGCACCACGTCACCGACGTCCGGTATGCCGCCGTCACCCACCTGCACCCCGACCATTTCGGTCTCGCACCCCGGCTGCGGGAGGTCAGCGGGGCCGCGCTCGCGATGCACGGCGCCGATGCCGCACTGCTCGGCCACCATTCGCCTGCGGACACCGCAGCCGACGAACACACGTGGAACACCCAACTCGCCCAACTGGGCGCACCCACCGGCATCCTCGCCGCCGCCCGCGTCGACCTCGTCCGGCTCGGGCCGGGCGAGTCGCTGGACGTCGTGCTCGGGGACGGCACTCCCCTGGACCTGCCCGGCTGGGATCTGCGGGCGGTCTGGACCCCGGGGCACACACCCGGTCATCTCACGTTCGTCGACGACACCCACGGTCTCATGTTCAGCGGCGACCACATGCTGCCCCGCATCAGTCCCAACATCTCCACGGTCCCCGGCGAACTGGAGAATCCGCTGCACCGGTACCTGCTGTCGCTGCACGCCACCACCACGATGCCCGACGGTGAGGTGCTGCCCGCGCACGAGTACCGGTTCCGGGGCATCGCCGACCGCGCCCGACAGCTGATGGGTCATCACGAGGAACGGTTCACCGAGATCGTCGCCGCGCTGGTGGTGCGCCCCGAATCGACGGCGTGGGAGATCTCGCAACACATTTCGTGGTCGCGGCCGTTCGACTCCATGTCGGACCGCCTGCTCCGCCTCGCGGTCCGCGAAACCCACGCCCACCTGCTCGTTCTGGCCGACCGCGGAAGCATCCGCTCGCTCGGCGGCCACCCCGAACGCTGGACCCCGACCTCCCGTAAGGAAGACACCCCATGAGTGTGGTTCTCACCGAATTCGCCGACGGCGTCGCCGTCATCACCCTCAACCGGCCGGAGGCGAAGAACGCCGTCGACCTCGAGGTCGCGAAGGCGCTCGCCGCCGCGATCGACGAATTCGAGGCGCGGCCCGACCTGACGATCGCGATCCTCACCGGCGCCGGGGGAACGTTCTGCGCGGGCATGGATCTGAAGGCGTTCAGCCGCGGCGAACGGCCGTCGCTGCCCGGCCGCGGATTCGGCGGACTCACCGAGGCCCCGCCGACGAAGCCGCTGATCGCCGCCGTCGAAGGCTGGGCGCTCGCCGGTGGCTGCGAGTTGGCGCTGTCGGCCGACCTGATCGTCGCGGCCCGCGACGCCAAGTTCGGGATCCCCGAGGTCAAGCGCGGGCTCGCCGCCGCCGCCGGCGGGTTGCTGCGACTGCCGAAGGTGCTGCCGTACCCGATCGCGATGGAGATGGCGATCACCGGCGACCCCCTCACCGCCGAGGTCGCGCACGCTCACGGACTCGTCAACCGGCTCACCGAGCCC
Organism: Rhodococcus sp. (in: high G+C Gram-positive bacteria); assembly: GCA_039206675.1. Classification (GTDB taxonomy): domain Bacteria; phylum Actinomycetota; class Actinomycetes; order Mycobacteriales; family Mycobacteriaceae; genus Rhodococcus_F. The sequence continues at coordinate 3,017 of JBCEBZ010000102.1, read as the reverse complement.
GGGCAGGCGCTCGACACCGCCCGCGAACTGGCGGCCCGGGTCGCCGCCAACGGTCCCCTCGCCGTCCGGGCCACCAAGCAGGTCGTCGCGATGTCGGCCGCCTACACCGACCCCGAACTGTTCGCCGGGCAGCGCCGCTTCCTCGATCCGGTGTTCGCCTCCGAGGACGCGCAGGAGGGTGCGCGCGCATTCGCGGAGAAGCGCCCGCCGGTGTGGCGTGGCCGATAGCCGCGTGATCGGCGCAGCCCGCGTCACAGCTTCCGTACGATGACGGCGTGGACCTGCATCTCGTCACCTACTTCGTCGCGGTAGTCGATCACGGCGGGATCACCAGGGCCGCGCAGTCCCTCTACATCTCGCAACCGTCGCTTTCGCAGGCGATCCGCACGCTCGAACGCCGCCTCGGGGTCACCCTGTTCGACCGCACCGGGCGACGCCTCGAACTGACCGAGGACGGACGCACGCTCGACGTCGCCGCCCGGCGCATCCTCGCCGACGTCGAGCGGGCCAAAGCCAAGGTCGCTGCGGTGCGCGAACTCGTGTCCGGCCGCGTCGACGTCGTCACGTACGCGGCGTTCTCGATCGATCCGATCGTCGACCTGGTGCGCCGGTTCCGCGAGCAGTATCCCCGCGTGACGGTCCGCGTCATCGACGCCGACGGTCCCACCGGCGTTCTCGGTGCCCTGCGCCGCGGCGAGGCCGAACTCGGGGTGATCGACCTGTCCGTCGACCACAGTGCGCTGCGCTCGGTCCCCATCGGCGATCAGGAACTGGTCCTGGCCCTGCCGGACGCCCTCGCCGACACCCTCCCCGATCCGGTGCCCCGCTCCGCGGTCCGGGACATTCCGCTGATCCAGGATCTCGGGAACAAGAGCGACGCGGCCCTGATCACGGATCTGGTGGGCGATCCCGCGAACGTGGTCGTCGACTGCACTCACCCGGGCGCCACGTGGGAACTGGTGATGCGCGGCGCGGGGGCCACCGTCCTGCCCCGCCTGGTCGCCGAGGAACAGTTGCGCGGGGTCGCGATCCGGTCGATGACGCCGAAACTGACCCGCCCCGTCGGTCTCGTCCAGCGGTCCGGCCCGGGATCGCCGGCGGCCTCGGCGTTCGTCTCGATCGCGCAGGCCACCTCGGCTGCGGGTACGCGAGAGGGGAACTGAGCACATGGAATTGCGTCAGGTCGAGTACTTTCTCGCCGTCGTGGAACACGAGGGCATCAACGGGGCTGCCGCGTCGCTCGGCGTCGCGCAACCCACCATCTCGCAGGCACTGCGCGGGCTCGAGCGGGAACTGGGAGTGCAACTGTTCCACCGCATCGGCCGCGGCATGGTGCTCAGCGCCGCCGGCCGCAGTCTGGTCGGGCCGAGCAGGCAGATCCTGCGCGACGTCACCGCCGTCGAGGATCTCCTCGCCACCTCCGACGGGGCGCTGGCCGGCCGGCTGGATGTCATGGCGTTTCCGGCGCTGGCGATCGGGCCGCTCGTCGACCTCGTCACCGAGTTCCGGCGGGCTCATCCGAATGTGCTGGTGCGATTGGGGGAATTGAAAGACGAGGCCCAGGCCGGGTCGCTGATCGAGGACGGGCACTGCGAGTTCGTGGTGGCCCACCTCCCGCTCGACGACGCCCGCCTGGACGTCCTCGAACTCGGCGAACAGGAGTACTGGCTCGTGTACCCGCCGGGCACCGACCTGCCGGAGGGCCCCGTTCCGCTCGCCGACCTCCCCGACGTCCCGATGGTGTTCGTTCCCCGCGGCCACTCCGTCGCGAACGAGATCGAGGAGTCGATTCGTCACGCCGGGGCACGCCCTCACCTGGCGGCGCTGTCCGATCACCGCGAGGCGCGACTTCCCCTGGTACTCGCGGGGATCGGCGGAACCCTCCTGGAACGGTCGATCGCGGAGGCGGCCCGGGACCGCGCGGTGGTCCGCCGGGCGGAGCCCACGTTCGCCCGCACGTTCGGGATCGCATTCGACCCCGACATGCTCTCCCCCGTCGGGCACGCGTTCGTCGAACTGGTCCGGGCGCACACGTCCACGACCTGAACACAGCTCATAGGTTTCGCCTCATCCTGTGTGTCCCAGAACGACTTTGCGACAGGGCGTCTCCGGTGATCGACTGGCTGGGAGCGGCACGGCGCCGGCCACCCGGGCGGCGCCGAGAACCGCGCCCACGTCTGGAGCCGCGCATGAGCATCGAATCCCTCCCCTCGACCGCGGGGGCCGCATCGGCGGAAGCCGACGTCCTGATCAGCCGGGACGGCGCGGTCGCGACGATCACGCTGAACCGGCCCACGCGGCGCAATGCGATGACCCTCGACTCGTGGATCGCGTTGCGCGAGGCGCTCGCCGAACTCGCCCTCGACGACACCACCCGCGTCGTGGTCCTCACCGGTGCGGGGAGCGACTTCTGCACCGGCGCAGACCTCGACAAGCGCGCCCCGATGCACCCCCTGACCCGGATGCGGCAGATCAACGCGACCGCGCTGGCGGTCGCGGAGTTCCCCAAGCCGCTGATCGCGAAGGTACGCGGCTATGCCGTCGGAGCCGGCTGGAACCTGGCGCTGCTGTGCGATCTGCTCATCGCCTCCCGCGACGCGCAGTTCAGCCAGATCTTCGCCAAGCGCGGCCTGTCCGTGGATTTCGGCGGCTCCTGGCTCCTGCCGCGCATCGTGGGACTACACCGCGCGAAACGCCTGGTCATGCTCGCCGAGATGATCGACGCCGAGCAGGCGGACGCACTGGGGCTGGTCAGCGAACTCGTCGAACCGGAAGAACTGGACGCCACGGTCGCCCGGTTCGCCACGAGCCTCGCGGAATCGCCGACCGTGGCCGTCATGCAGTCGGCGCGACTGGTCGAGGACGGGACGGCGTCGTCGCTGCGGGACGCACTCGAGAACGAGGCCCGTTCGCAGGCGGTCAACTTCGCGACCGACGCACCGGCCGCGCTGCGCGCCTTCGTGGAGAAGCGTCCCCCCTCCTTCAGCGGGGAATGGCAGGTGCCGCAACCGTCGTAG
>JBCEBZ010000101.1:0-6261 GCA_039206675.1 Rhodococcus sp. (in: high G+C Gram-positive bacteria) | reverse complement strand
CGCCACCGGCCGCCGTGATGTCGCCGCCGTGCTCGTCCTCGACGGGCAACACGACCTCGCGGATGAACGCCTCGGTCTTCTCGACGAGGGCGGTCACCTCGGGTGCATAGGACAGTTCGATCGCCACAACTACCTCCAGTCAGTACGTCGACTCCGGTACCGACCGATCACTCGCTCGGTCGAAGTCGTTCCCGAGAATTCCACACGTTCGGGACGGGGTCAAGCCTCAGTCGGATGCGCCGACGGCGCTCCTCGCGATCGCCAGGTACCGCTCGACCAATGCGTCGGGCGTCAGCGGCCCGTCCTCCCGGTACCAGGTGGACACCGCGACACACATCGTGACCACGGCGCGACTCGCGTCCTCCGGAAACGGCGTCCGGAACAGACCGGCCGCCACCCCGTCGCGGACGATGTCGTCCAGCATCTCCTGCTGTTCGTCCCGCAGCGCGATGTATGCCTGTCGGCTCTCCGGCTCCATGCTCCGCGTCTCGCGGGACGCGACGAAGGCCTGCTCGCGGCGGTACATGTGGAATCGCAGCAGACATTCGATGACGGCGTCGAACCGCTCGCCCGGCGTCGGTCCCGCCTCGGCCACCGCCGCGCGGCTGCGATCGAGGAGTTCCCGCATCACGACATTCGTCAGACCCACCAGCAACGCCTGCTTGGACGGGTAATGGTGATAGAGACCGGGGACCGAGAGCCCCGAGCGTGACGCGATCTCACGGATCGACGCGCCGTCGTAGCCCTTCTCGACGAACGCCGCCAGCGCCGCGGCCAGAACCTTCGACAATCCCTGGTCGGTGTACTCGCGCCAGGAGCTGCTGCGCTGGGTGCCCTCTACCGTCATGGGTCCTACGGTAGAACAGGTACCCGCCGCTCCCCTGCCGTGGTCGCGGGAGTTGACTAGAGTCGAACGAGGTCGCCCAGATCGACAGCCTTCTCCGACAGAGAGCCAGGGACCACCCGATGATCCACGTCCGTCACTCCGCGATCGCAGCGGTGCCCCTCCACGTGGCCTTCGCGTACATCGACGACTACCGGACGGTTCCCGACTGGATGTTCGGAGTCTCGGAATTCCGTCCGATCGGCGAATTCGACCAGGGACTGGAGTCGATATTCGACGCCGCGATCCACATCGGACCGAGCACCCTGCGATCCCGCCTCGAGGTCACCGAATGGGTGCAGGACCGGGTCATCACCCTGGCGTCGCTCGACGGCGCCGCCAACTCCTCCACCTGGGAGTTCACCGCGCACGGTGAGGACAAGACCGAGATCAGCGTGGACTTCGCGTACAAACTCCCCGGCGGTCTCGCCGGCAAGGCCCTCGGTCTCATCGTCGAACCGTTCGTCGAAACGGCCGTGAAGAACACCGAGGCCACCCTGCGGCACAACCTCGAGGAGTTGTACGCGAAGCGCGCCCGCTAGCGTCCGGGCAGGAACGCCAGGCGTCCGACCGTCGTCCCCTCGCCGAGGCGGCCGATGCCGTCCGCGACGTCGGTGAGCCCGAGCCGTTCGCTGATCATCGGTTTGATCTCGCCGGCCGCGGCCATCCTCGTCAGCTCGTCGTGACACTCCCGGATGGCGGCGGGGTCGTAGGCGTTGTACAGCCCCCAGTGCAGCCCGATGATCGAGTAGTTCTTGATCAGCGCATGGTTCAACCCGGGTGACGGGATGGTGCCGCTCGCGAACCCGATCACGATGATCCGCCCCTCGAACGCGATGCACTTGGTCGACTTCGTGTACGAGTCGCCGCCCACCGGATCGAACACGACGTCCGCACCGCGGCCGCCGGTGAAGTCCTTCACGGCCTGGACGAAGTCCTCGCTGTGCCGGTCGATCACCAGATCCGCACCGAGTTCCCGCGTGTAGGCCGCCTTCTCGGGCCCGCCGACGACGCCGATCACCTTGGCGCCTGCCGCCTTGCCCAGTTGGACGGCCGCACTGCCCACTCCACCTGCCGCGGCCTGCACGAGCAGGGTTTCGCCGGGCTGGATCTGCGTCCTGCGGTGCAGCGCAAACCATCCCGTCTGATACCCGATCGACAGTGCCGACGCTTCGGCGTCGTCGAGGGCCTCCGGAGCGGGGAACGCGGTGGCCGCCGACATGACGGCCAGCTCCGCGAACCCGCCGTTCGGCAGGCTCGGCATGCCGATCACCCGGTCACCGACGGAGAACCCGGTGACGCCCTCCCCCAGCTCCACCACCTCGCCGCACAGCTCCACACCGGGAGTGAAAGGCAGCGGCGGCTTGATCTGGTACTCACCGCGGCAGAGCAGCACATCCGGAAAGTTGGCGGCCGCGGAGAGCACCTTGACCAGCAACTCGCCGGGCTTCGGCTCGAGGTCGGGGATGTCCTCGAACGTCAGGACGTCCCGCGGCTGACCCAATTCGTGTACACGCCACGCCTTCATCGATCAGTCCTTCGGTCCACCGGCGACGTAGACGACCTGACCCGACACGAATCCGGCCCCCTCGCTGACGAAGAACGACGCGGTGTGCGCAATGTCCTCGGGCTGCCCGACGCGGTTGACGGGGATCTGCGACGCCGCCGCCTTCTTGAAGTCCTCGAAGCCGACGCCCACTCGCTCCGCGGTCGCGGCGGTCATCTCGGTCTCGATGAATCCGGGCGCGATCGCGTTCGCGGTGACACCGAACTTGCCGAGTTCGAACGCCAGGGTCTTGGTGAAGCCCTGCATGCCGGCTTTCGCGGCGGAGTAATTCACCTGACCGCGGTTGCCGAGCGCGGACGTGCTGGACAGGTTCACGATACGGCCGAATCCCGCGTCCACCATGTGCTTCTGCACGGCCCGCGACATCAGGAACGCGCCGCGCAGGTGCACGTTCATCACGGCGTCCCAGTCGTCGACGGTCATCTTGAACAGCAGGTTGTCGCGGGTGATTCCGGCATTGTTGATCAGGATCGTCGGGGCGCCGAGTTCGGTCGCCACCCGTTCGACTGCCGCGGCAACGGACGCCTCGTCGGCGACGTTCGCACCCACCGCCAGGGCTTCGCCGCCCGCGGACTTGATCGCGTCGACGGTGCCGGCACACGCGGCCTCGTCGAGGTCGAGCACGGCGACGGCGTACCCGTCCTCGGCCAGTCGCTTCGCGACGGCGGCGCCGATTCCCCTGGCCGACCCGGTGACGATGGCGGTTCTACGTTCCTGGCTCACTTGTTTCCTCCATGCTGGTTGTTCTCGGTCTTCGTACGGTGTTTACGCAGTTGGCTTCTCGGCCGGGTCAGGACGGCTGGGCCAGGAGCGTCGCCTGATAGCGGCGCATTCCCCGGATCCATCGGTCGTAGTCGGCGCCCTTGTGCCGGTACATCTCCAGCACCTCGGGGTGCGGAAGGATCAGGAATTGCTCGGCTTCCATTGCGGCGAGCACGCATTCGGCCACCTCGGACGGCTCGAGCACCGAACCCGCGGTGGTGACGGCGCGTGCGGCGGTGGCCGACAGGGCGGCGTCGTCGGTGAGGAGCTTGGTGTTGACGCCCATCGGGCACAGGCAGCTGACGCGGACGCCTCTGTCGCCGTAGGTGACCGACAGCCATTCGGCGAATCCGACGGCGGCGTGCTTGGTCACCGAGTAGGGGGCGGAACCGATCTGAGTGAGCAGCCCGGCGGCCGACGCCGTGCTCACGAAGTACCCCTCCCCGCGCTCGATCCAGCCGGGGACGAGGCGGCGGGCCGCCCGGATGTGCGCACGGACGTTCACGTCGAGCGCGAGGTCCCACACGGCGTCGTCGGGTTCGAGTTGGTCGCCTGCTGCGACACCCGCATTGGCGAAGTAGAGGTCGACGGGCCCGAAGGCCTGCTCCGCGGCGTCGATGACCGTCGCGATCTGCGCGTCGTCGGACGCGTCGCCACCGCGGGCGATCGAGGCCCCCGGACGCGTCGCGTTGATCCGGTCCGACACCGCCTGGGCCGATGCGGCATCCAGATCGGTGACGACGACCTTGGCGCCCTCGGCGGCGAGCCGCTCCGCGAGTGCACCGCCGATTCCACCTCCGCCACCGGTGACGACGGCAACCTTCTGCGCAACCTGCACGAGATTCCTCCCTGGCGGGGACACGGACGTGACCCCAGTCTTCCACAGAAATCACCTGAATCCGGTGTCGGGTTCAGTTTTGTCGAGCCGAATATTCCACGCACTCACCCGACCGGGTGGAGCTCAGCCCCGCTCGGGAAACCGCAGCCCGTTCGCCCAGATCCGCGTCGTCGTGAACACGACGTCGTCGAAGTCGACGGGAGTGCCGTCGTCACCGTTCGTGTTGGCCACGAACACGTTGTACGCCAGCCGGCTGACCATCCCCGACAACGCCCGCGACGCCAGCATCGGGTCCAATTCCTTGTCTGCGATACCCCGCGCCTGCAACTCCGCGATACCCCGCGCGTTGCGCGCGATGAACGCGTCGGCCCGCTGACGCCGCAGGTCCGCGAACGCCGGGTCGATGTGCGCCACCTGCTCGAGCAGCCCCATCAGCTTGGCGTTGCGCCGGTAGGCCTCCAGGTAGGCGCGGTTACTCGCCTCCAGCACCGCATAGGGGTCGTCCGTGTCCTGCACCCGCTTCATGCCCGGGTGCATCATGTCTTCCTGCGCCACCTCGAGCACCGCGGCGAAGACCTGCTCCTTGTTGTCGAAGTACGTGTAGAACGACCCCGTCGAGCAGTTCGCTTCCTTCGTGATGTCGGTGAGCCTGGCGTCGAGGTAGCCGGATCGCTCGAACACCGTCCGCGCGGCCGCCACCAACGCCGCGCGCGTGCGCGCACCGCGAGGGGTCGCCGGCGGCTCCCGCAGCAGATCCGTGGCCGCCATCGACGGGGCGGGCTGATCGTCCCACTCTTCATGGACGGTGCGCGAGGTCATTTCCTACTTATACGCCAGCACCGCAGCACCGCCCAACCCGGCGCTCAGGTGATCGTGATGCCGCCGTCCACCGCGATCGTCTGGCCGGTGACGTACGCCGCGGCGTCCGACGCGAGCCAGACCACGGTCGCGGCCAACTCCTCCGGGTCACCGAGGCGACCGAGAACCAGACGCGACTTCATCGATTCGAGGTACCCGTCCTGATACTGGTCCGTCATCTCCGTCTCGAAGAATCCGGGAGCGATCGCATTCACCCGGATGCCCTTGCGCGCGCCCCACTGCTGCGCCAGGTCGCGGGTCAGCCCGATGACACCGGCCTTGCTCGCGGCATACGCGGCCTGCGGAAGTCCCGCGGTGGTGAGGCCGAGCACGCTTGCGATGTTCACGATCGCGCTTCCCGGCTTCATGACCTTGCCCGCCGCCTGCGCCGCCCAGTAGGAGCCGTTCAGGTTGATGTCGACGACCTGCCGGAACTGCTCCGGCGTCTCCCTCGTCGCGGGCACGGCCGTCCCGACGCCGGCGTTGTTGACGAGAACGTCCACCCGGCCGAACTTCTCCATCGCCGCGTCGATCATGTTCTGCGCCTGCGCCGGGTCCACGATGTCCGTCGCGACGGACAACGCCTCACGCCCCGCCGCCCGCACCAGTTCGGCGGTCTTCTCGAGGCGGTCGGCGCGGCGCGCAGCCAGCACCACGTCGGCGCCGGCCTCCGCTGCCGCCTGCGCGAACGCCACCCCGAGGCCCGACGACGCACCGGTCACGACGACCACCCGATCGGTCAAGCTGAACTTGTCGAGAACGGACATACGAAGCGACTCCTTTGTCGTCGGGCTGTGGGGGTACGGGCTCACAGCCCGAGGTCGCGGCCGATCAGTTCCTTCATGATCTCGTTCGAACCGGCCCAGATCTTGGTGACACGGGCATCCATCCACGCACGCGCGGCACGGTACTCGGTCATGAATCCGTAACCACCGTGCAACTGCACGCAGTGGTCGAGGACCTCGTTCTGCACCTGAGCAGTCCACCACTTGGCCTTCGCGGCGTCCACAGCCGTCAGCTCGCCGTCGGCGTGTGCGGCGACGCAGTTGTCGACGTACGCCTGGGTGACCTCGACGCGGGTGACGAGGTCGGCGAGAAGGAACTTGTTCCACTGCAGCGAACCGATCGGCTGCCCGAATGCCTTGCGGTCCTTGGCGTACTGGATCGTCTCCTCGAGGATCGGCGCGGCGTGCGCGATGTTCGAGACGGCGGCGCCGACACGCTCCTGCGGCAGCATCTCCATCATGTGGATGAATCCGCGGTCGATCTCACCGATGATGTTCGCCGACGGCACGCGCACGTTCTCGAAGAACAGCTCGGCGGTGTCGGATTCGTGCTGGCCGACCTTGTCGA
>JBCEBZ010000100.1:0-6267 GCA_039206675.1 Rhodococcus sp. (in: high G+C Gram-positive bacteria) | reverse complement strand
TCAACGTCCTCGGGCCGTACGCCATCACCCGCGCCGCCGCGCCGCTCCTCGCCCACAGCGAGGCACCCCGCGTCATCTTCATCTCCTCGCAGTGGGGGCAGGTGCCGGACGGCCACTCGTACGGCTACATGGTGTCCAAGACCGCGCAACTCGGCCTGATGAAGGCCCTTGCCGCCGAACTCGTCTCGCAGAAGATCCTCGTCAACGCCGTCGCCCCGGGCGCGATCCACACCCGGATGGTTCCCGACGACGTCTACGCCGAAGAACTCGCCGCCGTCCCCCTCGGCCGTCTCGGCGACGCCCACGAAATCGCCGCGGCCGTCGCCTTCCTCGCCTCCGACGGAGCCGCATTCATCACCGGTCAGACCCTCGCGGTCAACGGTGGAGCGCTCGTCGTCGGCGCCTGAACTCCCCGAAAGGACCATCGTGACCACCTCGATCCCCACCCCCACCAAACGTGAACTGGCCGAGGCGTCGATGCGCCGCTCCTGGTTCCCGGTCGCGCGTCTGTGCGACCTCGACAAGCCCCAGACGGCCACCCTCCTCGGCGTCAGCCTGGTGATCTACCGCGACGGCGAGGGGCGGATCTCGGTGCAGTCGCGGCGCTGCCCGCACCGCGGCGGCGACCTGTCGATGGGCGAAGTACACCAGAGTTCCATCGGCTGCCCGTACCACGGCTGGGAGTTCTCCAGCACCGACGGCAGCTGCAGCCGCATCCCGTCCCTGGCGGATCAGAGCAAGATCCCGCCGCGCGCGTCGATCGCCACCTACCCCGCGGTCGAACGGTTCGGCCACGTCTGGACGGTGCTCGAGGACCCGATCCGCGACATGTACGAGATCGAGGAGTGGCAGGGTTTGGACCTCGAATGGCTCGCCGCCGACCCCATCGACTCGTCCGTCGGCGTCGGGGTGACGATCGAGAACTTCCGCGACGTCGCGCATTTCCCGTTCGTCCACAAGGTGTCGATGGGCCCGACCCCGGAGGTCGTCGAACCGCTGAACGTCAACCGGGACGGCCTGGACGTCTGGATGGACCGCCCGCTCGACGCCGGCTCCGGGGACTGGGCCAACGACGGCGATTGCATGATGCGGTACCGCTGCTCCGCACCGGGTCTCGCGTCCATCACGTATCACTACGAGAAGCTCGGACGCCGCGTCGTCGCCGGGTTCCCGTCGCCGATCGACTACGAACACGTCAAGATCTTCTGGGGCGTCGCCAACGAGGTCGGCTACCGGGGCGCGGACCTCGAGGAATGTCTGCGCGTCGAGGAGATGGTGTACCTCGAGGACATTCCGATCGTCGAATTCATCGAACCTCGCGAAATCCCCTGGGATTCAGAGTTCCAGGAATTTTCCGTGCCCGCTGATCTGTTCACCCTCAACTACCGGCGCTCGTTCACCGAGCTGATGAACCGCGTCAAGGACGGCAGTCATGTCAACGAGTTCGTCTGATTCGCAGACACTTCCGCTGCGTGTCGTCGCCGCCCGCTGGGAGGCAGAGTCGATCACCTCCTACGAACTCGCCCACCCGGACGGTGGGGAGCTGCCGGGCTGGGAGCCCGGCGCCCACGTCGACGTGCACCTCCCTTCCGGCACGATCAGGCAGTACTCGCTGTGCGGCGACCCGGGCGACACGACCCGGTACCGCATCGCCGTCCTCGAACTGCCCGCAGGCCGGGGCGGTTCGGTGGAGGTCCACCGCGAACTGCGTCCGGGGCGCCTGATCCAGATCGGCGTTCCGCGCTCCAATTTCGCACTGGCAGAGGCGGACCGGTACGTGTTCGTCGCCGGCGGCATCGGCATCACCCCGATGCTGCCGATGATCCGGGAAGTGCAGCGGCGCGGCAGAACCTGGGAACTGGTGTACGGAGCCCGCACCGCCGGGCACTTCGCGTTCGTGAGCGAACTCGACGCGTCCGCGGTGCAATTGGTGCCGCAGGACACGCACGGTCACCTGGACCTGTCGTCCGTCGTCGAGTCCGCGTCGGGGGCGGCGGTCTACTGCTGCGGTCCGACACCGCTGATGGACGCGCTGGTGGACCGGATGTCCCAGGCGGGACGCGGTGGCGATCTTTACCTCGAACGGTTCGCCGCGGCGGCACCCGCGGCCGGGTCGAGCGGCGAATTCGAGGTCGAACTGGCCCGCAGCGAGAAGGTCGTTTCGGTACGCCCCGATCAGACCGTGCTCGACGCGGTCCGCGACGCCGGCATCGACCACCCGTCGTCGTGCGAGATGGGCATCTGCGGGTCCTGTGAGGTGAAGGTCCTCGGCGGCGACGTCGACCACCGCGACGACCTTCTCACCGAAAGCGAACGCGCGCAGTGCAACAGCATGATGATCTGCGTGTCCCGGGCAAGGGGAGCCCGCCTGGTCCTCGACCTGTGAGTACTTGTTAACGTCGGGCGGTTAATAAGTACTCACGGGGGCGAAGCGCACCACGACACCGGGACGGAGCAGGGCGGGGGGAGTGCGCCCGGCATCCCAGATCGGTTCGTCCGTGGTCCCGATGAGCTGCCATCCGCCGGGCGAACTGCGGGGGTAGATTCCCGTGAACTCCCCTCCCAGAGCCACGGTCCCGGCGGGAACGGAGGTCCGGGGCGTCGCGCGGCGAGGCACGTGCAATTCGGGTGCGCCGCCGGTGAGGTACCCGAAACCTGGGGCGAAGCCGCAGAACGCCACCGTCCACGGCGTTCCGGTGTGCGCCTCGACGACGCCGTCGACACCGAGCCCGGTCAGCTCGGCCACGTCCTCGAGGTCGGGTCCGTCGTAGCGCACGGCGATCCGGACCTCCTCCGGCGCGTCCTCGGCGACCGCCGCCACCGGTTCCGTCGTCCGCACCCACTTGGCGACGCGGTCGCGGCTCGTCGCGCCGTGGTCGAACCGCACCAGGATGGTGCGCGCCGCCGGTATCACCTCCCGGACCCCGGGCGGCCGGGATTCGTCCAGAGCACGGAAGTGTGCGAGCACAGCGCCTTGATCCTCGAACTCGGCGAGGACCGCGCTTTCTCCGACGTCGAGGATGCGCATCACACGAACGGTTCCACCGTGACGCCCTCGGCGTCGAGCAACGATCGGATGGCGGTGGCCATCTCGACGGCCGCGGGCGTATCGCCGTGGACGCAGACCGATTCGGCGGTGACCGCGAGTACCGTGCCGTCGACCGCTTCGAGGGTGTGATCGACGACGAGCCTGCGGACCCGCTCCGCCACGACCGCCGGATCGTGCAGGACCGCGCCGTCCGTCGTGCGGGGCACCAGCGTTCCCTCGGGTGTGTATGCACGATCGGCGAACGCCTCGGTGACCGTCCGCAGTCCGGCCTTCTCGGCCTCCTCCAGAAACACCGAACCGGGCAGCCCGAGAACCGGAAGCGTGTCGTCGTACGCGCTCACCGCCGCGACCACCGCGCGGGCCTGCTCGCGGTGATGCACGATCGCGTTGTACAGCGCGCCGTGCGGTTTCACGTACGCGACCGCGGACCCGGACACCTGGGCGAGACCGTCGAGGGCGCCGATCTGATAGACGACGTCGGCTGTCAGATCACGCGGGGCGACGTCGATGAACCTGCGCCCGAACCCGGCGAGGTCGTGGTAGCCCACCTGCGCGCCGATCCGGACCGTCAACTCGGACGCCGCGGAACAACAGGCCCACAGTGTCGCGGGATCGCCCGCATGAAACCCGCAGGCCACGTTGGCGCTGGTCACGAGCTTCAGCATCGCCACGTCGTCGCCGAGGGTCCAGGCACCGTAGCTCTCGCCGAGGTCGCTGTTCAGATCGATTGCCGGCACATATTCGATACTAGGGTTCCGAGTGCCGTCTTGTAGATTCTCTCGCGGGGGCGGGCGGAACCGGTGAGGGTCCTGCTGCGTCAGAACAATTGACCGTGTGTGGCGGACCGCGCCATCGGAGGGGGAAACGTGACCGACCCGGCATACATCAAGGATCCCGAGAACTTCCACTCGGACCGGTGGGACCACGCGAGGATTGCGAGCGCCGTCGCCGGCATGGACGTCGAACACGTGAGTGGCATCGCGAGAGCCTGGACCGATCTGGGGACGACGGCCCACGACGCGATCGTCGAGTTCAGCGACGCCATCAAGAAGACGATCAGCGAGAGCTGGCAGGGTGCCGCCGCGTCGGCGGCCTACAGCGAGACCGAGCGGTACTCCACCTCCGCGCCGCAGGCACAGGATCAGCTACACGGAGTGGCAGCAGCGCTGACTCCGCTGGCGGAGACGGTCGCGTCGCTGCGGTCGCAGGTCCCCGAAACCATCGGCACCGGATTGTGGGACAAGCTGACGCCCTGGGACACGGACACCGAGGACGAGTACTACCGTCGCGACGGCGAAGCGCGCGAGAAGATGGCCACGATCTTCAACCCGGGACTCGCGACTTCGGACGGCAACGTCCCGTCGTTCACGCGGCCGGAGAGCATCGTCGATGTGCGTTCGGGTCCGTCCGCGCCCGGCGTCGACTACTCCAGCGGTACCCCCAACTCGAGCGATCGATTCGGGGGTCCGAGCGCCGGGCAGCCGAGTTCCGGCGCCACTCCCGATATCGCCGCTCCGGACAGCGACTCCTCCGCTGCGCCCGGTACTCCCGCAGCGGACGGCGCGCAGCAGAATGCGGCCACCGCGCCGTCGTCGGCCATGGCCCCGGCGACGACGACCCCGGCGTCGGTGACAGGTGATCAGGCGCAGAACCGGTCGGCAATGCCGCAGGGCGCCGAGTCGTCCTCGGGTGCCGGCTCGCGATCGGCGGGTGCGGGCGGCGGTGCCGGAGCAGGTGGATTCGGATTCGGCGGGCCGGGCAGCGCCGGCGGCGTCGGTAGTCGGACGGGCGCCGGAGCCCTGCCGGGCTCCACCCCTGGGGCCGCGGGTGCTGCCGCAGCCGGTGGTCGCACCGGCGCCGGGATACGCGGCACCGGACCGATGGGCAGCGGAATGATGGGCGGCGCCCCGGGGGCTGCCAGAGGCGGCGGCGAGGACAAGGAACACAAGACGCCCGACTACCTGATCACCCTCGACAACGGCAACGAGCTGATCGGCAAACTGCCCCTCGTCTCGCCGCCGGTGATCGGCGCATGAGCATGCGCAATTGGCGGCTGCGTCCCGAACTGTTCGACGCACTGTGGGCCGGCACCGGGCAGGACCGCATCCCGTACCCGTTCCGGATCGTGAGCGCACACCCCGGGCTCAACGCCTATGCGGCCGAGCAGAACCGGATACGAGAAACCTTCGCAGGTGCCGAGCACGACGACGTGAGGTCTGCGTTGAGCGTGCTCGCGGAGCCTGAGGTGTATGTCGAGATCTCCGGTTCCACCGCCGACGAGACGCCGATCCGCATCATCGGCGCGCAGCACCGGCAATGGGTTGTGATCGCCTCACAACTCCCCGGCCGGGCGCCGCAGATCGGCGGCGACGTGGTGATCGGCGCCGGGCACGCCGGACGACTGGGCGCGCAACTGATCGGTGTCATCCCACAGAACGCCGCCGGCAGGCGCCGGTTCCAGCGACGGGACGAGGAGGAGCTCGGCTTCTCCCAGGGAATCCTGCAAGAGGTCAATCGGGCGGCTCCTGTCCCGCGACTCGAATCCGCCGTGCAGAAGGCGTACGCAGGTCGCGGCAAGATCCGAGTCTTCCGCGGTCCCCGTTACGGCACCGGCCGCGACGTCGGCGTCATGCAGTGGATCGACATCGCCGGCGACGGCCGCTACGTGATCGGCCCGCACGATCCCGCCGCCGCGCACCCGGCAGGCCCCGACCAGCTCGTATCCTCGCTCGACACCCTGATCAGGGTCGGCACCACTCCTCGAGCAGGGTCGGTCGGCGGCCGCGGTTGGTAGATTGCCACGCGCCGGCGATTGCTCAGGTGGGGACACGGCACGACACACGGAGGGGACACGAACATGGCGGGGCCAGAAGCACCGGAAGCCGGTTGGAAGGCTTTCACCGAAAACGTCGTCGGGGGAGGCAGGCTCGAACTCGACCCTGCCGGGTTAGAGCAGTGCATCAAGCTGTGTGAGGACCACGCGAAGGGCTGGGGGGACCTCGCGAGCAGGGCCCGCACAGAACTACGCGCGGTGGCTTTGGGAATCGGTGAGGCAGACATTGCATCGGCAGCGGATATCGCTCGCAAGTTCGACGAGAAAGCTATTGGTGGCGAGGGAATCGATTTCGCAAATACTGCAGTGGGCCTCTTCAGGGCTCATCAAACGTATGCGCTGGATATGAAGTCCATGTTCGAAGCGGTGTTGCGACGATATATGG
>JBCEBZ010000099.1:0-6293 GCA_039206675.1 Rhodococcus sp. (in: high G+C Gram-positive bacteria) | reverse complement strand
CCGTGAGCACCTCCAGCGTCACCGTCACCGGCATGACCTGCGACCACTGCGCGACCTCGGTAACCGAGGAGATCAGCGCACTTCCCGGCGTCACCGCAGTGAACGTCGATCTCGCCACCGGCAAGGTCGTCATCGACAGCACCACCGACCTCGATCCGAGCGCCGTCGCGGGAGCCGTCGAGGAAGCCGGGTACTCACTCGCCGGCTGAGCCGGCACTCCACCACAGGAGCCCCATCATGAACGCAACCGGCAAGTTCGCCGGATTCACCGTCGGCCTCGTCGTGATCTTCGGCGCCGCGCTCGCCCTCGGGTCGGTCACCGGCCCGGACGTGGCCGAGCCCGCCGCGCACACGGCCGGGGACGACGGCCACGGCGCGGCAGGTCATGACACCGCAGCTCATGACGCCGTCGCCGACCCGACGCCGGGCGGTCTGTCGCCCACGGCGGACGGCTACACCCTCGAACTCGCATCCGACCAGGCCACGGCCGGCGCCGCGGTCCCGGTGCAGTTCCGGATCACGAACCCCTCGGGGGTACCCGTCACGGACTACACCGAGGAGCACGAGAAACTGCTGCACCTGATCGTCGTCCGCCGCGACCTCGCCGGGTTCCAGCACGTGCACCCGACCCTCGACGCGACCGGAACGTGGAGCGTCCCCCTCGACCTCGCACGCGGCGGCGACTACCGGGTGTTCGCGGACTTCACCCCGGCGGGCGGTGAGGGCGTCACGCTGGGCACCGACCTACGCGTCGCCGGCACCTATGACCCGCAGGAACTGCCCGCACCCGCGCCGACCGCGACCGTGGACGGCTACACCGTCACCCTCGACGGCGCACTGCGGCCGGGTGAGACGTCCGGCGTCACCCTCTCGGTGAGCCGCGACGGACGGCCCGTCACCGATCTGCAGCCGTACCTCGGCGCCTACGGGCACCTCGTGGCGCTGCGCACCACCGACCTCGGCTACCTGCACGTCCACCCCGACGGACATCCCGGCGACGGCGTCACCTCGGCGGGTCCGGGGATCGACTTCGCCGTCACCGCGCCCAGTGCGGGCGACTACCGCCTGTTCCTGGACTTCCAGCACGCCGGCGCCGTCCACACCGCGGAGTTCACCGCCACCGCCGGACCGGAGGAGAAGTGATGACACGCTCGACCGACATCGCGGCACCGCCCGATTCCCAGATCGAACTGGCCATCGGCGGGATGACCTGCGCGTCCTGCGCCAACCGCATCGAGCGCAAGCTGAACAAACTCGACGGCGTCACCGCGACCGTCAACTACGCGACGGAGAAGGCCCGCGTCCACTACGACGCCGCCGACGTCTCGCCCGAGGATCTCGTCGCCACGGTGGAGCAGGCCGGGTACACGGCCCGGCTGCCCGAGGTGAAGCCCCCGGCGCCGGAGGAAGAGGACCCGGCGGCGGAACTGCGGCAGCGACTGCTCGTGTCGGCGGTGCTGACGGTTCCCGTCATCGCGATGGCGATGATCCCGGCGCTGCAGTTCACCAACTGGCAGTGGCTGTCGCTCACCCTCGCGGCCCCGGTCGTGGTGTGGGGTGCGTGGCCGTTCCACAAGGCCGCGTGGACGAACCTCCGGCACGGCACGGCGACCATGGACACCCTGGTGTCGATGGGCACGCTGGCCGCGTTCGGCTGGTCGCTGTACGCGCTGTTCTGGGGTACCGCCGGCATGCCGGGGATGACGCACCCGTTCGAGCTCACGATCGCCCGGGTCGACGGCACCGGCAACATCTATCTGGAGGCCGCCGCGGGCGTCACCACGTTCATCCTGGCCGGCCGCTACTTCGAGGCCCGCGCCAAGCGCCGGGCGGGAGCGGCGCTGCGGGCGCTGCTCGAACTGGGAGCGAAGGAAGTGTCGGTGCTGCGTGACGGCACCGAACAGCTGATCGGCATCGACCTGCTCGAGGTCGGCGACCTCTTCGTGGTCCGCCCGGGCGAGAAGATCGCCACCGACGGCGTCGTCGTCGAGGGCTCGTCGGCGGTGGACGCGTCGATGCTGACCGGTGAATCCGTGCCCGTCGAGGTGTCGCCCGACTCCGAGGTGGCCGGCGCGACGGTCAACGTCGGCGGCCGGATCGTGGTTCGCGCGAGCAGGATCGGCGCCGACACCCAGCTCGCGCAGATGGCATGGATGGTCGAGGACGCGCAGACCGGCAAGGCCGAGGTGCAGCGCCTGGCCGATCGGATCTCCGGGATCTTCGTGCCGATCGTCATCGCGTTGTCGGTCGCGACGCTCGGTTTCTGGATCGGCACCGGCGGTTCGATCGCCGCCGCGTTCACCGCCGCCGTGGCCGTCCTGATCATCGCGTGCCCGTGTGCGCTCGGACTCGCCACCCCGACCGCCCTCATGGTGGGCACCGGACGGGGCGCCCAGCTGGGCATCCTGATCAAGGGCCCCGAGGTGCTGGAATCGACCCGGCGAGTCGACACCGTGGTGGTCGACAAGACCGGCACGGTCACCACCGGCACCATGTCGCTGCACGACGTGATCGCCGCCGACGGCCAGGACGAGGAGCAGGTTCTCCGGTTCGCCGGGGCACTCGAGGACGCCTCCGAGCACCCCATCGCCCGGGCGATCACCCGCGGCGCGAAGGAACGGCTGACGACCCTCCCCGACGTCGAACAATTCACCAACGTCGCGGGACTCGGCGTCCAGGGCATGATCGACGGACACGCGGTGGTCATCGGCCGCGCGAAACTGCTCCGCGACTGGTCGCTGCACCTGACCACCGAACTCCAGCGTGCCGTCGAGGCAGCGGAGTCGGACGGCAAGACCGCGGTCGGGATCGGCTGGGACGGACGGGCGCGCGGCGTGCTCGTCGTAGCCGACACCGTCAAGCCGACGTCCCGCGAGGCGGTGGCGCAGTTCCGGGAACTCGGCCTCACCCCGATCATGCTCACCGGCGACAACAAGTCCGCGGCCCGGGCCATCGCCGACCAGGTCGGCATCGGCGAGGTGATCGCCGAGGTGCTGCCGCAGGACAAGGTGGACGTGATCAAGCGCCTGCAGGCCGACGGCAAGGTGGTCGCGATGGTCGGCGACGGGGTCAACGACGCCGCCGCGCTCGCCCAGGCCGACCTCGGTCTCGCGATGGGCACCGGCACGGACGTGGCCATCGAGGCCAGCGACCTCACGCTGGTCCGCGGCGACCTGCGTGCCGCCGCCGACGCGATCCGGTTGTCGCGCAGAACGTTGAGCACGATCAAGGGAAACCTGTTCTGGGCGTTCGCCTACAACGTCGCGGCGCTGCCACTGGCGGCGGCGGGTCTGCTCAACCCCATGCTGGCCGGTGCCGCCATGGCATTCTCTTCGGTGTTCGTCGTGAGCAACAGCCTGCGACTGCGCCGGTTCCAACCCCTGACCACTCCCACCCGAGGGGAACACTCATGACCGAGCAACCGCACACCGACCACGATCACACCGTCGGCCACGGATACATCAGCGCCAAGGACGATTACCTCAAGCGACTGCGCCGCATCGAGGGTCAGGCGCGGGGCCTGCAGCGGATGGTCGAGGACGAGAAGTACTGCATCGACATCCTCACCCAGGTGTCCGCCATGACCAAGGCGCTGCAGGCCGTGGCGCTGGGCCTGCTCGAAGACCACATCAGCCACTGCGTCGTGGACGCCGCCGTCGCGGGCGGCTCCGAGGCCGACGCGAAGATCAAGGAAGCCACCGACGCCATCGCGCGTCTCGTCCGTTCCTAGGGGTAAGGCCATGTCGCACAGCCCGGAAACAAAAGAGGTACCCGCCACACCGACGACCCACGACAAACACGCCGGCCACGGCGCGCACGGAGAGGTGTTCCGGCAGAAGTTCTGGATCAGCCTCGCGCTGTCGGTGCCGGTGGTGGTGTTCAGCCACATGTTCGCCGACCTCCTCGGCTACCACGTCCCCGACTTTCCCGGCGCGTCCTGGATTCCGCCGCTGGTCGGTACCGCGATCTTCTTCTACGGCGGCGCACCGTTTCTCACCGGCGCGTGGCGCGAACTGAAGTCGCGGCAGCCGGGCATGATGCTGCTGATCGGGATGGCGATCACGGTCGCGTTCGTCGCGTCGTGGGTGACGACCCTGCAGATCGGCGGGTTCGACCTCGACTTCTGGTGGGAGCTGGCGCTTCTCATCGTCATCATGCTGCTCGGTCACTGGCTGGAGATGCGGGCGCTGGGGTCGGCGTCCGGCGCCCTCGACGCGCTCGCCGCGCTGCTGCCGGACACCGCGGACCGGATCACCGACGACGGCGTCACCGAGGTCCCCGTCTCCGAACTCGCCACCGGCGACCTGGTGCTGGTGCTGGCCGGCGGCCGCATCCCCGCCGACGGCACCGTCGCGGACGGCCGCGCCGAGGTCGACGAATCGATGATCACCGGCGAATCCAATCCCGTCCCACGGTCGGTCGGCGACCCCGTGGTCGCGGGCACCGTCGCCACCGACAGTGCGCTGCGGATCACCGTCGGCGCCGTGGGGGAGGACACCGCACTCGCGGGCATCCAGCGTCTGGTCGCCGACGCGCAGTCCTCGTCGTCCCGCGCCCAGGCCCTCGCGGACCGCGCGGCCGCGTTCCTGTTCTACTTCGCCTCCATCGCAGGACTTCTCACGTTCGTGGTGTGGTCGCTGCTCGGCAACCCGGACGAGGCCGTGGTCCGGACCGTCACCGTCCTGGTCATCGCCTGCCCGCACGCGCTCGGGTTGGCGATACCCCTCGTGATCGCCATTTCCACCGAACGCGCCGCGAGGGCCGGTGTGCTGGTGAAGGACCGGCTGGCGCTGGAGCGGATGCGCGGCGTCGACGTCGTGCTGTTCGACAAGACCGGCACCCTCACGCAGGGCAGGCACGCGGTGACGGGCGTCGTCGCGACCGCCGGTGTCACCGAGACCGACCTGCTCGCGCTCGCCGCCGCCGTCGAGGCCGACAGCGAGCACCCGCTCGCCCGCGCGATCGTCGCCGAGGCTGCCGCGAAGGTCCCCGCCGAGTCGCGCCTCACCGCGTCCGAGTTCCGGTCGCTGCCGGGTCGTGGAGTCCGGGCCGTGGTCGACGGCGAGGAGGTGTCCGTCGGCGGACCGGCGATGCTCGCCGAACTGAACGTGACGGTCCCGGACGACGTTGCAGCGCAGACGAAACGGTGGGTCGGCCGCGGCGCCGCCGTCCTCCACATCGTCCGCGGCGGGACGGCGCTCGGCGCGGTGGCGCTCGAGGACGCCGTCCGCGAGGAGTCCCGGCAGGCGATCGACGCCCTGCACGCACGGGGAGTGAAGGTCGCGATGATCACCGGCGACGCCCGTCAGGTCGCCGACGCCGTGGCCGCGGACCTCGGGATCGACGAGGCGTTCGCCGACGTCCTGCCCGAGAACAAGGACGCTCAGGTGGCCGCACTCCAGGCCCGCGGCCACCGCGTCGCGATGGTCGGCGACGGGGTCAACGACGCCCCCGCCCTCGCCCGCGCCGACGTGGGTGTCGCCATCGGCGCCGGCACCGACGTCGCCATCGAATCGGCGGGTGTCGTCCTCGCTGCCGACGACCCCCGCGCGGTGCTGTCGATCATCGACCTGTCGCAGGCGAGCTACCGCAAGATGTGGCAGAACCTGGTGTGGGCCACCGGCTACAACATCATCGCCGTTCCGCTGGCCGCCGGCGTCCTCGCGTTCGCCGGGGTCGCGATCTCCCCGGCGGTGGCGGCAATCCTGATGTCGGTCTCCACCATCGTCGTCGCGCTCAACGCGCAGCTGCTGCGAAGACTGGATCTGAATCCCGAACGGCTGAGCGGGAACCGACCGTGACGGATCCGTGGAGTTTTCGCAGGGCGGCGACGAGGCCGTCGACCGAATCGGTGACCGCCGCGACGTAGGCGTCGGGGCGGACGACCCACACCTCGCCGGGCTTCGCGTCCAGCGCGGCGGTGAGGACTCCGGTGCCGTCGATCTCCGACAGCCGGGCGAGCCGGATCGGCGTGTGCACCGCGGCGAGGGCCGCGCCGCGGATGGCGTCGACGTCCACGTCGTCACCGAGCAGCAGGAGAATTCCGTGCCGGGCGATCTCCCGCAGGCGAGTCCCACCACCGTGCAGCGTCACCGGGGCATCGGGCACGAGAATGCCCGGTGCGGCGGCCGGGGTGCATCCACGCTCGGGCCGTCCGGCGAACGGCCGTCCCGAATCGGCTGTGGTCAAGGATGATTCGACGTACCAGAACGGCTCCGCGAGGCGGCCGCTGTCGACATGGGCGCGGGCCTGCGGGTCGGTGACCGCCGCGGTGAGCACGTCGCGGCGGTGCC
>JBCEBZ010000098.1:17202-24388 GCA_039206675.1 Rhodococcus sp. (in: high G+C Gram-positive bacteria) | reverse complement strand
CGAACATGATCACCTGGAACACCGAGTTGATCGCGACGAGGACGGCGGCGGCCTCCCGGTCACCGCACGCGAGGTCGTTCCAGATGATCACCATCGCGATGCAGCGGGCCAGGCCGACGATGATCAGGCCGGTGCGGTATTCCGGCAGATCCGGCAGCAGCAGCCAGGCCAGGGCGAACATCAGCGCCGGGCCGAGGATCCAGTTCAGCAGGAGGGAACCGATCAGCAACCTGCGGTCGCCGGTGACGGTGTCGAGCCGGTCGTAACGGACCTTCGCCAGCACCGGGTACATCATGACCAGCAGTCCGAGTGCGATCGGCAACGAGATGCCGTCGATCTCGACGGCGCTCAGGGTGTCGCCGAGCCCGGGAATCAGACGTCCCAGGAGCAGGCCGGTGACCATCGCGACGCCGATCGACACCGGCAGGAAACGGTCGAGGGTGGAGAGTTTGCCGACGACGGCGGGGTGCTCGGTTGTCGTGGCCTCGCTCATGCGGGAGCCTCGGCGCAGGTGGGGGACGGCACGGCGGCGCCCTCGGTCAGCAGCACGGCGGACAGCTGGTGCAGCGCCGACGGGATCACCCAGTAGTACACCCAGGTGCCGCGGCGTTCGCAGTCCAGCAGCCCGGCGGCGCGGAGCACCTTCAGGTGGTGCGAGATCGTCGGCTGCGACAGATCGAACGACGCGGAGATGTCGCAGACACAGGCTTCGCCGCCGGCGTGGCTGGCGATCAGGCTCAGCAAGCGCAGGCGCACCGGATCGCCGAGGGCCTTGAACATCCGGGCCAGGTCGCCGGCCCAGTCCTCGGTCAGTGGTTCACGCGCGAGCGGCGAGCAGCACTCGCCGCCGTCCGGAAGCTGATTCGACATGTGTCGATATTGACAGATGTCGAATCAAGCCGCAACGCACCGTTCGGTCCGAGCGGGGCTTCAGATCGAGCCCGTACTACTCGGCGCGTCCGGACGGGAAGTGCACCGACCCGTCGTTACCGATGCAGCCACCCTGGACCGGGCCGCTGCCGAAGAAGACGCCGTTGAGCTGCCCGCTGCCTCCGGAAGGTTTCGATCCGACCCCGGCACCCCCGACACCGATCGCCCCGCATTGATAACTGTTGTTGTCGGCGGGGGTGCTGGGGTCGGTGTGGACGTGGAGTTGCGTGCCGGGTGTGTTCGGGTCTCCATGAAATGCCGGTGCCGCCGCCGCGACGCCGGAACCGAGTGCAAAAGCGGTGGCGATCGCGGCCGATGTAACCGCCGTGCGCAATGCGAACGTGTTCATCTGATCTCACCTTTGATTCGATTGTCGCCCGGCTTCGGCCGGCCGATGATTCTCGGGTTGCAGGCAATGTCCGGTGTGTCTGTTTCCCGATGGACCAATTATGGTCCGAGCCGTTGGCGGAAATCACCCCTTCGCGTACTTCCCGACAGTCCGAATGCGACGTCCCACCCACCGCGTGCAGGCCCTGCCCGACGCCGTGGTCGTGACCGCGAGCTCGCCGCAGAGCCGAAACCGGTTGACTCCGTGGAGTTCACGCTTGTGTACCGGAGGGCGTTAGCGTGGGGCTGCCAGACATTCGCGTGTCCGAAGGGGGAAACTGCCACACATGACCGGTGACGAGATTTCCGACGGCGACCACGCGCACCCGGCCGCGACGCCGCAATTACGCCGGCGGCTGGGGGTGTTCGACTCGGTGATGATCGGCCTCGGGTCGATGATCGGGGCGGGGATCTTCGCCGCGCTGGGGCCTGCCGCGTCCGCCGCCGGCGGTGCACTGCTCGTCGGGTTGGCCGTGGCCGCGGTGATCGCCTACTGCAATGCCGACTCGTCGGCCCGGCTCGCCGCGCTGTATCCGCAATCAGGCGGCACCTACGTCTACGGGCGCGAACGCCTGGGACCGTTCTTCGGGTATCTGGCGGGCTGGGGATTCGTCGTCGGCAAGACCGCCTCGTGTGCCGCGATGGCCCTGACCGTCGGTGCCTACGCCTGGCCCGGCCGCGAGCATCTCGTCGCGGTCGTTGCCGTCGCCGCCATCACCGCCGTGAACTACTTCGGTGTGCAGAAGTCGGCCCTGGTCACCCGGCTCATCGTGTTCACGGTGCTCGCCGTCCTCGCCGTGGTCGTCACCGTGTGCCTGACCGGACCCGACACCGGGTTCGACGGCCTCGAGATCGCCTCCGGGCACGGCGTGACCGGGGTCCTGCAGGCCGCCGGTCTGCTGTTCTTCGCGTTCGCCGGGTACGCCCGGATCGCCACGCTCGGCGAGGAGGTGAAGGACCCGGCCCGGACCATCTCCCGGGCGATTCCTCTCGCGCTGGCCATCACCCTCGTCGTGTACCTGTGCGTCGCGGTCGCCGTCCTGAACGCTCTCGGTGCCGACGCGCTCGCGGCCGCGACGGATCCGCTCGCGCAGGCGGTTGCCGCTGCGGGGTTCGGGGGTCTCGAGCCGGTCGTCCGGGTGGCCGCGGTGGTCGCCGCACTCGGCTCGCTGCTCGCCCTGATCCTCGGGGTCTCGCGGACGACGTTCGCGATGGCGCGCGACGGCCACCTGCCACGCCTGCTCGACGCCGTCCACCCCCGGTTCGCGGTGCCCTACCGGGCCGAGTTGGCGGTGGGTGTGGTGGTCGCGCTGCTCGCCGCGGAAGCGGATCTGCGCGGCGTCATCGGGTTCTCCTCATTCGCGGTGCTGGCCTACTACCTGATCGCCAACGCGTCCGCCTGGACCCTGTCGGCGAAACCGTGGCCGCGACTGGTGGCGTTCGTCGGCGCCGCCGGATGCATCGTCCTGGCCGCGTTCCTCCCCCTGGCCTCGGTGATTCCGGGTGTGGCCGTCCTCGCGCTGGGGGCCGTGATCTACGCGATCCGCTCGTTCCGTCGTCCACCCGGGTAGGTGGATACGCTTCGACGCGCGATCGGCACGGGATGCAGTTAATCTGTCATCGGTGCGATCGTCGATCGCGCCTCGTCGCCGAAGCCGATGTGTTGCAAAAACCTTTCCGCAGCCGAATCTTTCACTTGATTCATCGGGCTGTGCCGCATTCCCAGTGCCCTGACCGTGTTCGGTGTTCGAGAGGGGATGGCTTCACATGTGCAAGCCGAACAGGCGCCCCGAATCCGGTGCGGAACTCCACTGGATCACGCGAGCCCGGTGCCGCGATGGGGACCCGGATCGGCTCTTCGTGAGAGGCGCCGCGCAGCGCAAGGCCGCCGCGCTGTGCCGGCACTGCCCGGTGCTGATGGAATGCGGCGCGTATGCGCTCGACAACCGCGTCGAATTCGGCATCTGGGGTGGGATGACCGAACGTCAGCGACGGGCACTGCTCGAGGCGCATCCCCGAGCCCGCTGGTCGGATCTCTTCAAGCCGCAGCGCCGGCGGTGAACGGCGCACGCATTCGCACGCTCGAAGACGTCTTCACGGTGGCGGGAGAAGCGGTGCGCGGAGAAGACGGCTATTTCGGACGAAACCTCGATGCCTTTGCCGACTGCCTCACGGGCGGATACGGCACACCCGAGGACGGCCGTTTCTACTTCGTATGGGAGAACAGCAGCAAATCCCGCGAGGCCCTCGGTTACACCGAGACCGTTCGGCAACTCGAGCGGCGGCTCGAGCAGTGCCACCCGACGAACCGGGAGCGGGTGCGCGCCGATCTCGAGCGTGCTCTGCGGAAGGACGGGCCCACGGCGTTCGACTGGGTCGTCGACATCTTCGAGTTCCGGGACGTGCGACTCGACCTCCGGTAAGCGGCAGCGATCACCCGGTCAAGAAGAGAACCACCCGGAAGTACCGGGAATCCCGGCGGAAGGTCGGTGTGGCGACACCGTACCGTTCGAAGAACTCGTGCTGTTCGATGAACCGGAGGTCGCCGGTGGTGCCGGGCACCGAACACTGCAGATTCGGCATGCGCCACGTGCCCGTGTCGGGCACGCACCACATCTGCACGGTGCCGGGCAACAATTTCCAGCCGTCGTCGGAGCTCAGTGCAAGGTTCGCGACGACCTCGATCGACGCGACCACTCCGCGCACGGACAGCGCGGGCACAGTTGCGAACCCCGGGTACCTGTCGACATAGAAGGCGCCTCTGCCGGAACCGTTCGGGCCCTCCTCGGCTAGTGATCGGATTTCGGCGGTAAGCTCCTGTTCGTCGAGCCACGAGAGTGTGGTGGTCACGGTGTCACCGGGATGCCAGAGGCGGTGCGCGGGCCGGGTTCGTCGTCGACGAAGACCGTGAGGGTGTTCTGCCAGTCAGGTTCGGGCGTGCGTCGTTGTCGGCCGACGTGCATTGTTGTGCCCCCGCGCGGTAGGCGAGCCGATGGGCGAAGCCATCGGGCGCGGGGTTACCTTGCGGCAGACGATACGCCGCTGCCGCGACGAACGCGGCAGCGGCGGCGGCCTGCACCTCCCCGGTCGAGGGCGATCAGTACGGCAGCGACGAGCAGCTGGGACGGTCGACGATGGCCTGACCCTCGCACATAACGCCCTGCACGTCGTCGTCGAAACGGTCGCGCCGGTCCCGGTCGCGGTTGTCACGGTCCGACTGTGAGGTGACGGCGACGTCACCGCCCGTGGAGGCGG
Organism: Rhodococcus sp. (in: high G+C Gram-positive bacteria); assembly: GCA_039206675.1. Taxonomy (GTDB): domain Bacteria; phylum Actinomycetota; class Actinomycetes; order Mycobacteriales; family Mycobacteriaceae; genus Rhodococcus_F. Next base: position 19,816 of record JBCEBZ010000098.1, on the reverse strand, counting down.
GCATGGCGTGCGCGATTCCGGCCGCGCCGGTGACGGAGAATGCGACTGCGGCGAACATCAGGCCGGCGCGAATGGCGGTGTGGCGAAACATGCGGAGTCCTTGCTGGTGTGGGGGCGGGTGTTCCTTGACCACACCAACATTGCCCCCGGAAGAGGCCGGTCGACAGCCACCCAAGGGTGCTCATTACCCACCCCCCTGTGTGAGGCGGCGGGTGCGTCAGGCCCGCGGGCGTCCTTGCGTGTGTCGTCGGCGGTTCGGCGTCGCCTCGCGCAACGCGGTGCGCAGTCCCGCCCGCCGTCCGGTGCGCCCGTCGGCGGGCCCGGTGGGGGAGGTACGGAATTTCAGTTCGGACGCGGTCTCGGGAGCATCATCGGCGGTCGCGGACAGAAACCGGTCGGGGAACGCCAGCTTGTGGATGGTGCGCAGGGTCAGAAAGTATTGCTTGGCAAGCGAACCGGTGGTGTAGGGCAGATCGTATTTCTCGCACAGGGCGCGGACCCTCGTCGCGATCTCCACGTAGCGGTTGCTCGGAAGGTCGGGGAACAGGTGGTGCTCGATCTGGTAGCAGAGGTTGCCGCTCAGGAATGCCAGCACCGCACCGGCCCGGAAGTTGGCGGTGCCCAGCATCTGGCGTAGATACCACTCCGCCCGGGTCTCGTGTTCCAGTTCCGCGGGCGTGAACTTCTCTGCGCCGTCGGGGAAGTGCCCGCAGAAGATCACGACGTACGCCCACAGGTTTCGCAGCAGGTTGGCCGAAAGATTCGCCTTCAGCGTCCGTCGCCACCGCCGCCCGCTGAGGACGGGAAACAGCACGTAGTCCTTGCCGGACTGGCGAACGATCTTGCCGAGCAGGGCTCGGGTGTGGGCGGCCTTCTCGGCGACGGTGTCGACCCGGTCCCGTTCGGAGTACAGGCCGTGCAGCGCGATGCCCCATTCGAATGTGGATGCCAACAAAAGGTTCCGCAGTGGCTGCAGCAGATTGTCGGGCTTCCAAGGCTGGTCGCGGGTGATACGGATGACGCCGAACCCGAGATCGTCGTCCATTCCGACCACGTTGCTGAACACGTGGTGGCGATAGTTGTGCGAGTACCGCCACTGAGACGACAGCCCCGCCATGTCCCACTCCCACGTGCTGGAGTGGATTTCGGGGTCGTTCATCCAGTCCCACTGGCCGTGGGAGACGTTGTGCCCGATCTCCATGTTCTCCACGCACTTTGCCAGAGCCAAGGCCGTCGTTCCGAAGATCCACCCGACTCGCGCCCGGCTGCAGTGGATCACCAGGCGCGCACCGGCATCCAGTACGCGCTGGAACGCGATCGTCCGACGGATATACGCGGCATCGCGCTCGCCGAGCGAATCGGTGACGTCCCGCCGGATGGCGTCGAGTTCGGAGCGGAGCGCCTCGACATCCTCCTCGGTGAGATGTGCGTATTCCTTGATGTCGGATATCGCCATTCTCGACTCCCGATTTCCGGATCCGCTCCGTGCCTCACCGTGAAGTGAACGCTGCATTCCGCGGGCTGTCAACACTGTGGATCTACGGCCTACAGCGTTGGTGGGTGTCATGATGGCCGGTGAGCCCGAACGTCGTTCGATCCGCTCCGACGGTGGCCCGAGGACCCGGGAGCGGCTACTCGACGCAGCGCTCGCGATCGTCGACCGGCGGTGGGGTGGCGGCCATGGCGTCGCCGACGAACACGACGTGGCTACCAGACACGGGTCCACCGGTCACCGGGTGTCCAGGCATCGAGGATTTCCCGGCCACGCCCGGGGTCTTGGGCGAGATCGAGCGCGACGAACACCGGATGCGCGAGCGGCCATTCGAGCGGGTTCACGTCCAGGTCGATCCGGGACTGAACGACCGCGGGTACGGGCGCGACCCGCACGGTGGCGGGCGCCTGCCGGGCGGACACTGCGGTACCGAGCAGAGTGCTCGCGCGCCGAAGGATCGATGGGTCGGGAACGTAGAAGTCGAGGGATTGACCTGCGCGGAAGGCGAGAGGTGCGCCGTACGCGGCGGCGGCAGCGGAGTCGGTCAGTGCCCATCCGGGCCCGTCGAGCGCGTCGAGACCGAGCCGGAGCGTTCGTTGCAGGCTGGTATCGCCGCGCGTCGGTGGTTGCGCCAGATGAACACGCGGGCTCGTCCACCGGTCCGCGACCTGCCAGAACAAATCGGTGCCGATCAGGGCATTGCTCTCGTCGAGGAGGCCGTCTCCTCGCAGCGCGGCGAGAATCTCAGAGACCGTGCTGGGGGAGCGACCGAGCTCGCGCGCCAACCCGCGCACCGTGCCGGCTCGATCGGGGCGCAGCAAAATAGCGGTGGCGACCTCGAGTCCGGCCCTGCCGCCGAGCGCCTCGGACCGTGCGGCTCGTTCCTTGACCGGTAGCACGTCCGCGTCGATCACCAGGCGATCGGTGCGCAAGGCGAGTCGGCCACGCAGGTCCAGGTAGCCGCCGTGGTGGCGGATGAGTGCTGTGCGCGCCGCGTCGGTCACCCGGTCGGCCACGACGAGCAACGGTGTGGACGCGGTAGCTGTGGGCGCGACTTCGGTGAGCAGCCGCTCGGCAACCTCGACGGTGACCAAGGTGCGGAACTCCACCTGGATCGGCACT